>NZ_JAUOES010000007.1:0-246976 GCF_031932065.1 Shewanella scandinavica
AAGGTTAAGCAGTTTCGATTAACTCAACACCTGTGAGTGTCCACACAGATTTCTTGTTTTATCTTGTTAAAGAGCAACTCAATATTCGTAAGAGAACTTGAGTACCACACTGAGCGTCGAACGCTTCCAGTTGGCTAGGGCTGCGTATTCTACGCATTTCCCGTTTCGCGTCAAGGAGTTTTTGCAAACTTTCTCAACTCTCATCAATCAGTAAACTCATTGATGAACTGCCACATCAGGCTGCTTAACGCTGTCTGCCGTGTCAGTGGATGCGCATTATAGGGAGCAGGAGATTTTGTGCAAGGGCTTTTTTAACAATCTGCGCCAAGCGAATGAATAACCACCAAACTGCAGAAATATACTGCAATATTGAGCAATATCGCTGTTTGGGTTGATAAGTCTGGCAGAAGAAATCACCTATTGCAGAGGTTTTAATAGATTGAATGGGCATAAACAGAAGTTGATAGCTATTTTTCGCTATATCTATCAGCAAACCTCTAAAAACGTTATGCCTAGTGTGATGCCTTACTCTTGTTTGCACCTAGCTAATGATAAGCAATGATCAAATGCACGAGCCCTAAGGTTTATGCTCTTCTTGTTTCTCTTTCTCGAGATCTGTAACGACTTGAGTTTGTGCAGCGGCTTGGACTGAGGAGTTCGTCTCGACATTCGCTACCGTATCATCACCGACAATATGAGCGACTTTGAGTTTTCTCACCGTTCTGATAGTAATGATCGGGCCTGAAATCGCATATAAGTAGAAGCCGACACATAAAATCAATGCAGGTTGAACCGACACCACCACAAACACACCGACGACCAGTAAGATCACGATAAAGTTAACCTTGCCGCGCCAATCAATTTCTTTAAAGGAGTGATAGCGGAAATTGCTGACCATCAGTAAACCGGTTGCTGCCGTAACAAGGGCCGCAATCCAACTGATGTTTCTTCCATCGAGACTATATTGATTACCAAGCCAAATACTGCCAGCAATAACAGCGGCGGCAGCCGGGCTGGCGAGACCTTGAAAATAACGCTTATCAGCGACGCCAACTTGCGTATTAAATCGAGCAAGCCTGAGTGCTGCACCTGCGCAATAGATAAATGCGGCCAGCCAACCAATTTTACCTAAGTCCGCTAATGCCCAATTGTAGGCGAGTAGTGCTGGCGCCATTCCGAAGGACACCATATCGGCCATACTGTCGTACTCAGCACCAAAATCACTTTGGGTATTAGTCAGTCTTGCCACTCGTCCATCGAGCCCATCACAAATCATGGCAATAAAAATGGCTATCGCTGCGGCTTCAAAGTTAGCATTCATGGAAGCAATTACGGCATAAAAGCCAGAAAACAAACCCGCTGTGGTAAAAAGGTTCGGTAATAAATAGATACCTTTATTCTTTACTGTTTGATTTGAAGAATTTTGCATACACTTATTACGCTAGTTCAGTGAAGAGAAGTTAGCTTTCAAGATAACATATTTTATTATCATGTCGATGAGAGACCAGTTAGGGATGATTTCGATGTTAAAAGTGAACACGTTCAGCACTATGCTATGCCGATGGTTTTGGCTCGGCCTTTTCATTGGCCCCGTTTCTGCGGGCGTTATCTATACTTGGGTTGACGAAAATGGGGTGACGCATTACAGCCAACAAGCCCCGCAACAAGAAAACATCAAAGCAGAAAAACTCTACAGTGAAGATTTAGAACAGGCGAAAGTGGGTTTTATCGCACCGGTAAAGAAAGCGAAAGCCACTTCTGAAGCCAATGAATTAGAAAAGTCAGCGGCGCTGATTAAAGAGAAAGATGCTAAACAGGCTCAATCCATTTGTGAGAGTGCTAAACACAATTTAGATATTCTCACGACGCACACTAAGCTTATCCGCCAAACTTCCGATTCGGGTGAATCTGTCGCTATGACAGAGGAAGATCGCCAAGCCTCGATTGCCCAGCAACAGGAAAGAATAAAACTCTTCTGTGATAAGAAGTAGCCATTAATGAAGAGCGATTAAGCTGATGCAATAAAAAAGGAGCCGAGTTAAAAACTCGGCTCCTTTCGTTTTAGTACTTGAAGCGGGAGCGATACTGACTAAGAAAGCGCTATCTCTTATTGCAAGATAGTTTATTTCAAGCTCGTTCATTCAAGAACGCTTATTTCAGTTCGCCTATTTCAACCTATCCAACTTCAAGCTTGCTGTTAACGTATCGCATTCAAACAACACACTAAGTTACAGCTACTGGTTATTGCTCGAACACTAACTCGCCACCCGCACAGCTGACCTTGATCGGTTTACCCGGTAACAAGTCGCCACGCAGTAATTTCTGCGCCAGCGGGTTTTCGACTTCTTGCTGCAATGCCCGTTTCAACGGTCTTGCGCCATACACAGGATCGAAACCAATTTCCGCAATCAATGATAATGCGTCGTCGGTGATCTCCAATGTATAGTCCTTCTCCGCCAAACGTTGGCGTAAGGAAGCAATCTGTATCGAAGCAATACGCTTGATATTGGCAGCATCCAATGGATGGAACACCACAGATTCATCGATACGGTTTAAAAACTCGGGTCTGAAACTGTGAGTGACCACATTCATTACCGCCGCTTTCATCTCTGCATAGGTCACTTGACCAAATCCTTCTTGGATAATGTCGGAGCCTAAGTTCGAGGTCATGATGATCACTGTATTTCTAAAATCTACAGTACGACCTTGACCATCGGTTAAGCGTCCATCATCCAGCACTTGCAGTAAGATGTTAAACACATCGGGATGCGCTTTCTCGACTTCGTCGAGCAATATCACCGAATACGGTTTACGACGAACGGCTTCCGTTAAGTAACCGCCCTCTTCATAACCTACGTATCCAGGAGGCGCACCCACTAAACGCGATACTGAGTGTTTCTCCATAAACTCAGACATATCAATGCGCACTAAGGCCGATTCGGTATCGAATAAGAACCTCGCCAGTGATTTACACAGCTCAGTTTTACCCACACCGGTTGGGCCTAAGAACAAGAACGAGCCAATCGGGCGATTTGGATCCGCTAGACCCGCGCGGCTACGACGAATCGCATTCGCGACCGCATCAACGGCTTCGTTTTGGCCTATCACCCGCTCGTGCAGCGCCACTTCCATTTGCAGTAATTTTTCGCGCTCGCCTTCAAGCATTTTCGATACGGGAATTCCCGTCGCTTTCGACAAGACTTCGGCGATTTCGAACTCAGTGACCTTGTTACGCAATAACGTCATGTCCTGCATTTCGGCTTGCGATGCCAAATCGAGCTGTTTTTCAAGCTCAGGAATACGACCGTATTGCAGCTCAGACATCCGAGTTAAATCACCCGCACGACGCGCCACTTCTAAGTCCATTCGAGCCTGTTCGAGATCGGCTTTAATGTGCTGAGTTCCCGCTAGTGCGGCTTTTTCAGTACGCCAGATTTCGTTCAACTCTGAAGCTTTAGCTTCAACGTCTCGTAATTCCTCTTGCAGATGGTCAAGCCTGCGACGGCTCGCCTCATCATTTTCTTTGGCTAAGGCTTGCTCCTCCAGTTTGAGCTGGATAGCACGACGTTCGAGCCGGTCGAGTGACTCAGGTTTTGAGTCCATCTGCATGCGAATGCTCGATGCCGCTTCGTCGATCAAATCGATCGCTTTATCGGGCAACTTACGGTCCGACACATAACGGTGCGACATAGTCGCCGCCGCCACAATCGCCGGATCGGTAATTTCCACATGGTGATGCAGCTCGTAACGTTCTTTCAGGCCACGCAAAATGGCGATGGTGTCTTCAACACTTGGCTCATCCACCAGCACTTTTTGGAAACGACGTTCAAGCGCCGCATCTTTTTCAATGTACTGACGATACTCATCAAGTGTGGTCGCACCCACGCAGTGTAAGTCACCACGTGCTAACGCAGGTTTGAGCATGTTACCTGCATCCATTGCGCCTTCACCTTTACCGGCGCCGACCATAGTATGCAGCTCGTCGATGAAGAGGATCACTTGACCTTCTTCCTGCGCCAACTCATTCAATACCGCTTTTAAGCGTTCTTCGAACTCACCGCGATATTTAGCGCCCGCAATCAATGAGCCCATATCGAGGGATAAGACGCGCTTATTTTTAATGCCCTCGGGGACTTCACCATTAACGATACGCTGGGCGAGCCCTTCAACAATCGCCGTTTTACCCACACCCGGTTCACCGATAAGGACGGGGTTGTTTTTACTGCGACGTTGTAACACTTGGATCGTGCGGCGAATTTCATCGTCACGGCCGATCACAGGATCTAACTTGCCTTGCTCGGCTCGCTCGGTCAGATCGATAGTAAACTTCTTCAACGCTTGACGTTGATCTTCAGCGTTCGGATCATCCACTTTTTGGCCGCCGCGCATTTGTTCAATGGTTTGCTCCATCAACTCTTTGGTCGCGCCGGCTTTTTTCAACGCTTGCGCGAGGGCATCGCCTCCTTCTAACGCGGCTAATACAAATAACTCGCTAGAGATATATTTGTCTTTACGCTTTTGCGCCAATTTATCGCACAGGTTTAATAAACGTATTAAACCTTGGGATAATTGCACATCGCCGCCCGTACCTTCGACTTGAGGTAAGCGTTCCAGCTCTTGACTCAAAAGCGAGCGCAGCGCACTCACGCGAATGCCAGCTTGGGTCAATAAGGGATGGATTGAACCTGAATCTTGGTTCAACAATGCCATCATCAAATGCAGCGGTTCAATAAACTGATGATCACGCCCGAGTGCGAGAGACTGGGCATCTGAGATGGCAAGCTGAAATTTATTGGTCATACGATCGAGTCGCATACAGCCTCCTAAAACTCACAAAGTAGAGATATGCCAATCCACAAGATATCTTGCCAATTTAGTGGCGTTAAATCAGTACCGCTAATGGAGAGATCTAAATAGGATTGGTATTACATTTCGTTAGTTAAAAGATGGGGGCTATTTAGCCAAATTCAAGCGGATAACGCGGAAATAAATATAAATTGTAGGGGAATTAACTTAAGACTTAAGCCAGATCAATGATGCCATGCGCCCCGTCACCTTATCGCGACGATAAGAGAAGTAATCGGTGTCACTGACAGTGCAGATATCGGCGCTATAAATATGCTTGATGCCGAGTAAACTCAAGCGTAATTTAGCCAAGCCAATAATATCGGCCAGATACTTGTCACCACTGGGAATAAAACACGCTGCCGCCTGTGGATGTAGGCCACAGAATGCGTGCTTCACTTCGACGCCCACTTCAAATTTTTGCGGACCAATCGCCGGGCCGAGGTAGGCAATCAACTCATCCATAGGAGAACTAAACTGCGCCGCGGTGGCCTCAATCACGCCATCACATAAACCGCGCCAACCGGCATGGGCCGCTGCCACTTCGGTTCCCGCTTGATTACACAGCAATACAGGTAAACAATCGGCTGTCATTACAGCGCAAACTTGGCTCGCAGTTCGGCTATAACTGGCATCGGCAATCGGCGTATCCTCAGCCTGAGCTAAGCTTAGCGTGTCTAAATTGAGCACATGGGTACCATGGACTTGCTCAAGCCAGACAGGTTTGGCGGTTAACGCTAATTGTTTGCAGAGTAATTCACGATTAGCCATCACCTGCTGTTCAGCATCACCGACATGCAGTCCAAGATTCAAACTGTCATAGGGATGCACGCTCACACCGCCATGACGATTTGTCATAGCGATGCCAACATTAGCAGGAACAGGCCAATCGTGATCAAACACTTAGAGATACTCGATCGGATGCTCTACCGTGTCTTGACGCAGTGCTTTAGTCAAAATCACCATGTCTTCAGGAATTGGCGCTTGCCAGCTCATGATTTCACAACTCACTGGGTGAGCTAATTCTAGACGAACTGCGTGCAGCGCTTGGCGCTTGAAGTTTTTCAGGATATCGAAAAACTCTGGACTCGCAGCTTTAGGCGGTTTTGGACGACCACCATACACAGGATCGCCCACTAACACGTGGCCTATGTATTCCATGTGCACACGGATCTGGTGAGTACGGCCAGATTCTAGACGTAATCTCAGACGTGTGTGGTTACGGAATTTTTCCGCGACACGATAATGCGTCACCGCAGGTTTACCTGAGTGCAGCACGGCCATGTGAGTACGTTTAGTAAGATGACGACCAATCGGCTCATCCACAGTACCGCCACCTGTCATAGTCCCCATAACAATCGCTTCGTATTCACGAGTGATTTCACGGGCCTGCAAAGCGGCAACTAAATGCGTTTGCGCTTCAACGGTTTTGGCAACGACCATCAAACCTGTTGTATCTTTGTCCAGACGATGCACAATACCTGCACGTGGCACATGCTCAATATCAGGACAATGGTGCAATAGTGCATTCATCAAAGTGCCATCGGCATTGCCAGCACCTGGGTGAACCACCAATCCAGCTTGCTTGTTGATCACGATAATGTCGTCATCTTCATAGACGATATCCAGATCAATGGCCTGCGCCGCGGCATGGACTTCTTCTTCGAGAGTGGCGTCTATGAGTATCTGTTGCAGCTCATAAACTTTCTCGCGGGGCTTATTAACGACAACGCCGTCAACATGAACTGCATCAGATAGGATCCATTCCTTGATGCGCGTGCGCGAGTAATCTGGGAACAACTCTGCTAGGGCCTGATCTAATCTCAGTCCAGTTTGTGTTGCCGAAATCTCGCTTTTTAGATTAATCTCTTGTGTCATAGGAACCGTATCCCCATTTAGGGGTCAAAAAATGTGTGCTATCTGTTACAATCGGATGTTTTCTATTTTATAGTGAAATGGAAAAATTCTTAACTACAACTTAAAAAGAATTGAATTCAAGTATGTATAAATTTTCCAAAGGCGTTACCTTAGTCCTATTTTCACTAGCGTTATCAGCCTGTAGCAGCAGCCCTGATGATAACGATATTGCCGCCAAAACGTCACCTGATGTGCTTTACACTCAGGCAAGAACCTCTATGGAACTTGGCAATTACTCTAAAGCTGTCCGTTCTTTGGAGGCGTTAGACTCACGCTTCCCCTTCGGACCTCACAAAACTCAAGTCCAGTTAGACCTGATTTATGCTTACTACAAAATGGACGATGTCGCTTCGGGGATTGCGAACATAGACAGATTTATCCGTCTTAATCCTACCCACCCTGATATTGACTATGTGTTCTATATGCGCGGTTTAGTGAACATGCAAGCCGACAACTACTTGTTCCACGATATGCTTAATATCGACCGAACCGATCGTGACCCTAAAAATGCTCAAGATGCTTTCAAAGATTTTGATCGTCTTATCAAAACTTACCCTAACAGCAAATATGCCGCCGATGCGCAAAAACGCATGTTAGCGTTGAAGAATCGCTTAGCAAGATATTCAATCCAAGTTGCCGAATATTATCTTAAGATGAATGCATGGAGCGCCGCAGCAATCCGAGCACAATCTGTAATGGAAACATATCCTGGCACCCCTTCAAATGAACGGGCATTAGAGATAATGATAGAAGCTTATGGCGAATTAGGTCAGAGCAAGCTGAAGCAAAACGTGCTCATGGTAATGCAAGCTAACTATCCAAACAATGAAATCTTATCAAACTAGCCGAGAATGCCCCTTTAATAGGGGCATTTTTTTGCTTTGCTAGCCAAGATAACCCATCACTGGATATTGCTAAGTCCCCAGCGTGGATAGTGGTTTGACTATTTTTAGCTCGCCACTTGCAGCGTAAATGACACTTTCGTGTAAATCTTATCCAACCGAGTCACTTTTTACGTTATTTAGTAAAAATCTATTGACTCAAAACCCGAAAAGCCTTTAAATTGCGCCCGTCGCCCGAATAGCTCAGTCGGTAGAGCAGAGGATTGAAAATCCTCGTGTCCCTGGTTCGATTCCGGGTTCGGGCACCATCTTTAAATTGGTTGCTTCAGCGACTAATGTTAGAGAACTGCAATAGGTACAGTGCAGGTGTGGTGGAATTGGTAGACACGCCAGCTTCAGGTGCTGGTGCTCGCAAGGGCGTGGAGGTTCAAGTCCTCTCACCTGTACCAAATTGCAGTTCAACGAATGAAACAAAGCATTAAGATTGTTTCTTCGGTTTTGAGATTACTCATTCGATGAAATTTCGGATAGCCATGCAGATGTGGTGGAATTGGTAGACACGCCAGCTTCAGGTGCTGGTGCTCGCAAGGGCGTGGAGGTTCAAGTCCTCTCATCTGTACCAACATTTAAACCTCGCTTAGCGAGGTTTTTTTGTATCTAAAACAAAATAAATCCTCTGTTACTCTCCCCTCTTTCCGCTGATTTGCTATACCTAATGTTACAGACTCATCGTAGGGATAGCTCGAGCTCTGCCTAAAGGACTCTTTAGTTCACTGAGGCTATCCCATATGAACGGTCTACAAATAAAACAAAAAATGTTTATCGGTATTTTGGTCCCCCTTGCAATGTTACTGACGATTGGTTTTCTCGCCATTAATATGATGGGCAACATTGAGTCGGGTGTTGAACGCATCTATAACGACAGAGTGGTGCCGCTGGATGACTTAAAAGTGATTGCCGATAAGTATGCGGTCGATGTTATCGATGCGGTCAATAAGGCGAACGCGGGTGGTTTCACCGCCTCGCAAGCGGCTGAAGCGCTAGACAGTGCCAAATCGACTATTACTCAACATTGGCAAAAATACCTATCTACCGAGCTTACCTCAGAAGAATCCCGACTCGTAAAACAAGCCGAAGTGCTGTTCTCCCCCGCGAATCAACAGATTGATACCCTGATCTCGCGCTTAAGAGGATTAAACGGCGATGTTTCAAGCCAACTCTCAGCCAATATCCTGCCGCTGTACCAAGCGATCGATCCTATCAGCAACCAAATATCTGAACTGATTGCACTGCAAATCCGCGTAGCGGGCGAAGAAAAAGATCGTGTAAATGCCATTTATCAATCTTCAATCACTATTTTTGTGGCATTAGCCTGTGCCGCCATGATCATCAGTATTGTGATTGGACTCTGGGTCAATCGCAGCGTGATGAATCCCATTAATGACATCCTTGGTAAACTGAAAAGGATCCATCAAGACTCAGATCTCACCGTCAGATTCACCACTTTTAATCACGATGAGCTAGGGCAAATATCCACGAGCCTCACCCAAGTAATTGAACACTTACGGGGGATTCTTCATTCCATTGCCGAGGCAGCAACTACGGTCAACAGTTCGGCAAATGAGTTAAGTAGCTTCACCCAAGCCACCAATAAACGAATGCAACAGCAACAAGCCGAAACGGAGCAGACTGCAACGGCCATGAATGAGATGACGGCCACCGTTGCCGAAGTCGCCCAAAGCGCATCTGCTGCAGCGGATTCAGCCAAAGATGCCGATACCTATGCCGCCAACGGCAATAATATTGTGATGCAATCGATTAGCAGTATGTCGCAGCTTTCTGATCAAATTCAAAAAACGGCGCAGGTCATTGGATTCTTATCTAATGAAAGTCAAAATATCGGCCGCGTACTCGATGTGATTAAGAGCATTGCCGAACAAACCAATTTACTGGCACTCAATGCCGCCATTGAAGCCGCACGGGCGGGAGAGCAAGGTCGCGGCTTTGCGGTCGTGGCCGATGAAGTGCGCACCCTAGCGCAACGCACCCAAAAATCGACTCAAGAAATTGAGGCCATGATTGCCACCCTACAACAAGGGGTTAAAGAAGCCGTCAGCGCCATGGAAATAGGTATCAATCAAGTAGATGATGCCAACGATAAAGCCAATCAGGCGGGTCAAGCGCTGAAAGAAATTGTCACCTCAGTAGACAGCATCACCGAGCTGAATACCCACATTGCGACCGCAGCTGAAGAGCAAAGTAGCGTTGCCGAGAGTATTAATCGCAGCATTATTGCCATCAGCGATATCGCCGAGCATTCCACAGCTTCGGCGGCTGAATTAAGTGAATCTGTGATTAATTTAACTAAGCTCGCCAGCAGCATGCGCAATCAAGTGAGCGCATTTAAGCTCTAATTTTACTCAATCACCCACAAAACGACTGCAACCATTTTTGCTGTTGCAGTCAAACTCCCATCTATTTACATCACCTGTAACCCATTGAAATAGAATATCCGTTTCATCATTTCTCGATTTAATTTCTCCTTTTATTGAACACTTCAAATGAACTCTGCCTCGTTATCGATAGCACAGATAGCGATAATCTCTATTGATCTAAATCAAATAGACCTTTAAACTCATTAAACATTCATAATATTTACACGTTAAGGATTTTCTATGTTGGACAGCCGTACTATCCAAGTTATCAAGAGCACCATTCCCTTACTCGAATCAGCAGGTCCTGCGCTGACGACCCATTTTTATCAACGTATGTTCAAACATAATCCTGAACTAAAAGATGTATTTAATTTGGCGCACCAACATTCTGGTGGTCAGCCTGTAGCCCTGTTCAATGCCGTCGCAGCCTATGCGAAAAATATCGAAAACTTAGCGGTACTGAGTTCAACCGTCGAGCGCATTGCCCAAAAACATACGGGGTTTCTGATCAAACCTGAGCAATATGCGATCGTCGGCAGCCATTTATTGGCAACGCTTAAAGAATTAGGGGGCGATGCGGTAACAGAAGAAGTGTTAGAAGCTTGGGCACAGGCCTATGGATTTTTAGCCAACATTTTTATTCAGCGAGAAGCACAAATTTATCAAGCGCATGCAGAGCAAGATGGTGGCTGGTTAGGTGAGCGTCAGTTTGTCATTAGCGCGAAAAATACCGAGTCAGCAGTCATCACCTCCTTCATATTGACGCCCGAAGATGGCAAGCCCGTTAAAGATTTTATCCCCGGTCAGTATTTAAGTTTGAAGCTAACACACCCGAATTTGGCATATGAAGAAATCCGTCAATATTCCTTATCCGATGCGCCAAATGGCACCAGCTACCGCATCAGTGTGAAACGCGAACTCGGCGGACAAGTGTCGAACCTGCTGCATGATGCGATACAAGTCGGCGACAAAATCGCGGTGATGCCACCCGCGGGAGACTTTACCCTAGAAGTCGCGGCGGACACCCCCGTAGTGCTCATTTCGGCTGGTGTAGGCCAAACACCGATGAAAAGTATGCTCAATCAATTACTCAAGCTGCAGCATCCCAGCACTATCACTTGGCTGCATGCCTGTGAGCAAGGCGCCGTACACGGGTTCAAACAGGCTATCTACGCCAAGCGCCAGCAACATCATAATCTGACGAGTCATGTTTGGTATCGTGAGCCAGCCCCAACCGATAAGTTGGGTGATGATTATGATTTCGAAGGGCAAATGGAGTTAAGTAAAGTCGCCGAACAGTTGCTTCCCCACGCACGTTATTATTTCTGCG
Organism: Shewanella scandinavica; assembly: GCF_031932065.1. Taxonomy (NCBI): domain Bacteria; kingdom Pseudomonadati; phylum Pseudomonadota; class Gammaproteobacteria; order Alteromonadales; family Shewanellaceae; genus Shewanella; species Shewanella scandinavica. The sequence goes on from NZ_JAUOES010000007.1 coordinate 11,370, forward strand.
GCCCCATTGGATTCATGTCAGCCATCAAGCAACAACTACTCGCTCTGGGTGTCGCGGCTGAAAGCATGCACTATGAAGTGTTCGGCCCTCACGCCGATCTTTAATGGCATGACACGGACTTGAGAAAATGCACGCTCAGGTCCGTTTGAATGCTTAGCTTTTGTGCTTAGCTTTCATTGTTAGCATGGCAAACAATAACGACAAGAACGATGAATGCTTGATGTACTTTTCTATTCATCATTTTTAACGGATAGAGGCAACTTCAGCGGCAGTGAGCGCGCGACTTTCACCCGGTGCCAACTTTTCATCAAGCACAATATCGCCTATCGATAATCGATGCAGGCCAACAACCGGATTGCGGAACCGACCAAACATCCGCTTGATTTGATGATACTTACCTTCATGTAAAGTCACTTCAGCCACGTTATCAGCGAGGATAACCAGCTTAGCGGGTTGGGTTGTAATATCTTCAAAGCCAAAATACATCCCTTCGGCAAATGCAGCGATGTATTCTTCGGTTATGGGATTAGCTAAGGTAACCCGATACACTTTGTCGACCTTGTGTGTAGGTGACATCAGCGCATCAGACCAGCGGCTGTCATTGGTCAATAACAACAAACCCGAAGAGTTTAAATCTAGTCTGCCGGCGATATGCAACTCATCACGGGCTTCGCAATCAAGCAAATCAATCACAGTTTTATGTTGAGTATCTTTGGTGGCACTTACTACACCTATCGGCTTGTGGAGCATCACATAGACGGGCGCATTGGCCTGCAGTATTTGCTCATCGAGTTGGATGCGGGAAAACTCATCCACTTGCCTATCCATATCTTTCACTATCAATCCATCGACGCACACTCGGCCCGATAATAGCAGTTCACGCACCGCTTTACGGTGAGTGTGTAACTGGGTACAAAGATAACGATCGAGTCGGCCGCGCTTAGATTGCATAACACCACAAATGACGAAATATGAATGAGATAGCCATTCTAGCAGGATGCAAGTTCGGCTCATAGCAAGCCGAACTAAAGGAGCATCACAAAGGCTATTCTGGGCTAAATTGGATCGAACGAGGTAAAATTTGTTAAGCTAGGCGCTCAATTCATCTTACTGTGAGTGGTTACCGCATCAAAAACTTATCCGCAAGTCCCGTTTTAATACGTTCGAACCTGCTATTTTTAGCCTTGTTTTTAGTGACGCTTGCGAGCTCTTTTTTCGCCCAAGCAAACGATGCAGTTAATCCTCCTGAAGCGGCTCGCCCCTCCGCTATCCATGATAAACCGCTGGTCGAGCGTTACGTCCTCGATGAACTTAAATCCCTCAGACACGATCAACAGGATCTCGAGCGTCGTCTCACCATCGACATCACCGACCGCGAACTCGCCGTAGCTGACAAATCGATGAACTACGCCAATGTCACTGTGACTTACTTCTTCTATATCATCGCGGGTGTCGCCTCGTTAGTCGCCTTTATCGGTTGGCAATCCCTGCGGGAAATCAAAACGCACACAGCCAAACTGGCTGCTAACCAGCTGCAAAGTATTGCCGAACAATACGAAGAAAAGTTCAAAGTACTTGAGCAAGAACTCAAGCGTAAGAGCCGTACTATCACGGACAATAATCGCGAGATTGAGATCATCAATGAAATCCATAACCTCTGGCTACGGGCGCAAAGTGCGCAAACGCCAGAGCAGAAGATTGAAGTCTATGATGAGATTCTCACGATTCGACCTGGGGATTTAGAAGCGCTGACCTACAAAGCCGACGCCGCAATGGAGATGCGCGAATTTAACTGGGCACAAAGCCTGTGTAATCGCGTTCTGGAAGTTGACCCGACTAACGCCCACGCTTTTTATCAAAGAGCCTGCGCCTTTGCTTGCTTAGGGGTTGAAGATAGAGCGATTTCTGATTTAGAGCGCGCCATTCATAACAGCGCATCCTTCAAGGAACTGGCATTAGATGAGGCGGATTTCTCACAACTTAAAGGACATGCTCGTTTCGAAACTTTATTGGCCTATCACGAACCTGAAAAGCCCTAAGCGACTAAGTTTTAAGCTCCGCACTAACGCTTGATATATGGCGTTGGCGCTCAGTGGCGTTTTATCTCATAGGTAAAGCGCCATAAATGAAGCGGCTTAAGTCCCACTAGTGAGGAATAGCCTCAATCTTATATGCACAGCGGCGTGCACCTTCGATGATATGTTCTTCGCGGCTCACCACGGCGATATCGGCGAATAATTGCTGGAAAAGTTGTAACTCTGAGCGGCAAAAGTTTAAACACTTAGTCGCTGCGGCGCAGATTGGACAATGATTTTCGAGTAAAAAATACACGCCATCTACCTGTTCCATCGTTGCCATATAACCTTCATTCGAGCGTAATTTCGCAAGGATGGCCAAACGTGTCGGAATATCTGTCGCCCCTTTCATAGCGGCACGATACTGAACTAACGCACTTTGCTCCCTGTGGTCGATAAGCTTATCTAAGCCTTGGTCACCAAAGATCATTTTCACCGAATCAATAAGCTGCACCGTCAATTCCTCATGGCGATCGGCAAAGTGACTACGGCTTTGTTCCGTCAATCCCCAGTAACGCGTTGGGCGACCACGACCTTCAACTCTATCTTCGATGTCCACATCGCCTGCGTCTTCCAAAGCTTGAAGATGTTGACGTACGCCCATAGTCGTTAACGCCAATTCCTCCGCTAAGGTTTTAGCGGTAAGCGGGCCATGCAACTTGAGCAATTGTATAATCTTATCAGTGGTCTTCATCTGAACTCTCCGATGGTAGCCAGCGCATTATCTCCGATCCATTCCCGCTTTAACAGATTAAATAAACTTTTTTATTTACTTTATCCTTTACAAGATTAAATAAAGTAATTACCTTATAAATAATTTATAAACAAATAGGTTTACTTAATGAAGTTACTCATCATCAGCACCAGCCAAAGACCCGACTCCCAAAGTGCTAAAGTCGGTCGCTACATTGCAGAAAGCAGTTTCTCATCTCCCCATGCTATGGGTTACGCCAGCATACATCACTTAGAGTTATGCCAATTTAACCTGCCATTTTGGGATGGAGAGGAAGACAACAAGGGGGAGCACTGGCCCGAAATAGAACAAAGCGTCAATGAAGCCGATGCGCTGGTACTTATCACCCCAGAATGGGGCGGCATGGCATCGCCACTACTGAAGAACTTTTTATTGATGTGTACTCGCGAAGAAACAGCCCATAAACCAGCACTGCTAATCTCAGTATCGAACGGGATTGGCGGTACCTATCCCATCGTTGAAGTGAAGATGAATGCACTCAAAAACAATAAATTAGTGCCTATCCCCGATCACTTGATCATCCGTAATGTCAGCCATGTACTCAATGCCATTCCCGAGGGTGCCCGAGATATCGCACTCAGGGAAAGAGTGCAGTACAGCTTGTATATGCTGCATCAATACGCCCAAGCATTAGCGCCCATTCGTCAACAACATGCCGGACAAGCGTACCCAAAGCAGCAGGAATACTGTTACGGTATGTAAGCGGCTTGAGATTTTAACCACCAGCAACAGACTAAAATCATTACAAGGAACGCATTATGATTCATTTAGAGCATATCAACTTAGTGGTAGACAACATCCCCGCAGCACTGCGCTTTTATCAGGCGGCTTTTCCCCACTGGCGTGTACGCGGTGGCGATAAGGGCACTTGGTACGGCAAACCTCGTAATTGGATTCATTTTGGCGATGATTATCAATACATTGCTTTTAGTGATAATGGTGAGGGAGAAAACCGAGATTTAACTGGCCATCAAATTGGACTGGCGCATTTTGCCTTTGTCACCGACAACTTAGATGCTGTGATAGCAAGATTGACCCAAGCAGGATTCCCGATTGCCAAAGATGGCATGGAAGATCCCTATCGACGTAATATTTACTTCTTTGACGCCCATGGTTTTGAAGTGGAATTTGTCGAGTATTTAACTGATATTCCAGCGGAGCGAAATCGCTATTAGCGGTATTAGCGGTATTAGCGGTATTAGCGTAAGTCGTTATTAAAAAAAGTGGTCAACTGCAGCCGTGAACCGCGCGAATTGGACTGAGTGTTAGTTGCTAGATGTTAGGTGCTAGGAGCTAGGAGCTAGACACTATTCACTTCGCTCGGATTGCTGCTGTACCACTATGACCGAATCCTTATGGGCATAAAAGTGAAGTCTGAACTGGGTATCTTCGGTCAGCAGCTCCACTTTATGCCAATACTCGGGATGAGAAATGGCCGTCTCACCGGCGCGAATGATGATTTCTTTATCTAACTCGCCTCTACTGCCCGTAAAGCCATAGAACTTTAAGCTGCCCGTTAGTACTTGGATCTGCCCATACACGCCAGCCTTAGTATTGTGCATGTGCAGCAACATGTTAGGGACGTTGTCACGACTGAAAACCGGCGTTGATTTGTAATTAACAAAATCTTTAGGGACTAAGGCCATTATGCTTTCGCACTCCTTGAGGAACTCATGGGGATCGAATAACGCTGACGACAAGACTAATATAGCCGTTGCAGCATTTCTGTCCAACTCCCAGTGTTAGCTTCATCGAGGATATCCTTCCAACATTGGCATAGGACGCCACAGCACACTTACCCATACTCACGCGAGCGATCTTAGCGCTTTATACGTAGCGACTTAATACACGAGCAACTTTATGCATTAGTGGCTTTATGAATTAGTGACTTTAGTTACTTTTATCACTGTAATCGCTACACTAGCCCGCATTAAGCTGCACCTAAAGTAGATGACATTATGCCGACACCCTATTCTTACTCAACGACCTATATTTTAGATAAAGCCCATTTCGATGAGTGCTATACCCAATCTGTTGTGCCAGATCCCACGCTCAAACCTTACTACAAAGCCATAGGGTTGAGCATGATAGGTATCGCGCTGGTCTTTGCCGACATTAGCCTCTATTTAGCTTACTTCTTCGTTGGACTCGGCGTTATCGAGGCGCTCAATGTGAAGTATCACAAGGCATGGTGGTTGATGCGTCAAATGATGAGTAAAGCGGCTAGCAATGAGGTCACGCTCACCATTGATGAGCAAGGGATTCACACTCAATCTATGTCAGTGACCAGCCAAATTTTATGGACAGACATTTACCGGATTAAAGAAACTGAAAAAGGTTTCTTGATCACCCACAAGGCAGGCACGAGTTATGTATCCTTGCGTAGCTTAGATGAGGCGGCTGCGGCCTATATTAAAACTAAAATCTAGTCCCGCTAAAAAACACCCATAAAAAAGGCTGATTTTTATCAGCCTTTTCACCAGTCTTCATCACTGCAGCATTACTTTTTCAATTCACCAACCGGTAAAATCGTGCGGCCATACTCATTATTGAGCACCTGCGCCATCGCAAAATAAATCGCACTCGCACCGCAGATGATCCCTTCAAAGCCCGCAATCGTGCCAATCAAGGCGCAGCCCGTAAAATCACGTGCAGCCAGCAGGAAAAATAAGAGCGTCAAAGAAGCAAATACAAACTGCTTAGCTCGTGGATAACGCAAAGAACCCACAAACATAAATGCGGTGAATATGCCCCAAAGTGTTAAATACCAGCCCATAAAATACGTTGGACTCGCCGCAATGCCCGCATTAGGCATTAAGATTAATCCCACTAATGTTAACCAAAACAACCCGTAAGAGGTAAATGCCGTCGTACCGAAAGTATCGCCGCGCATAAAACACATAATACCCACAATCACTTGACCAATGCCGCCGTAAAAAATCCCCATGGCTAAGATCATAGAATCAATAGGGAAATATCCCGCGTTATGGATGTTTAACAAAATCGTTGTCATACCAAAGCCCATTAAACCTAATGGCGCTGGATTAGCCAGTTTTGTAGACACAGAGTTCCCCTAGAGAAAAATCAATAATTCAATAAAAATCAACGGCATTAACCGCAAACTTTATGTTCACGCACCTGCGAGAGCCGCGCATTCTAGAGGATAGCCACAACCTTGGCAACGAAATCATTAAAAATGAATAAGTAGCAATAAATACAAAATAAAAACATACACTTAAAATCAAACATACTGAAAATAAACCGAGTCCTAATTTTGATTAAAAATTAATTCTTTTCAATTCAATATTCTAGGAAGAAAGTCGACTACAACCTGCGTCATATCGCATTTTATGCGACTTTTTATAACTGCCGCATAGTTTGGTATTAAGCGCCCTTAAAACCTTAATCAAAACGAGGGCTAAAACAGCAAGAATACTGCACTTAATCGCAAATAAGTGGTTAAGGTGATGTAAGTGGCACTTTTGGAAAAACCAACTCTGGGATGCCAGATTTAGCCTATTTTAGCCTACGGAGCTAATGCAGGAGTTAAGCACAACTCACTCTGCACATAACCTTTGCACAAAGCCCTTTGCGCTGAAGCCAAACTCAACAGGTTCATCTGTTGGGATAATGACTAAAGCTAAGTCTATTGAACAGCACTTAAGCATCAGATTTACTTGAAGCGAATCAAGGGAAAATAAGCTAAAAATCCTCAACGCCAAAAGGTAAAAATTATTTATATCTAAAACAGAATAGCAGTGATAAATTGCAGATGTTGGCGCAGTGGTATTAAGAGAATGCTTCTTAATCTGTAGTTAACAATACATAACTAAAGGAAATAAAATGAATAAGTTATCAGCTGTTTTCACTCTGTTGGCATTAGTGAGCTTCACGACCCTTGCTGACGACTCATCTTTACCGCCTGCACCCGCAGCCGATATCGCTCAGCTGAAAGAAGTGTGCCAGCAGATGGCCTCTGAAGATCAAGTCGAGAATGCAGAGCTAAAACAATATGTGCTTGATTGTGTAAACGATCAACTGACAGAAATGGGCTACAAGTCGGTTACTGAGGTTAATTAATCTTCATTCTAATCCCAACGTTAATACCGCAAAAGCGCGTTCTTCAGCTTCATTCAATGCCATTCACATCTGCGAATGGCATTATTATTTTCAAGTAACACAGCTATTCAGCTCACAATTAATATCATTTCAGTTACAGACGAAACGTATCGAATACAAAATTTAACATCCACAATTAACCGTATGAAAGCCACCAAAATAGGCTTTTAGCATGACTATCAAGGTATTGTGCGATCTACAAATTTACTATTTAATTGATAGCTGTATCATTTTGCATCCCTGCGAATGAAACCACTGTTGAATCGGGCATAAAATGCTAATCTATTTTCCTGTATTATTAACCTCAGCCCTTAATCGTTAAATCATGTATCGCATCCTTTTTGTCCTCATTACAAGTTTAAGTATTTTGCCCTCTGTCGGAATGGCGAAAGAAACCTGCGCATCTGAAAATCAGTGTATTGAGATGAACAACTGGGATCTCGGCGTCGCCATTGGCTGGGGACAAAAAAGCAATCCACTCAAGGATTTTGACGATATTCCACTGTTCTTTATCCCTACAGTGGCCTATTACGGCGAACACTGGTTCTTCGATAATGGTAATTTAGGCTACACCTTAGCCGAGCAAGAAAGCTTCACGTTCAATCTCGTCACCAGTTATAGCTTAGATAGAGCCTATTTCTATCGATGGGACCCATCGAATATCTTTTTGAACCGCGGCACACAAGTCGAAGCCAAAGCCATAACGAGTATGTCTTTGTCGACAGAGCCCGAACGTGAATTTAATTCTTTAGAGACACGGAACTTCACCCTACTTGGCGGTGCCGAAGCATTCATCTATACCCGACTCGGCATTATTCGATTGGCGTACACCCATGATATGTTCAATGTTCATCAAGGTTCAGAAGCACAAATAAAATGGACCTATGGCTGGGATTACGATCGTTTCATTTTTGAATTCGCACTGGTGTTTGATTGGAAGAGCCAAGCAGTGGTCGATTATTATTATGGCGTTAGACCGAGTGAAAACGCCTATTGGAGTGAACAATATCAAGCAAAATCAGGTTGGGATAAAGGTGCGGAAATGACGGCCCGTTATATATTAACTGACAATTGGGATCTACTCTTGGCAGTTCGTTACACTCTAATTGCCGATGAGATTGCCGCCAGTCCCTTGTTAGACCAAGACTATAGCAGCACCTACTTTATCGGCGCAGCCTATAGGTTCTAACGTTAGTGACGCTGCCTCAGTTAAGCTTGCTTTGCTTTCTTGGTCTAAGCCTCGGCTTGATGGGCCCAAGTTCTGCACAAGCTAAAACTCGCGACGCGGCTCTTAAACTCACACCCGAAATTTGTATTACCAGTTCAGAAACTCAGGCCTGCGACGTCTATATTGAACTACAGTGGGAGCTCGCCAAAGATGAGCTTATCTGTATTTTGTCCGACAATGCCGCCTATCCAAAATGGTGCAGTGATTCAGTTTCAACCCATACGTTAAGCATGAAAATCCACACTATGACGGATATTCAATTTGTCATGGTGAGTAAAGACAGTAACCAAACTTTGGCTGGTGCCAAACTTAAAATCACTTCTGCATCACAACCTCAGGTTCGCAGACGTTACCGCAACCCTTGGAGTTTATTTTAATGACAAGCCCACAATCGAACCACAGAGTATTATTGGTTGAAGACGACGTTCGCCTAGCAAACTTGATTGTAGATTACCTAAAATCCCATGGTATGCATGTTGAAGTTGAACGCCGTGGCGACACAGTATTAACGCGATTAATCAATTACAAGCCAGATATCATACTGTTAGACATTATGCTGCCGGGCATGGATGGCCTCACCCTGTGTGAGAAACTGCCCGACTATTTTGCAGGCCCAATCCTGCTAATGAGCGCACTTGGCTCAAGCGAAGATCAAATCAAAGGCTTAGAACTCGGTGCCGATGACTATGTGGTTAAGCCTGTCGATCCAGCCCTGTTAGTCGCGCGGATCAACAACTTACTTCGCCGTCAAAATCAGCCACCTCAGGCAGAATCCCACTGCTTGACCTTTGGTAAACTGAGTATCGACCCGCATACCCACGCGATTCGCCTCAATGAAACTGAAATCGATCTCACCAGCCATGAATTCGAGTTGCTGTGGTTACTGGCCTCACAAGCTGGCCAAGTACTCAGCCGTCAGTATATTTATCAGCTGTTACTCAATATTGATTTCGATGGTAAAGATCGAAAAATTGACGTGCGTATCTCTAGATTACGTAAAAAACTCAACGATAATATCGAGACACCGTTCAGAATTAAAACCGTTTGGGGACAAGGTTATCTCTTTGCTCCTGAAGCCTGGAATAACTAAGCACAGATACAGTGAAACGTCTCTTTATCAGTTTATATCTGCTACTCAGTCTCAGCGTGCTTGGGATTGGCTGGACACTCGACAGCCTGTGGCAGAAAAATGTGGATGACAATAACGCCCTCGATGCGCCATTAGTAGCCTTGGCGCAATTGTTAGCGGAACTGCCTACCGATACCCGCCAAAGGTATCTGGAGGCGATCCCAGCTAATCCTGTGATGCCGTTGCAATTGCTCAGTGCCGATCAAGTCGCGCTGGCTGACAATCAAGCCCTCAGTACCAGTACTGTGTTCACCACCACGACCAATGACGATAACCTGCTGCAATTTATCCGAGTCGGCGATCAAGTCTTAATGGCGGGGCCGCTGGACATAGATCCTAGAGCCAACCTTCGCAGCCTGTTCACCCTGTTCTTCTATTTGTCACTTGCGTTAGTAGCGTTGATTTGGGTAGGCCCGCTTTCTCGGGATTTGAGCATACTGCGTAAAGCTACCAAAGAGTTTGGCGAAGCGAAATGGAACACGCGGATTACCCTGTCAAATCGCTCTCAGGTCAAACCCTTAGCCAATACGTTTAACGAGATGGCGCGACATATCAGCGCCTTGATTGAGAACCAGAAACACCTGTCTAATGCGGTCTCCCATGAGATCCGCACGCCGCTGGCAAGACTCAAATTCGCCCTTGCACTCATGCCCATGTATTGTCAGCCGGATTCGGACGAACAAAAGCGCCAAGACTTTCTCGACGAGATGCAGCTCGATATCAAAGAAATGGAAGACTTACTCCAAGAACTGCTGACATACGCCAGCTTAGAGTCCCAGCGAGAAGGTATCCAGTTGGATGAGTACGATTTAATTAATCTCATCAATCAAAGCATTAAGCGCCTAGAAACCTTAAGTCCAACGCCTATTACCTTAAAGACAGAAGTCGAAAAACTGCCCTTGTTTGGGGAACCGGCATTAATTGAACGTGCGCTGCAAAATTTACTGACCAACGCCCAACGCTTTGCCCGCACTGAAATCATTATTGAGGTTAAGCAGACGCAGCACAGGGTGAATTTAAGTGTGAGTAACGACGGTGAACCTATCCCCGCGGTGGATTTACCGAAAGTGTTCGAGCCTTTTTATCGCAGCCAATCGGTGCAAAATGGCAATAAGGGACACGGTTTGGGACTTGCGATCATCAAACGGATTATGCAGCGACACCAGGGAAATGTGAGCGTCACCAGCGATGAGCAACATACCCGATTTAATTTAATCTGGCCGAAGAAGCGCAAGCTGTAATAGGGATTGGGATAGGGATTAAACGACTGCGGATCTGTTATTCATCTAACGCGCTAATTCTACAAGCCAGTAAAACAAGTCAGTTAAACAAGACTATTTAACAAAGTATTCAAAATATTAGTCTAGCTCGAAGCCACCAAAATCCAGATCGGCTTCGGGCTCAGGCTCAAAATTCAACTGCGGATTTAACGCCGCCCTTTCTTGCTCAATTTGCGCTTGCCGTGCTTTCATCATCGCCAACTGGCGACGGCGTTTACGTTGAGTGCACAGCCGAATGACATCGTACTTTTGCGCATCTGAAAACGTTAACCAATTGAATCTTTCGTCACGGCTTCGCAGGCAACCATTACAGTAACCGCGCGCATCGGTGGCACACACACCGATACAGGGACTGGGGATATCAAAAAAGGCTAACTGTTCCATAACCCGCCGCTATTCCTCTGTCAAAATGAGCTGTTTTCAAATGAAGCATGCTCAGATGAACCATGGTTAAACGCCCCATGCTAAAAAAGAAGCTGCCGAATGGCGTTTAAAGCGATTCAAATACAACACACTTATCTAAAGTACTTGCAGAAACAACCTTAATCAAGGCACATTGAACAGAGTTTGTACAACTTGGAGCACTATCATGGGATACCGTCACTTTGCCAGTCTGCTCGTCGCCGTTGCCTTTTTAAGCGCTTGTAGCAGTAAACCGAAAAACGATTACGATCTCAATTACGACTTCAGCACACTGCACAGCTTTACCCAGCTAACGCCACAGCCAACGGACGACCCGCTCAGCGCCCAACGCATTCAAGTAGAAATCAACAACCAGTTGACTCAAAAAGGCTTTGTCGAAAATACCCAAGCCCCCGACTTTAACGTCGCCTACGCCCTACTGACCCAAGATAAACCTAAGGATTCAGGGCTATCGATTGGATTAGGTACAGGCACATTCGGCCGTTCAGGAGGGATAGGAATAGGTACAAGCGTTGGGGTACCACTTGGCAGTGATACCGCTAAAATTCAAACTATTCAGATAGATATTGTCGACCCAAAGACCAAAGCGCTCATTTGGCGTGGTAGCGACAGTTATGATTTCGATGCAGGCGGCAATGAGAAAGCCCAAGATACCGCCAAAGCCGTCAGCCGGATTTTGGCGCAGTTCCCACCGAAAAAATGATCATGAAGAGTCAATAAAAATGGGCGAATTCCGCCCATTTTTATTAATGAAGAATGCTTGTCGTCAAATAACTTAGGCGAAATATCTTGGACTCAGGAAAAAAGCCCTGATGAAAGGTAACGATCGCCCCTATCACAAACAATCGCCACGACCACTGAATCTGGATATTGTCTGGCTATCTCCAGCGCAGCAAACACAGCACCACCAGAGCTAACGCCAGCACAAATCCCTTCTTCGCGCGCTAAGGCTCTCGCCATGGTTTTTGCATCTTGCTCTTCAACATCCATGACTAAATCTACACGGGATGCATCGAAAATCCCCGGCAAGTAGGCCTGCGGCCAGCGGCGGATCCCCGGAATGCTACTGCCATCGGCGGGCTGAAGGCCGACAATCGTGATGTCAGGATTACAGCTTTTAAGGTATTTAGACACGCCCATTATGGTGCCAGTTGTCCCCATACTAGAGACAAAGTGAGTGATTTTTCCTTGACTCTGTTGCCAGATTTCCGGACCTGTGGTGAGGAAATGCGCATTCGCATTATCTTGATTATTAAACTGATCTAGCACCTTACCTTTGCCTTCGGTTTGTAACTGCAGTGCCAAATCCCGCGCCGTTTCCATGTTATCCACCAGCATGAGTTCTGCGCCATAAGCTTGCATCGCATCCTTACGCTCTTGGGTCGAGTTTTCGGGCATAATCAGGATCATCTTGTATCCTTTGATCGCCGCCGCCATCGCTAACGCAATCCCAGTATTGCCACTTGTCGCCTCGATGAGCGTATCACCCGAGCGGATCTCTTGGCGCAGTTCAGCCTGAATGATCATATTGAGTGCTGCACGATCCTTCACTGAACCCGCGGGGTTATTCCCTTCCAACTTTAACAGTACAGTTGAGGTGCCACAGTTAAGCCGCTGCAAGCGAACCAGCGGAGTTTGCCCGATACAGGCTTCAATTGTCGGAAAGTCAGACACTATGATTATCCTTTACTTGATAAAAACAACTAAGCGTTAGCCTATTCTAAGTGGGTTAGCATGCACAAACACAGTGAAAATGATCTAGGGCATACAATAAATCGCTCATACTTATTCAAAAAAGTTCTATTTAACTGACTTCTTATAAATAATTACTTCAACTACTCTATATGTCATAACGCTGACAAAGTTGCCAGTTCAAGGAGTAGCAAATGCAAATAAAAGTGATAAAGGCCCTACTGGGAACGCTCTTTCTGGGAACGTCACTCAATGTGGCTGCCGCAGATCAAACCCTGCTGAATTCTTCTTACGATATCGCGCGGGAATTATTCAGTGCCTACAACCCCGTTTTCGCCAAACATTGGCAAGAGAAAACAGGTAAAACCGTCGAGATTAAACAATCCCATGCTGGATCATCGGCACAGGCACGCTCAATTCTGCAAGGATTGCCAGCAGATGTGGTGACGTTTAACCAAGTGACAGACGTACAGGTACTCCATGACCGCGGTAAATTGATCCCAGAAAATTGGCAACAATTACTGCCTAACGCCAGTTCACCTTACTATTCCACCATCGCATTTTTGGTACGCAAAGGTAACCCAAAACAGATCAGCGACTGGGGCGATTTAGCAAGAGATGACGTTAAACTGGTCTTCCCTAACCCTAAAACCTCTGGTAATGCGCGCTACACCTATTTAGCCGCATTAGGTTATGCCCAAAAAAGCTTTGGTAAAGATAATCAGGCTTCACTGGATCAATTCCTGAAAAAATTCCTCGCCAACGTAGCCGTGTTTGATACTGGCGGTCGTGGTGCAACTACCTCATTTGTAGAACGCGGTATCGGTGATGTGCTGATTACGTTTGAATCGGAAGTGAACAACATCCGCCAGCAGTATGGTGCGGACGATTACCAAGTTATTGTACCAAAAACATCGATTCTGGCTGAGTTTCCCGTCGCAGTGGTAGAGAAAAATGCTAAGCGCAACGGCACACAGGAGCTAGCGACTGAGTATTTGAATTATCTCTACAGCGAAGAATCACAACGACTATTGGCCAGCTTCAACTATCGTGTACACAACGAAAAGGTTCAGGCAGAGTTCGCTAAGCAGTTTCCTACGGTTGACCTACTGACTGTTGAGCAAATCATCGGTGGTTGGGATAATGCCATGAAAACGCAGTTTGCTAACGGTGCAAAACTCGATGAGTTACTCAAGCGCTAATTTCAGCTTGATGCTATAAAAGGTTAACATTGCAACCCGGGCTCAGTCCCGGGTTAAGCAATTTTAGCGCATTGACGAGTGATGATTTTCAAGCAGCGAAGACGAATTCAATAGTCTTTAACTCAGACAGCCGATCGCTGACGGCAAATACAGCGTATTGGATTAACTCAATTAACCTGACCGGGTGATTATTCTGTGATTTTTAATAACGGGCGTTTACGCCATAAGCGGGTTCTTCCAGGTTTTACCATCAGCTTAGGTGTGTCCCTACTGTTTGTCAGCCTGATTTTATTATTGCCAACCACTGGGCTGATTATGCAGACCAGTTCAATGAGCTTGTCCGAATACTGGGGCGTCATCACAGATCCTCGGGTGCTGGCGAGTTACCGAGTCACCATACTATCGGCGCTCGCGGCATCGCTATTTAACTGCCTTTTCGGATTGTTACTCGCATGGGTGCTAGTACGTTATGAATTCCCCGGCAAACGCATCTTAGATGCATTGGTAGATTTGCCCTTTGCGTTGCCGACAGCCGTTGCAGGCATCACCTTAGCGACCCTGTATGCGGAAAACGGCCAAATCGGTAGTGTATTGGCAGAACTGGGTATAAAAGTCGCCTACACCCCGCTGGGCATAGTGGTCGCGATGATTTTCACCAGTATTCCCTTTGTGGTGCGTACCGTACAACCGGTTCTCGAAGAATTATCCCACGATGAAGAAGAAGCGGGCATGACCCTTGGCGCCTCGGATCGCGCGGTATTCTGGCGGATCATTTTGCCGTCATTGTGGCCAGCCTTGATGGTCGGGACGGCACTGTCTTTTACCCGTAGCCTAGGTGAGTTTGGTGCCGTTATATTTATCGCGGGCAACATGCCCTATATCAGTGAAATCACATCGTTAATGATCTTTGTCCGCCTGCAGGAGTTTGATTTTGCCGGCGCCAGTGCCATTGCCTCTGTGGTGCTGATGACCTCACTACTGCTATTACTGCTAATAAACCTGTGGCAGGCGCGTTATCTGCGCCGCATTCATGGACGATAAGGAGCAAACATGAACTCATTTAAGCCCTTAAGAGTCGGTGAAGCCCCTCTTATCAAATGGAGCCTGATTACACTCGCCGTGTTCTTAGGTTTGCTATTGTTACTATTGCCGCTGGTGAGTATTTTTCAGCAAGCGTTTGTTGGAGGTTGGGAACGTTATATCGGCCACTTAAGTCAGCCGGATTCGCTGCATGCAATTGGTTTGACGCTGATGGTTGCGGCGCTCACAGTCCCGATCAATTTAGTGTTCGGAATTATGCTGGCGTGGAGTGTCACTCGGTTTGAATACCCGGGTCGCAAGTTATTAATCACGCTAATTGATATTCCGTTTGCGGTCTCCCCTGTCGTCGCAGGTTTGCTCTATTTACTGCTCTATGGCAACAGTGGTTGGCTGGGCGAATGGCTCTATGAGCACGATCTGCAGATCATGTTTGCTTGGCCGGGAATACTGTTAGTCACCATTTTTGTCACTTGTCCCTTTGTTGCCAGAGAACTCATTCCATTAATGCAACAACAGGGCGCATCGGAAGAAGAAGCCGCAGTGATCCTTGGCGCCTCATGGTGGCAACTCTTCCGCAGAGTAACGCTGCCTAATATCAAATGGGCACTGATTTACGGTGTGATCCTCACCAATGCCAGAGCCGTGGGCGAATTTGGTGCCGTTGCTGTAGTGTCTGGCAACATTCGCGGCGAAACCAATACCTTACCTTTACATGTACAATTATTGTATGAAGATTATCAGGCCGAAGCTGCCTTCGCGAGCGCGTCATTACTCGCCCTGATTGCGCTAGTGACCCTAATGCTAAAAGCCGTCGTTGAATGGCGACAACAACGCAGTTTATCCGTCAATGACAATAAAGAGCAGAGCCAATTATGAGTATTCGTCTTACTAATATTTCCAAGAAATTTGGCAAGTTTCAGGCGCTTTCCCCGCTGGATCTTGATATTCAAGAAGGGGAAATGATTGGTCTGCTGGGGCCTTCTGGTTCGGGTAAAACCACGTTATTGCGGATTATTGCTGGGCTCGAGGGAGCGGATAGCGGCAACATTTATTTCGGTGACCGAGATGTCACCCAAGTGCATGTGCGTGAAAGACGAGTGGGCTTTGTGTTTCAAAACTATGCGCTGTTTCGTCATATGACGGTCGCCGATAACGTCGCCTTTGGACTCGAAGTTATGCCTAAAAAGCAAAAACCTTCAGCGGCAGAAATACGTAAACGCGTGACCCAACTACTTGAAATAGTACAACTAGGCCATCTCGCACAGCGCTATCCTGAACAGCTCTCGGGTGGACAAAAACAGCGAATTGCGTTGGCCCGTGCACTCGCGACGCAACCCGAAGTCTTGCTACTCGACGAACCCTTTGGTGCCTTGGATGCCAAAGTGCGTAAAGAACTACGCCGCTGGCTACGCAGCCTACATGAAGAATTGAAATTCACCAGCGTGTTTGTGACCCATGATCAAGATGAAGCGCTTGAACTCTCCGATAGAGTGGTGGTGATGAGCAATGGTCATATCGAGCAGATCAATACGCCTGCTGAGTTATACTCGCATCCCAATAGTCGCTTTGTGTTTGATTTTCTCGGTAACGTCAATGTCTTTGAAGCCAGTTGGCAACAAAAGCGTTGGGAAAATGGCCAAGCATTTTTGACGCCTCCAGAACAACAAACATTACAGCAAGATGGCGTGCTCTATGTACGCAGTCACGAATTAGCGCTGTCAAACAAGCCTAATAGTCAGGCAAATTTGCCGTTCGATATTGTCGCCATGACCCCCATTGGCGCCGAAGTCAGAGTGGAATTAGCCCCACACGGCTGGCATAGCGAAGAGCTGTGGGAAGCCAAGTTCACCCACCATAATCTGCATGAACTCGGGTTACAAAAAGGCAGTATGGTTTACGCCACCCCAAGAACCGGTTACTTCTTTGGGGCGCAGGGTGAAAGCTCACCAACGCGTCTAAGCTGGCCATTCCTGACTCCGGGCAGTCTCGCCTTTGATATCTAATCATCAAGGTTGAAATCAGCAATATTAGCGGTATCACTGGGCAGTGATACCGCCAAAATTCAAACCATTCAGAGAGATATTGTCGACACAAAAAGCAAAGCATTCATTTGGTGTGATAGCGACTGCTTTGATTTTTGATGCAAGCGGTAACGAGAAAACCCAAGATACTGCCAAAACCGTCAGCTAGATCTTGGCGCTGTCCCCTCCGAAGTTAATTATGGATGGCATATACAGCCCATCCATGTTGAACCAATAGAGCTGATAAGCAGATTTATATCTAGTAATCAATACATTAGATGTTTATAACAAATAATTGTTGCAGAAGTACTCATAAAATCAGCGGGTAAACGAATTAACTAACCGAGGTTAATAATTCCAGTTTCAGCCTATACATTTCATCAACTGACACCACTTTCACGCTGCTTATTTCAATAGAACCTTCTTTCGCCCATAAAAATGGATAAAAGCTCAGGCATTTATCTGTAGCTATCTGTGAATAGTTTTTTTGAAAGCGATCTTTACCTAAACTCGCATAAAACTCATTGATTCTCTTTGTAACTGACCATTGAAAAAAATCTGTGAACCCGATTTCTAACCCTTCCCAATGAATTGAGTCTGGCGACCAATAGTATATATTCCCAACATCTGCGCCTAAACCGCCGCCGTTGATAGCAAAAAATCCACCAACTACGTCATTCGCCACTAACAGATAATGTGCACTTCTATCCCAATCAGTAAGGTTTCTAGACAATCTTTCATGTCCAGAGCCGAAAAATCGAATCCATCCATTGTCGATCAAAATCCCACCAGTTTCGTAGGCAATAGCCCCTAATACCGAACGAGTCGATACTTGAAGGGATTCAAGTACTTCAGCCCGATCCTTTGAAGGCGGCAGTATTTCTACACAATGCTCAGCACCAGCAACCATTTCATTGACTACTTTTATGCCAGAGTCTTCGATATCAATCAGTTCATATACACTTTTCAATCTCTTATCCTTGTATCACTAATATCCATTAAAACGACTCATCATTCATAACAGTACCTTGGGAATGTCGAAAATAACTAAGCCAATATAGCGTTTAAAAATGCTAGTTAGCACTTATGGTACTAAGCAAAAATCTTACTCATGGGCATTCACGGTTCGGCCTGCGGCCCATTGCCTAAGCGCATTGATTTTATCGCTCATGACCACAGATAAAGGCCGTGTTTTGCTGAGTTCTTCAAGTAATAGCACTTGATCAACACTGCGCTCAACGCTTCTTGCGGTATACATGGCAGCAATAACCGCTTGTTCGATTTCGGCGCCGGAAAATCCTTGGCTGCGGGCCGATAATTGAGCGAGATCTAAGCTCGCCACATCGATTCCGCGGCGCTGACAGTGGATTAAGAAGATGGCTTTGCGTATAGCTTCGTCGGGTAAATCGACAAAGAAGATTTCATCCATCCTGCCCTTTCGCATCAATTCTGGCGGCAGAGCTTGAATGTCATTGGCGGTCGCCACCACAAACACTTCAGATTTACGCTCCGCCATCCAAGTGAGTAAGGTGCCGAGTATCCGCGTCGATGTGCCCTCATCGCTGCTACTGCCGCTTAAGCCTTTTTCAATTTCATCTATCCAAAGCACGCAGGGCGACATCATGTCAGCAAGCTCCAGTGCATGCCGTAGATTCTTCTCAGTTTCACCGATGTATTTGTTATATAGGGCTGCCATATCGAGTCTGAGCAAAGGTCGTTGCCAAACGCCCGCAACCGCCTTAGCCGCGAGGCTCTTACCACTGCCCTGCACACCCAGCAGCAAAATGCCCTTGGGCGCATCGAGCGCCTTAGTGTGTTGCACAGAAGTAGGCTTATCGGCTTGGCGAAGGGTGCTGACAGCCGCGATAGGTACACGTTGCTTGAGCCATTTTTTTAGATTATGCAGCCCGGCGATCTGCGAAAAATCACTGGTGTCGTATTCAAATTGCAGCACACCGTTTAAGTCGAGTAACTGAAACTTGGCTTTATTGATGGCATCGATATCTGACAAGGTAATAGCGCCATCATCGACTATGGCTTTGCGCACCAGACGGCGGGCATCGTCTAAAGTCACGCCCCGTAGATTCTCCGCCAATTTGACCACAGCGGTATCATCGACCAATAACGGCGTGCCTTGGTGACGAATTTTATCGACCTCAAGGTAGATCAGGTTTTGCAATTGCACTGTGCTTGGTAAGGTTAATTGAAAATAGGCGCAATAACGTTTGATTTCGGGCGGGATATCAAAGGCATGGCTCACCAGCACTAATGTGTGTTGCAGCGTTTCGTATTCAAGGGCGATTTCTTTGAGTAAACGGACATTTTTTGGCGCATCAATCACAAAGGGATGAAAGTCGCACAGTACATAAATCCCCTGCTGCGAGGTTGATTTAATTTGCCCAAGCAAATCTGTGGGTTCGCTATTAAACTTTTGCGCCGCCATAGGTTTATCGACCCGTGCTAAACCTTGGGTAATGCTCCAAGTAAACACAGGTTGATAAAGCACACTGGCGACCCGTTTAAGTAACTCGACCACGCGATATTCTTCATAGGTTTCAATCACTACGATTGGCGTATTGGAGCGCAGCACTGAGGTTAAATCGCGAATATCTTGCATGTCGTTCACATCCCTTTTAACTAACCTAAAAATTGCCACAAAAAAGTCCAGCGAACTGGACTTTACACCAACCTTTACACTGAACTGAACAAAGTGCTCAACAAACAAGATTTAACGGTTTAGGCACTAATGTCCATCAAAAAATAAGTAATTCAACCAGCCTTGCATCCTGAGTAATACCTTACGCATTACAGCCACATGGTGAAAGTGTTCAGTGTAAATAGCCACTTGGCCTGACACTCCAGCAGGGAACTCTTTACGAATAGCGTCGTCATCGATATCAATCAAAACAACCACTCGACCATTTTGAAACAGACGACTGGAGGACGCTAATACACCACCCATTTGGATTTCACCTTCAGCCATTGCAGGTAGCACTTTCGCCACTTTGCCTTTAAACACTTTCCCTGGCGCGGCATCGAGAATAATTTCGGCCTCGTCGCCCTCTTTCAGGCGCAGTAGAGAATTCTGCCAAAAGGCTCCGGCAAAATAACGTTGCTCATCAGGGATAAAACTCATCACGGGCCTTAACGGTAAAGGCACAGCCATAGCCCCTGGACGGAGCGCCATTTGGGTGACGATACCATCAGCGGGTGCCCGTACTATGGTCTGTTCTAAATCATAGAGTGCGCTCGCTAAATCTCCCTGCAAGCCAGCCACTTTAGTATTAACGCCATCAATATTAGACTCATAGGCAAGCCTCATCCGTAACTCTTCTGATCTAGCAGCAGTTAACTGCGCTTCAGAAGCAAGATACAGTTGGCGTTTATTATCCAATTCCAATGCGGTAAAGGGAGAATTAGCGCCTCCTTTTCGATGACCGCTTTCATAGCGTTCATAGGCGGATTTATTGCGATCTTTATCAGCATTGACTCGCTCAACATTAGCTTTAGCCGATTCCAATGCGGCGGCGAGCTGTGGCACTTCTAACTCGGCAGCGACTAACGCGGCACGCTTACGCTTTACTACGGCCTCAAAGGGGGTGGGATCAATTCGGAAAAGTACATCTCCTTGTTTAACAGGAGTATTTGGCTGCACTTCAACACGAGTCACTAACCCTTTTACCGCAGGGGTAATAGGAATGGTGACAAAATATTCCCGAGCAAAACGTGAATAAGGATGGTTATAGTTCATTAGCAGTATTAAGGCACCAATGAGCACCACGCCCCCCAAAACGGCAGTAGGCACAGTCCATTTAGTCAGCGGGATTTTAAACACTTTAAAAATAACAATACAGATGGCGGCATAGGTCAGTATCAGCAATAGATCCATTTTAGACCTCGACTTTATTGGTAGTATTCGGCTCTTCAACAGCGGCGCTTGCTTGTTCTAATTGCTCAAGTCTCGCTTGTAACGCTATTACCGTCTGACGTAAAGTGCCCACATCCTCCTCTAACGCCTGTTCTCGTTTCATCACAGTACCAAATCCCCAGCCACGATCTTCTCGATATAAGGTGGCCCAGATCCATAAAAATGGCCAAATAGCATGTAACGTAAATAAACTCACCCACCCAGCAATATGCAGCGCATCTTGCTGTGGGTGATTACGCTTTTTGGCAATTTCGTATGGAATATCATGGATAGCAATCACACCATAAAAAATAACGACAACCACAAAAAATAAAATCCCTAACGCAAAGTAATCTAAAAACATTTGAATCCCCTCAATCATCATGATCACTAATCAAACAAACACAGTTGAATATCTCAAGGCTAAAATTAACAACTAAACAACATTATAGAACAACAAAAAACAATCACTTCCAGCCAAGTCAAATTGAATCGTGTTAACACCAAACCCAGTGATCTAAAGCACACTTGTTTATTTACATCATGCTCTAATGTGCCGTTCGCGTTAAACTCATGGCTAAATTGCGCGCCATGACGCAATCCCTACAACTGCGAATAAAGGAATCACACATGATAGGCACTCCCGACACTGAGGGCGCACGACGCGCCATGTTGCTCGGCTGCGGTGAACTTGGCAAAGAAGTGGCCATTGAACTGCAACGCTTAGGCGTTGAAGTGATTGGCGTTGACCGTTACGCCAACGCCCCCGCCATGCAAGTCGCGCATCGCTCCCATGTGATCAATATGCTCGATGCCAACGCCCTGCGTGCAGTTATCGAGTTAGAAAAACCGCACTTAGTTATCCCAGAGATTGAAGCCATCGCCACCCAAACCTTAGTGGACATGGAAGCCGAAGGGGTGAATATCATCCCCACTGCACGGGCAACTAAGCTCACTATGGACAGAGAAGGGATTCGTCGCCTCGCCGCTGAGACCTTAGGTTTACCCACTTCTCCGTATTTTTTCTGCGATACTGAAACCGAGTTTAATCAAGCGATTAGTGAAATAGGCGTGCCCTGTGTGGTTAAGCCAGTCATGAGCTCATCGGGCAAAGGCCAGAGCGTTATTCGCGATAGCGCCCTCAGCCATAAAGCGTGGCAATACGCCCAAGAAGGTGGCCGCGCCGGCGGCGGGCGTGTGATAGTGGAAGGTTTTATTCCCTTTGATTATGAAATCACCCTGTTAACCATTAGCGCAGTCAATGGCATTCATTTTTGTGCGCCGATTGGCCACAGACAAGAAGATGGCGATTACCGTGAGTCATGGCAGCCACAAGCCATGTCCGATGAAGTGCTAGCAAAATCCCAAGCAATTGCGAGCAAAGTCGTCGAAGCCCTTGGCGGTTATGGATTATTTGGCGTAGAGCTGTTTGTTAAAGGCCATGAAGTGTATTTCTCTGAGGTCTCACCAAGGCCACATGACACAGGCTTAGTCACACTCATCAGCCAAGACTTATCGGAATTTGCCCTGCATGTTAGAGCCATT
This sequence comes from Shewanella scandinavica, assembly GCF_031932065.1. Classification (NCBI taxonomy): domain Bacteria; kingdom Pseudomonadati; phylum Pseudomonadota; class Gammaproteobacteria; order Alteromonadales; family Shewanellaceae; genus Shewanella; species Shewanella scandinavica. The sequence continues at coordinate 33,786 of NZ_JAUOES010000007.1, forward strand.
CTGGGTCTGCCAATCCCCAATATCCATCAGCATGGGCCAAGCGCTTCGGCGGTGATTTTAGCCGAAGGCACCTCAAGCAATATTCGCTACCAAGGTATTGCCGCTGCATTAGAGGCGGTCAACACTCAGCTGAGATTATTCGCCAAACCCGATATTGATGGCCGCCGCCGCTTAGGTGTCGCGCTTGCCCGTGATATCGATATCGACAACGCAGTCAGCAAAGCACTCGATAGCGCCAGTAAAGTGAAGGTCATCTTTTAAGCGGGTTTAGCCGCTTTAGATTGGCTTCAAGCACAAGCGACAAATCAAAGGGAAATGCGCTTCAACGCCATTTCCCTTTTTTCAACACAGTACAGCATCAAGAACCTTTACCAATAAAAAGTGACCCACCCAAACCGACAGAGTAAACTAGCGCCCTTGTCTTGTGGCCTTACTTTGCAAGCAAAGCAAGTCTTTTGACCTAACGCTTTATTCAGGCTATTGATTTTTAAGTCTGTAACTTAATTCGAACGTCGCCTAAAACTCATCAGTAATAGAAACCAATAGTAGTAGAAATCCATATGCAGCTTCAGCCTTCTTGCTTTACCTCTTTCACACAAGCCATTGATGCCTATGCCCTGCCGCAGCGTTTTACCTTTCCTTTCTATTACGAACCACATCCGCTGTGCGTGATTGCAGCCAACGAATTACAACAACACCTTGAGACTCAGCACGACTGGCAACATAACTTTGGCCTAACGGGTGAGTTAACCGGCGCCATTGGCAAGATGTTCGGGGTATTACTGGTGCAAAATGCACAGGGTGAAGTGGGCTATTTGTCGGCATTTTCGGGCAAGTTAGCTGAGCAAAACCATTGGCCGCGCTTCGTTCCACCTGTATTTGATATGCTGGCTAAGGACAATTTTTTCCACGCCGAAAACCTGCAAATCAATCAAATTAACGAACAGCTACTTACAGTAGAAAACCATCCCGACATTCCGAGGCTATCAACCGAGCTAGAAACTGAACAAGCGCAAGCGCAAGCCGAACTTGCCGCCCACAGACAAGTGATGATCGATGGCCGCCAATCTCGCAAGGCGCAGCGTAATCAACTCGCAGCCCAATTGGCTGCCAATCCGACTGATGAGACCTTGCGTGAAAACGCAATAACTGAAGCAAAGCTCAGTCAAGAAAGCATCAATGAAAAGAATCAGTTAAGATATATTAAACGCTATTGGGATGAACGTATTCATGTCATCAGCCAAGCGCTAAGCCAACTGACAGATGAGCGTGACGCGTTACGACAACAGCGCAAACGGCTCTCGGCGGCGCTGCAGCAAAAACTGTTTGAGCAGTATCGGTTTTTGAATATTAAAGGCACAGAAAAGAGCCTTAACGACATATTTAACGGTACGGTTGAGTTAACGCCACCCGCAGGCTCGGGCGAATGTGCCGCGCCTAAGTTGTTACATTACGCCTTTAAACATGGTCTTAAGCCATTAGCTATTGCCGAGTTTTGGTGGGGCGCGCCGCCGAAATCAGAAATCCGCCAGCATAAGCAGTTTTATCCTGCCTGCCTGCGAAAATGCCAACCTATTCTAGGACATATGCTCGAAGGACTCGTGGTTGATGACAACCCTCTGCTTACCAACCCCGCCGAAGGCAAAACGCTATCTATCCTCTACCAGGACGATGCGATGGCGATTGTAAATAAACCCGCCGAGTTTTTATCCGTGCCCGGCAAAGAAATTGAAGACTCAGTGTATTCGCGTATGTGCCAAACCTTTCCCCATGCCACAGGGCCGCTAATCGTCCACAGGCTCGATATGTCGACCTCGGGATTAATGGTGATCGCGCTGACAAAAGAGGCCCATAAACAGCTGCAAAAACAATTTATCCAGCGCACTGTGACTAAACGTTATGTAGCACTTTTAGCGGGAATTCCTGCGGTAATGGCAAATAAGCAGGCGACGGGTCACATCTCTTTACCCTTGCGTGGCGATTTAGACGATAGACCGAGACAACTCGTTTGCCACGAGTTTGGTAAAACTGCCGAAACCCATTGGGAATTGAGCCAACTTGATGAAATGGCACGTACAGCCCGCGTGTATCTGTATCCTAAAACAGGCAGAACCCATCAACTCAGGGTTCACTGCGCCCACTCAGAGGGGCTAGATACCCCGATTGTCGGTGACGACCTCTACGGCACTCGCGCCAATCGCCTGCATCTGCATGCGGATTTATTGATGCTTCAGCATCCCGTTACCCGTGAACGGATGCGCTTTCAGGTCGATCCTGATTTTTGAGACCTGAGTTCTGATATTGATTAACAAGGCACCCAAGGAAGAACCAAGCTTAGGGTAATATCTGTGCTTGAAGATTAAGATTTGATGCAGGCTTTTTGACCTCGATGTAAAAGCGGGCTTTTTCGGGCATAGTAATGCCTCACTCAAAACGGAATCGATAGCAGTAGTATGGGCATAGGCAATCTGGTTAAAAACATTAGCCGAAATCAATGGTTCTTATTCGCTTTGCTGAGCGCCGCCCTATTCATGAGCGCCTGTCAGCCCGCATCGGAACCGAGTGAACTCAAGACAAACCCAGATGCCAGTCATACAGCAGAAGTCACCTCTGCAACCGAAATGCCTCGTGCTCCACTCACTCAGGAAGTCTATATCTGGCAGCGCCAATGGCGCCCCGCCAATCAAACGGCATTAGTGCAAAGCCAAGGAGCATTCCAAGGATTACGCATTTTAGCACTGCAAGCACATCCAAAACCCAATGGTGCAGATATTTGGTTTGAAGTCGCGGTCAATCATGCTTGGTTGCAGGCAGATCCTAGGCCCAAAATCGCCGTGATCCGCTTAGATGGTCAGTTCGTGCATTTAAATGATGAACAAGTGATCCGTAAAATCAGCCAAGTACTGACATATTGGCAGGCAAAAGGCACGCACATAGCCGGAGTTGAAATCGATCACGACAGCGCTAGCAGCAAACTGCCCGCCTATCGGGATTTTCTTAAAAAGCTTAAAGCGCAGTTACCAGCTGACCTCAAACTCAGCATTACCGCCCTGCCCGCTTGGCTCAATAGCGCCGATTTCCCCGCATTACTCACCAATATTGATGAACTCGTGCTGCAAATTCACAGCGTGAACGACCCACGCCTCGGACTATTCGATGCCGCTCAAGGTTGGCAATGGGTGCAGCAACTCTCAAAAATCAGTACTGTGCCTTATCTTATTGCGCTTCCCGCTTACGGCTCGGCGGTCATCAGCACAGCTTCAGGTTATAAAGTGGAGAGTGAAACACCGCTGCGGGGTCAACTCAATGACCCCCATGCCGTTGAGGAACTGATGGCCGACCCGCAATTATTGCAAGCTTTTGTGCACAAACTGCAAAGCCGCACTGATGCCAAGATCAAAGGCATTATCTGGTTCAGGCTGCCGCTGGAAGGGGATAAAAGAGTCTGGCCACTCGACACCTTAATCGCCGTTGCGCAGCAAGGTAAACTTGCCGCCAAGATTGAATTAGTGATCTCAAGCGATAACGATACCCAAACGACATTAGCCACTGAAAATAAGACTAAAAACCAAGAAATCCTCAAGCCACAGCTCTTCCAACTGAGCTTAATTAATCGCGGTAATATTGCTGGTGAGATTCCCGCGACTTTGTCCCTAGCGGGACAAGCTTGCAGCGGGTATGATGCGCAAAATGGCTATCGCGTAATACAAAAAAATGGGCTGTTAATCTGGCACTGGCGAGCTGAAAATATCGCCGCATTGGCGCCGACTGACACGGCTCCAAGCGCGACGAACATGCCAATGCCGCAAGCAAACAAAGACACTCAAAAACACATGCTCAACCCTGGCGGCCAGAAAGTGATAGGCTGGGCACGTTGTGAGTCATTATATTTACAGGGAATTTATGCGCCATAAGCCAACATCATCGTCCACAATGGCAAAATCCAATCGGGCTTTTATGCTTAAAAAGACCACGCTTATCTGTTTAAGCCTATTTTCGCCAATGCTATTGGCCTGCGGCCCCGACTTCCCTTTGCAATTGACTCAGGACAGACAGAGTAATCTCAGTTATTTACCGCAAACCTCTTTCAGCCAGCAGCTTACCGCCCTCGCAAAACCTTTGCCTTGGCAGTATCAAGATGCGCCAGCTGCGCAGGAATATCTGTGGGATGAAGTGCATAGCCGTTATCTGTCACAAACTCGTGCTTTTGAAAACAGCGAATTAAGTGAAGCCCATTTGATCTTAGTGAACACACTAAGGGATGCGACAGGCCCAATCGAGGCCGAACAAATGGCCGCCAAGTTGGATAAGGATCTGCCCCAAGCGCTGACCTGGTACACCTTAGGCGCAGTGGCGTTTGAGGCAAAAGATTATGATAGAGCGAGTAACTATTTTAGCAAAATCATTAAATTACCAGAAAGCGAACGCGCATCTCGCAGCCTGTGGGCACTCTATTCGCTGTCGCGTATTGAGCTTATCTTAAGTAAAACCTCGGCGGATCCAGAGCACTTTAATCGTGCCAACGCTTACCTGACTCAATTGCAAACCGAAGTCACCCAAGGCGCCGCCGATCCTCTGCGTTTGAGCTTAGCAAGCCTGGGCGAGCAAGCCTATATTCTGCTTCACCAAGGCCAGCCGCGACCGCAAATAGCCAATCAAAGTGCAGATGATACTGAGCTGCAAATGACGCTTAACCCTGATGCACTGAATAAGGCGATTGAACTCTATGCCACCCAATCGGTGCAAGGCGATAGCGGCGGTTATGATTCCTTATTAATGTTAAGCCGCACCTTGATGGGTAAAGACATTGCTGAACTAAAACCGCTACTGCAACAGACGAGCGTGCAGCAGTTATTGATTGCCTATTGGCAAAGCAGCACCAATGAATTTGCCTACGATGGCCAGCTTTCGGAAATGGGCTCAAAGGTAGCTGAAATCCTCAAAGTGTTTCCAACCGATGGTTTACAGCTCAACCATGGCGATAAGTTAGCCGCGATTTATTACCAGCTTGGGGATTATGCCAGTGCTGAGCGCCTATTGACGCTCGCGAAACCCAGTGGCCTCACTTGGTGGCTCAACGCAAAATTACTGCTACAAAAGGGCGATCAAGCAGAGGCGGCCAAGGCCTATGCTCAGGCGGCGCGTCACTTCCCCAAACAGTCCAATGAAGCATTGGCTACAGTTGATGCCAAAGAGACTCAGCAGCAAGCCATTAATGCCGATGAAGATACAGCCACTTACTGCCGTATTCGCGCCGAGCAAGGGGTGTTATCCCTAGAGCGCGGTGAATATGTGGATGCGCTCAATCACTTACTCGCCAGCGGCGACGAGTACTGGCAAGACATCGCCTATGTGGCGGAGCGCGTGCTCACCACGGCTGAACTTAAGTTATTTATCGACGAGCATGTGCCGCTTATCGCCTTCGAATACCCTAAAGATAGCGACTGGTACGATAATATAGAACCGATTAACAATCGCTTACGCTACTTGTTAGGTCGCAGATTATTACGTGAAGGGGCTATCGCTGAAGCGCCTGCTTATTTCCCTAATCCGAATCTTAATGCCAGCGCCCTCGCCTACGGTACTGAGCTGAACGCGGCGAAAAATGCAACAGGCATAGATAGCGCTAAGGCCTATTGGGCTGCGGCAGAACTTGCCCGCCACCAAGGTATGGAAATCTTAGGGTTTGAATTAGCCCCAGATTACGCTATCTACCAAGGGGTATTCGATCTAAGCGATTGGAATGAACCGAGCAAATTGAACGAGAAAGAACAGTTGCGGTTAAGTGCAAGCCAAGCCGTTCCCGATAAACGCTTTCATTATCGTTACACGGCGGCGGAACTGGCCAACAAGGCATCGGATCATGTGCCCCACAACAGCCAAGCCTACGCCGCGCTACTCTGCCAAGCCACAGGTTGGGTATTGTATCGAGATCAAGAACTTACCCTACGCTACTACAAAAAATACGTCGCCAACGGCCCCTTTGTGCCTTGGGCCGAAAACTTTGGTTTGCAGTGTGAAGCCCCCGATTTTTACGGTGCAGTAAAACGAGCGCAAGCCAATGAAATTGCAGAATGGAACGCCCTGTACCATAAGCTGAAAAAGCCCGTTGTATTTGGCGTATTAGCCATCACGGGCTTATTGGGTGTGTGGTGGATGCGTAGAAGAAAGACTAAAAATAACTAACCATTCAGGTCTTTCTCTCTTAACGTCGATATGATGAAAAGAGAGAAAGACGCATACCGCTTTACTTGTTCACGCAGTTAATCACGTCACCCTGCAAATAACCGTGCACATTCGCCACGGCAATATTGAGTAGACTTTGTCTCGCTTCCTTAGTCGCCCACGCATTATGGGGACTAATGCTGATATTCGGCGCATGCAACAAGGGATTATCCGCACTGGGCGGCTCGGTCGATAACACATCGACACCGGCAAATAAGCGGTTTTGCGAAAGCGCTGCTGCAAGCGCGGCCTCATCAATTAATCCACCGCGCGCCGTATTAATAAGCAGCGCATTAGGCTTCATCAAGGCTAGTGCTTGCAGATTGATAAATTGCTCAGTCTCAGGGGTAAGCGGGCAATGCAGCGAGATAATATCTGATTCGCTCAGCACAGTATCACGCGGTACCCAAGTGGCACCTTGGGGCAAGTCTTTGATAACTGAACGCGTATTGACGAGCACTTTCATCCCGAATGCAAGGGCGAGCGTCCCAACCTGCTGGCCAATATCACCGTAACCTATTAAGCCTAAAGTCTTGCCTTTTAAGGATTGCAGCGGCATTAAGGTGAAACAAAAATCTTGGCAGTTCACCCACTGACCATCAACCACCGCTTGATGATGGGCAGCCACGGCTTGGGTGTGATGCAGTATATGGGCAAACACCATCTGCGCTACGGCATCGGGCGCATAGGCGGGTACATTCGTAACCACTATGCCTTGCGCTTTAGCTGCCGCGATATCAACAACGTTAGTGCCCGTTGCCAATACACCTATATATTTAAGTGCGGGAAGTTGCGCCAGAGTCTTAGCATTAAGCGGCGTTTTATTGGTGAGAATGATCTCAGCGCCTTGGGCACGCGCGACAATATCGGCGCCCGCAGTGCGGGAGAAACACGTAAACTCGCCTAGTTCAGTCAAGGATTGCCAACTGAGATCGCCAGGATTTAAAGTTTCGCCATCGAGTACTACTATCTTCATGTCGCTAAATCTCCTTTTAAAACGATGTGTTAGTGCTAAAAGCTGACTTTGAGCCCAAGGTTAGCCTGCGCCTGCCACATCACATCCGACGTAATGTGCCATAGGCATTCATCTTCATTGCAAAACAACGAACTGTCGCTGTTGATAAACGTCGCGTAACCGCGGATATCTGCAAACAAACCAAAGTGTTGAGTGACTTGATACTCTACCCCACCGCCAATCCCCATAGAGAAACGCGTTTCACTCGACCAAGCGTCGGGCAACATGCGGGTTATCCCCGCACTTGCGGTGACGTAGGGTCGAATATCGCCACGGGGGAAATATAAAGTGCCGCCTAAGTGGATGTAATCTAAGTCTAACGAGGTAAGACGATCGGGCGTAAACAAGCCGCCACTTTTGAGTTCAGAGGCTTGGTGACTGTATAAAAGATAAATATTACCGGGATCATTCGTGGCAATGCCCAGCATCAGGCCGTAATGGCTTGATTCCTCGACCTTCACATTTTTCTTGTCGCCCGTTTGATCTGCGTTGACGTCAACTTGATTAACATCAAATTGACCGCCACCCAGACTATAACCGCCAAAAGGTGCGACAAACACCTCAGCCTGCGCGGACATAGTCACAGGTAACAAACTCGCCAACAGCAACAGGCAATGCGTGTGTTTCATAATGAATTCCTTATCTTTTATACAATCCAAAGCAATCAAGACTAACGCATACCGCGCTCAGACTTGACTCTATCATAGGCTGCTTGAATATCCTGAGCCTTACGATTTGCCAACTCCATCATTTCCGGTGGCAGGCCTTTAGCGACTAACTTATCGGGATGATGTTCGTTCATCAACTTACGGTAAGCTCGCTTAACTTCTTGGTCGCTGGCCTCGTTAGTAATCCCCAGCAAACTGTAGGCATCGGTAATCGATGTTTTGTTGCCACTTGAGGTCTGATGAAAGCGAAACTCCGCTTGCCAGCGCTTCAGTAACTCATCTAACTGCGCTCGACCATAACCTAACTCTTGGGCAATCGTCATCAAGATAGCGTGTTCAGCGGGATCCAGTTCACCATCGGACAATGCCGTTTGGATCTGAATTTCGATGAACATCTGCACTAACTCTTTGCGTCCCATGGTAATAACGCGGAAAGCTTGTAGGCTGCTGCGTAGATCAAAATCCGCCGATTTCCCCTCGCGAAACGCCTGCTGCGCTTCTTTACGGGCTTCACCGGTTAAGCGCATTTGATCCATCAACAGGGTCGCGATGCGAATATCGGTTTCAGTCACCTGTCCCGACGCTTTCGCCACATGCCCCATCACCGCAAAGGTGGTATTGAAGAAGATCGCTTGGCGATTCTTAGCCTGCCCTAGCACTTGTCGAAACCCCACGCCCGAAGCCACGCGCTTATCATAAAGATGACCGAGCCACAAACCTAGCAGTGCACCAAAAATACGGCCGAACATAAAGCCAATGACAAATCCAAAAAACTTACCCCAAAGCCGCATCTTATTTCCTGATTTCTATTATGTATTTGATGTGTCAGCGAAATCCTATGGATAAGCCAACACAGATATTTAGGTATTGCTTTGTAATCTAAGTTCGAGCCCTTGCAAGCGTGCTATCGTGCCAACATCGCACCAAAGCCCGTGAAACAGCGCGCCACTGACTCGGCCTTGAGCCATTTGTGCTCTAAGCAACGGACCGAGTGCAAACGCGCCCTGCGGCGTGTGATTAAACAGCGACGGCCGATAAATGCCCATGCCAGAGAAAGTGTGCTTAGTCTCACCAAGCTCCTGCACTCGATTGCCACTCAAGGCGAAATCCCCCTGCGGATGCTGCTCAGGATTAGGCACTAGCCACAAATGAGCGAGCGTATCGGCAGCAAGCTGCGTGATTGGCGGTAAGGCATCGATAAACACATCACCATTAATGACCAAAAAGGGTTCATCGCTTTCCCCCTCACACAATAAAGGCAAAGCCCGTTTAATGCCGCCGCCGGTTTCAAGCGCACTCTCTTCGGCGCTATAGCGAATTCGCACCCCAAAAGCGCTGCCATCGCCCAGCGCCTCGACTAATTTATGCCCTAGCCAAGCATGGTTGATGACGATATCGACTATGCCTAACGCGGCGAGTTTTTCAATATGGTAAACAATCAACGGTTTACCTAATACTGGCACCATAGGTTTAGGCATATTATCCGTTAACGGCCGTAACCTCTCACCTCGTCCGGCGGCCAAGATCATGGCTTTCATTGCTTAACCTCAGATAAAGACTGGCTAGCTGCAAACGCAGGCAACACGCGACGAGTCAACCAGTGTGCAAATGACACGAGTTCGGGATACTGGATGGCAATGTCGACAATATACGTTAATGTCAGTGGAATATCCGCCATATACGCAGGTTTACTGTCACGATAATTTAACCGTGCAAAAATCCCCACCGCCTTGATATGACGCTGCAAGCCCATGAGATCAAACCAAGTTTGATATTGTTCCATAGTAGCCAGTGCGGGAATGAAGCCTAGCGCGAGTGCTTGCTGATAATGGTACTGCATCAAGTCTGCGACTAACGGCTGCGGCCAACGAATATAACAATCACGCAATAGTGATACCGCGTCGTAAGTCACAGGGCCGACGACAGCATCCTGAAAATCAATCACACACAATTTGCCTGCTTGCAGCATAAGATTGCGGCTATGGAAATCCCTGTGCATCCCCACACTAGGCTGAGATAGCGCATTGTCGACAAGCAGATCGAAGCTATCGCTTAGCATTTGCAGCTCTGACTCGTCCAATGACAAATTAAGATGAGTGCCGAGTAGCCACTCAGTAAAGATGTGCAATTCACGGCGAACAAAGGCTTCATCGTACAGCGGTAAGGACTGAACTAGGCCGCTATCAAGATGCTGACTTGCAACCACAGAAGCCACTTGCGGCAGTAAATCGAGCGCCTGACGATAATAGTCAGCCACGTTTTGCACGTTAAGCACTGATAACAACTGGGTATCGCCTAAGTCGCTCATCAGCATAAAACCTTGAGCAGCGTCGGCATGGATCACTTTTGGAACTGTCAATCCCACGGCGGCATAGGCATTAGATAAAGCGATAAAGGGTGCGATAGGCACCAGTTGTGGCGGTGAATCGGCGGCGATAAAGGTGGCATCGGGCGTCGTGATCCGAAAGTAACGTCTAAAACTTGCGTCACCGGAAATCAATATCGGTGTCACCTCATCGGAAAAATATGCATTCAGCCACTGATTTAGGGAAAGAAATCTCGGATCGGATAAAGTCATTTCATGGCTCTTAAAGAAAAATTGCTTTATTATAGCTGGCATATAATTTGGAAACAGCTAAGAAATTGAGAGATTTATTAAGCGGTGTTGCGTTTGTAAATTGCAACTTTCCCCATCCATACTTGTCCAGAATAAGAAATCATAATTACTGACCTAAAGATGCAGATCCGATACCTTCTGGCCCTGAGCCTGTTACCGCAAATAGTCCTGGCAGACGACTCTCCAACCGCTTCGGCATCTCAATGCTTAATCGAACCGCCAGTACCCCGTATCGTATCTCAAACCCAAGGGATGAGTGCGGCTGAACTCAACAAAATTCGTATCACGTCTGATAATACCAATGCCGAAATGGGCAAACAGGCGATTTTCCGTGGTGATGTGCTTTTTAGCCAAGGCGATAGACACATAGCGGCCGATGAGGCGATTTTAGATCAAGCGACCGAACAGTTTGATGCCAATGGTAATTTAGTCTTCCAAGACAGTAACTTCACTGTTACCGCCGAGTCACTACAAGCCCAAATGCGCTCCAATCGTGCCACCCTTAAAGGGGCGCAATATTGGCTGCATGGACAACAGGTCCATGGCGATGCAGAAAAGCTGCAAATTACCATCAATAACAATTTAATTTTAACCAATACTAACTTTACCACTTGTCCACCCGACAATGTCTCTTGGCTGCTCGAAGCCGAGAAAATCAAGATTAACAGTGAAGAAGAATGGGGCGAAATTTGGAATGCCAAGTTAAGAGTCGGCGGCGTGCCTGTATTCTACATTCCCTACATGACAGTGCCGGTTTCTGATAAACGTAAGTCGGGTTTCCTCTACCCCAGCTTTAGCACCAGTACCACCAATGGCGTCGAATTTTCTGCGCCCTATTACTGGAACATTGCCCCTGAATATGATTTAACCTTTACACCTAACTATATGTCTAACCGTGGTTTATTCACTAAGACTGAGTTTGGTTATTTAGCAGGCGAGGCTCAAAAAGGTCGAGTCAATTTTGAATATCTAGGCAACGATCAATTGATCAGTGGCAGCCCTAATCGCTACCTGTATAACTGGCAACATCAAGGGTCAATCGACAAGAATTGGCGGGTATTAGCTAATTTTACCGACGTGTCAGACAACAACTATTTCAATGACTTAAAGTCGGATGTTAACCGTGCTACCGACAACCAATTGTCGCGCATAGGTGAAATCAGCTACTTCGAAAGTAACTGGGATATCAGCACCAGAGTCCAAGATATTAAAGTACTCGGTGAAGATGAAAAACCGTATCAGGTGATGCCTCAGGTCAACTTTAACTATCGCGCCGCCGATTTCTGGAACAATTTAGATTTTGGCTTTAATTCAGAACTGACGAATTTTTCCCATCAAGATAATGATGTGAACACAGCGACGCGTTTACATATGGCGCCGAGCGTGACCCTGCCAATTCACGGGCCTTCGGGTTCGCTCACCAGCCAAGTGAAGTTAATGCAGACTAATTATTGGCAACAGAATAACAATCCTAATGAAGAACTAGACGACACAGTAAGCCGTACCATTCCGCAGGTACGGATTAATGGTCAGATTAACTTCGAGCGTTTTACTGAGCTTTTCGATGAAAACTATCGCCAAACGCTGGAACCGCAATTCCAATATCTTTATGTTGGCTACGAAGACCAACGCAGCATAGGAATTTATGATACGGCCCAATTACAGGATGACTATTTTGGTCTATTCCGTGATCGCCGTTTCTCGGGGCTAGATCGTATTTCCGATGCGAACCAAGTCACACTAGGTGTTACCACGCGTATCTTTGATAGTCATAACCAAGAGGCGACTAAATTCAGCCTAGGGCAAATTTTTTACCTGCAAGACAGTAAAGTCGGCTACGAAGACAATATTTTTGAATCAAATCAATCGACATCTGTACTCGCTGCCGAGTTAGATACCCGTTTGACGAATGATTGGTATATGGGTGCGGCGATTCAATACGACACCAACACCAGTGAAAATAAAAAAACAGAAGTCACCTTAGATTTCAGACCCGAAGCGAACAAATTGCTGCAATTTAGCTATCGCTACGTCCCCGATTTATTGAACTCCAATACCAATGATACTGTGAACATCTCCCAAGCGGGTGTTCGTGGCGCTTGGCCCATCAGTGACGATCTCTACTTCGTGGGTAATTGGTATTATGACTTAAACGAAAGCCGCAGCATTGAAACCTACACAGGTATTCAATACGAATCATGTTGTTATGCGGTGCGATTTAGTTATCACTACCGCATTAAAACTAACTATGACGACAACATAGGCTCTTCTGCTATCGACTCGCGTGAGCAGTTTGAAAGCGGCTTCTACCTGAATTTAGTCATTAAAGGACTCGGTGGTTCTGGCCCATTAGGCGTAACCGACATGCTCAATGACGGCCTGTTTAACTACAGAAAACCGCTTTATCTGAGGAATTAGCAAAGAATTGTGATAGATTGCTGAACCTCAACAAGGACTGAGAGTCCAAACAGGTTAATGAGTGCTTTATCGTTTGCCTTTTGCTAACGCTAATAAAAGCGGATCTTAAGGTTTAACCATGCACTCAAATGCATCGCCAAAAAATTACATTAGGGCAACTCGCTGTAATTTCGATATAAATGGTAAAGTTATTTCAATTAAGCCGTCGAACCTGACCTTAGAACGTGCCAAGGATTTTGTGGATGAAACCCAGTAAACATCTGATTTTTGCTTTATTTGCACTCGCTATCAGCCAACCTACATTGGCCGCACCTCAGCCGCTCGACCGCGTTGCTGTCCAAATTAACGACGGCATAGTGCTCGAAAGTGAAATCACTAACATGATTGACACTGTTAAAGCCAATGCCAAAACGGCAAACCAATCGTTACCTTCTGACAGTGCCCTGCGTACTCAGGTGATTGAACGTTTGATCTTGACCCGTTTACAACTGCAAATGGCAGATCGTATTGGCCTGCATATTGGTGACTTACAATTAGACCAAGCGATTGAAAACATCGCACGCGAACAAAAAATATCTGTGGCGCAGATGCAACAGAAAATTGAAAGCGAAGGGTTAAGCTTCAGCCAATACCGCGAGCAGTTGCGCGAAGAAATCACCTTAGGTGAAATTCAACGTATTCAAGTACAACGTCGTATCCAAGTGTCACCACAGGAAATTACTAGCCTAGTCAAACTCATCCAAGAACAAGGGATGAAAGATGTGGAATACCAAATTGGCCACATCCTGATTGACGTGCCAAATAATCCTACCAGTGAACAACTGGAATCCTCGAGCAAACGTGCCAATATCGTTTTGGAGCGTTTAAAGAGTGGTGAAGATTTCCGTCGTACCGCTATCGCATCTTCTTCGGGCCCTAAAGCACTCGAAGGCGGTATTTGGGACTACATGAACATCAACGAAATGCCAACCCTGTTCGCCGAAGTGATCAACGGTGCGAAAACGGGTGACATTATCGGCCCGATTAAGAGTGGCGCAGGTTTCCATATTATTAAGATCATGGATGCTCGCGGCCTACAAACCAAAGAAATCGAAGAAGTTAGAGCGCGCCACATTTTGCTCAAGCCATCGCCGATCCTGTCAGAAGACCGCGCTAAAGCCATGCTTGAGCAATTCCTGAAGCAAATCCGCTCAGGTGAAGCTAAGTTTGAAGACCTAGCGCGTCAGTACTCAGAAGACCCTGGTTCGGCCACAAAAGGTGGTGAATTAGGTTGGGCAGAACCAAGCATTTACGTACCTGAGTTTGCTCAAACGCTCAACAGTTTGAAAAACGACCAAATTAGTGAGCCATTCCGTACGACTCACGGTTGGCATATCACTCAGTTAGAAGAACGCAGAAAAACCGACGCCACGGATCAGTTCAATAGCAACCGTGCGCACCAGTTGATCTTCCGTCGCAAATTTAACGAAGAACTGCAAAACTGGCTAGACGAAATGCGTTCAGACGCATACATTGAAATCTTCCAGCCAGAGACCAATCGAGGTTAATTCTAATTGAGCACTAAACGTATTGCCGTTACCCCAGGCGAACCCGCAGGTATTGGCCCCGATTTAGTCGTACAACTCGCTCAGCAGGCTTGGTCTGCTGAGTTAGTCGTTTGTGCGGATCCAGAATTACTTGCGAGCCGTGCGAAACGACTCGGTTTGCAAGTGACTTTCCGCCCTTACCAGCCAAATCAAGCTCCTAAGCCACAAGAAGCGGGCACATTAACCATAGCGCCCTTTAAGTTGGTGAGCGAATCGATTTGCGGTCAGCTCGATGAGCAAAACAGCACTTATGTAGTTGAAACCTTGCGTTATGCGGGCGAGAAAAACATGAGCGGCGAGTTTGATGCTGTCGTGACAGGCCCAGTGCATAAAGGCATTATCAATCAAGCAGGTATTTCCTTTAGTGGCCATACTGAGTTTTTTGCCCATCAAGCAAATTGCCCCGATGTAGTGATGATGCTGGCAACGCCGGGTTTGCAAGTGGCACTCGTGACCACCCATATTCCTCTGGCCTATGTTGCAAAAGCCATAACACGCCAACGCTTACAGCATATTATCAAGATTCTACATGCTGATCTCATCAGTAAATTTGGCATAGTTTCACCGAAAATTTATGTCTGTGGTCTCAATCCACACGCAGGTGAAGACGGCCATTTAGGGCATGAAGAAATCGACGTGATTATTCCTGCACTCAACGAGTTGCGAGAAGAGTTCCAGATGAATATTGTCGGCCCATTACCGGCCGACACCCTGTTCCAACCTAAATATTTACAGGACGCCGATGTCGTCTTGGCCATGTACCATGACCAAGGACTTCCCGTTCTCAAGTCACAAGGATTTGGCAAATCGGTAAACATCACCTTAGGTTTACCTTATATTCGTACCTCGGTTGACCACGGTACGGCGCTCGATCTCGCGGGTACAGGCAAGGCCGATATTGGCAGTTTTGTCTGTGCTCTGAATAAAGCCATTGAGTTATCCTCAAAGAACTAAACGATTACATTATTAATGAGCAACAAAGTACATTTAGGCCACACGGCCAGAAAGCGATTCGGACAAAACTTCCTTACCGACGGCAATGTGATTGACCGCATTGTGGGTGCAATTGCACCCGATAATCACCATGTGATGGTCGAAATCGGCCCTGGCCTTGGTGCCTTAACTGAACCTGTAGCCGATGCTGTGGATAATCTGACTGTCGTCGAACTCGACCGCGATCTGGTTGAACGCTTACATCAACACCCAGTCCTTAAAAATAAACTGACTATTCACCAAGGTGATGCACTGCAGTTTGATTTTGGCCAACTGAGTGTGCCTGGCAAAAAAATGAAAGTGTTCGGTAACTTACCTTACAACATTTCAACGCCGCTGATGTTCCACCTGTTCGAATTTGCCGAACAGATTGAAACCATGCACTTTATGCTACAAAAAGAAGTGGTACTGCGTTTATCGGCAAGCCCAGGCTGTAAAGCCTATGGCCGTTTAACTGTCATGGCACAATACTTCTGCCAAGTGGTTCCGGTTCTCGAAGTGCCGCCCCACAGCTTTACCCCTGCGCCTAAAGTGGACTCAGCAGTCGTACGGTTATTGCCATACGCTGTAAAGCCGTTCCCTTGCAAAGATGTGACCGTACTACGTCACCTTTGTACTACGGCGTTCAACATGCGTCGTAAGACTCTGCGTAATAACTTAAAGCACATGTTATCTGACGATGAGTTCGAGCAATTAGGGATTGACTCAAGTCAACGCCCAGAGCAGATTAGCGTGCAACAGTATGTTGCTATGGCTAACATGGTTTGCGATAAGAAAGCATAAATATGTCTGGGCACTTAGGTGCCCTTTAACCAGAGCCTAGGAACAAGAATGAGCGCATTGGACACCTCCATTCGGGTTGAAGTTAAAACTGAATATATAGAGCAGCAGTCCTCGCCCGAGGATGAAAAATACCTCTTCAGCTATACCATCACTATCATCAATTTAGGTGAGCAGGCGGCTAAACTCGAAACCCGTCACTGGATAATCACAGATGCCAATGGCAATACCAGTGAAGTCCAAGGCGCCGGAGTTGTCGGTGAAACACCAACCATAGCGCCAAATGCCGCCTATCAATACACCAGTGGCACAGTGCTCGATACACCCCTTGGCATAATGCATGGCACTTATGGTATGGTCAGCGAATCGGGTGAGCATTTCCAAGCGACGATCCGTCCCTTCCGTTTAGCGACCCCAGGCTTACTACATTAATATCGTTAGGAAAGGGGTACTGTGGCGCATTATTTTGTTGGTGATATTCAAGGCTGTTTCGCTGAATTACAAAAATTACTCGCTAAGGTCGATTTTAATCCCTCCCGTGATGAACTCTGGGCTGTAGGTGATCTTGTTGCTCGCGGACCAGATTCCTTAGCTACACTGCGCTTTTTTCGTTCTTTAGGTGATTCCGCTAAAACGGTTTTAGGCAATCACGATCTCCACTTAATGGCGTTACACGGCAAGCTCAAACGCGCTAAGCCCAGCGATAATTTAACTGAAATTCTTGAATCGCCCGATATTTCAGCCTCAATTGACTGGCTGAGACAGCAACCCCTAATGCGTGAATTACCCGAGCACCAACTCATCATGAGTCATGCGGGTGTACCACCGCAGTGGTCGCTTGAAGTATTAAGAGAAGAAGCCGCACTCGTCAGTTGCGCACTCAAACAAGATGATTATCTTGAGGCACTGATAGCCCAAATGTATTCGGATAGTGCCGAACAATGGGACCCAAGTGCAATTGGCATAGAGCGCCTACGTTACTGCATCAACGCATTAACACGCATGCGCTACCTCTATGTCGATGGCCGACTCGATTTTGACTGTAAACAACCTCCTGAAAACTGTACTAATCCACAACTCAAACCTTGGTTTGAGTTTGCTTCGCCCCTGCGCCAGAGTCACACCTTGGTTTTCGGCCATTGGGCAGCACTGATGGGCAATATCGGCGATACTAAATTAAAGGCTTTAGATACAGGTTGTTGCTGGGGTGAACACTTAACCCTATGGCATCTTGAAAAAGACCAAAAAATTACCCAAAAAAAGTTAAAAAAGAGTTAAACTAAAACAGCTTAAAGTCGATAACAGACTGAGCCGCCTAACCCTGAAATCGCCCTGTTTTCATTTGGAAAAATATAATAAAAATCGGAGTATCCTATGAAATTTAACGTAGCCACCAGAGTGATTGGCGGTTTTGGTATTGTCACGCTTTTGCTCGTGGTGCTGGGATTTACATCCTACCTCACCAACAACAGCCTAAAAGCCAGCTCGGCGATGATGCAAGAATTAAGCTTGCCAGCGCTTAAGTCGACCACTCACCTCAGTGAAACCTTGAGCGAGCAACAAAGACAAATCCTGATTGCTTATCACACGCCTAAATCGGCCAATATTCCCAGTATTCGTAAAGTGTTCGATGATCATGGCACTCAGTTCAAAAACGAAATAGCCAATGTCACTCAATTAGTGAAAAGTCAGCCAGCGCTCTCCTCCTTAATCAGTCAATTAAGCGGTAGCTTCTCAACCTTTGAGCAAGACAGCCTTGCCATGATCGCCGAACGTGAAGCTTCATTAAGCAAGCAAGAACAGTTA
This sequence comes from Shewanella scandinavica, assembly GCF_031932065.1. Taxonomy (NCBI): domain Bacteria; kingdom Pseudomonadati; phylum Pseudomonadota; class Gammaproteobacteria; order Alteromonadales; family Shewanellaceae; genus Shewanella; species Shewanella scandinavica. The sequence continues at coordinate 51,894 of NZ_JAUOES010000007.1, forward strand.
GTTAATCTAAAGAAAAAACTCGAAAATGCCGCCGATGATGCCTCATCGGAACTGCTCGATATTGTTGATTTAGAAAGCAGTCAAAATCCCGATGAGCAAAGTCTGGCCGCGTCAGCCAGCGCGATTGATACTAGCCTCGGGAATATCATCACCACTATCGCAGACTTAGTGACCAATGAAGAAGACAGTAAGCACGAACTGATCTCTAAAGAACTTGACTACATTATCAGCGAAACCAAGAACAAACTTGAATATGTGAATCGTCACGGTCAAGGTATCGTCGATGCGGATACCTTAAGTTCAGTCACTAAAGATATTGAAAAAGTTTTAGCGCTCGTTACCGGCCCGCAATCTATGTTGCAGCTGAAATCGAGCCAGCTTTCCCATGCTAAAGAAGCTGTGCTCAAACTCGCTATTATCGAAAAAGACGTGAAAGTTATTAATTCCAACATGGATGATGTGAGTAATAACATCGAACTTGTTGCCGCAAACATGAGCAACGACACCATAGCTAAGATTGACTCTGCTAGCATACAAACAATGATTGTGGTGTTAGTTGCCATTGTTGTCGCTGTCATTGTGAGTTTTGCTGTAGTGAACCCGCTCAAACGCTCACTCAGCCAAGTGAACAATGCCCTTAACGTCTTAGCCTCAGGCAACCTTACCCATAAGCTGGATGACTCTGGACACGATGAATTTGCGGAGCTAGCGAAAAACTGCAACCGTCTCGTCGATAGCTTACGCAGTTTGATTATCGGTATCTTGGATAGGTCGAACCAACTGGCCGCGGCAGCTGAACAAACGTCAGCAATCACAGCGCAAACCACCTCAGGTATTCAAGAACAAAAAAGCCAAGTGGACCAAGTGGCCACTGCAACCACAGAACTGAGCTCTAGCGCGCAACAAGTGTCGTTAAGTGCCGATCAAGCCCTTGAGCAAATCAAGCAAGCCGACCAAGAAACTCAGCATATGCGCGCCATTGCCGAAGAGAACAAACTGACTATTTTGGCTTTAGCCGATGAAGTCGCCAAGGCAGGCGTTGTGATCAATAAAGTGCAGTCTGATAGCGCCTCAATTGGCTCAATTTTGGATGTGATCCGTGGCATTGCAGAGCAGACTAACCTACTCGCCCTTAACGCCGCCATTGAAGCTGCTAGAGCCGGTGAACAAGGTCGTGGTTTTGCGGTAGTTGCCGATGAAGTCCGTAGCTTAGCCTCACGTACTCAAGTATCGACCCGAGAGATCCAACAGATGATCGAAGTGTTGCAACAAGGTGCAGAGCAAGCCGTTGCCGCCATGGATATGGGACGTGCTCAGGCAAATGCCTGTGTTGAAAAAACTGAGCAAGCCAACATTGCCCTCGAAACCATTAGCCAGTCTGTGCATAAGGCCTATGACTCAGGCACTCATATCGCCCATGCTGCTCAAGAGCAGAATTTAGTGAGTCAGCAAGTGTCTGAGAAACTGGAGCATATTGCTGCCATTTCGGAAGAAACGGCTATCGGCGCAGATCAAACGGCTCAGTCTAGCCATCAAGTCGCCAAACTAGCCGAAGAGCTTCAAGCCTCAGTCGGCGAATTTAGAGTCTAAATGTTAATTGCTAAAATCTTCTAAACCAAGGGTCGCTTAGCGGCCCTTTTTTTGCGCCAAATTTACTTTCCCTATCATACCAATCACTCGGTCTGACCGACTTAGTGCAAATTAGGGCCATAAAAAATGCCGAACTTAAGTTCGGCATTTTTTCTGATTCAAGGCAAGATGTTTAATGCAAAGCGCTTAATACTAGACTCTTAACGCTAATGGCTTAAACCCATTGCTTAATACTCGTCACTTAATATTACTAAGCTGCAAATAGAGCTAAAGTGCCGCTAGTTCGGTGCAACGAGTCCAGCTCAGCGATTACTCTTCTTCGCCGCCCGCAGCAGCGCCAAGACGCTCTTTCACTGCAGCAGTGATAGGGCTATCACCATGACCGTTTGCTTCAGCCCAAGCTTGGATAGTCATACCATCCGCTTCAGCGACACTCAGTTCCGTCACTGACAAACGTTTAGCCACAAACTCACCGGCATCATTAGCACTCGCGCCGTAAGCGGTACGCAATAGACTTGCGCCATCGCAACTGATGCCACTGTAAATCTGACGTAGCTTAACGCGGCTTTCTTTTAATTTTTTACGTAAGCGGTTTTTATCGTTAGCTTTGACGTAATCGCAAATACTCGCGACAAGTGGATCAACGCCCGCAACAGCAGGGGTTGGTACAGTGATATAGCTAAATCCAATTAACGCAGCCAAGGCTACAGGCATAAGACGCATCCGATACTCCTTAATACTTTCTTATAGTTTTATTATCAATTTTGTATGGGCTGCATCTCGTCTCTCAAGGGTATTGACCTCTTGGCTTTAGCTCTCGTTCGAAATCTAGGATAACGAAATCGGCTATCTCTTCTTTCCGTGAAAACTAAATGTCCGATATGATGCAATACGTTAGATAAACTGACGCCCCATACACACAGGGTACACAACAGAGGCTGCAATTTAACATTTTTTTACCAAATTGATAAAGCGATATTCCAAACCATCCGCATTTATACTAGACAAAGATTCCGTTTCTTTCCAAGTTCCGTCATCCCAATGGGGGAAAAATGTATCGCCCTCAACCTCTAGCTTGATTTGCGTCAAATATAAGGTATCTGCGTAAGGTAATAACTCGGCATAAAGCTGTCCGCCACCAATCACCACTAACTCTTCACACTCGCCGGCGGCTTGTTTGGCTGCATCAAAAGAGGTCACACAAGTCACGCCCTCAATGACGAGATCCGTTTGACGTGAAATCACTATATTATGTCGACCAGGAAGGGGTCTACCAATGGACTCAAAGGTCTTACGCCCCATCACCACAGGCTTACCTAAAGTCATGGCTTTAAAGTGACGTAAATCTTCAGGAAGATGCCATGGCATTTTATTCTCTTTCCCTATGACTCGATTGTTTGCCATCGCGGCTATCATAGCAATGCGCATGCTCACTCCTGTTTTATTGAAATAGAATTATTGAATGACGGGGCGGGTTCTGAAATACAGCAAGCTCGGCATGGCTAGCCCCACAGCTAACGCCCCGAGAATAAAGACGGTTTTGAGGCCATTACTAATCACTTGTGCCGTCAGCTCAGGACTCACCTGCGACTGGGCAGTCAATTGCACTAAGGCAATGACAGTATTAAAAGCATAAGTACCTGGGATCATAGGAATAATGGCGGCGACAGCATACATTAAAGGGGGGGCTAAGTGGCGTTTTCCAAACCCTATGGTAATAATCCCGACGATAGCAGCCGCGGCAAAGGTGGCCCACTCAATTGGTAAACCAAACTGTAGCATTAAGGTGCGCGAGCTATGACCAATGGCTCCCGCTATAGCGCAATAGGCAAGAAATCGTTTAGGAACATTAAACACCATAGCAAATCCTACGGCGGGGATTGCTGAGAAAAAAGCATCGTGCAGCAGCGTTATCAGTAATTCCATCATAGGAAAATCCCGCCGATCTGCATCGCGATCGTAATCCCTATGACCGAAGAAACGGTCAATAAGGTCGCATGGCCCCAACGGGAAATGCCGACATTCATATGCCCTTTCACCATATCCGATATCGCATTGATCATCGGAAAACCAGGCACTAGCATTAGCACACTCGCTGCCATTGCTGCCTTAGGGGTTTCACTCAATTCAAACACATAGCCCGTTTGAGCCAACATGCTGGTGACAAAAGCGGTGACGGCAAAGTTAATCAATAAATTAAAATGCCGTTTAGCAATCGCTAAACGTACTGACATACCCACTGCTGCGGCAAAAAAGGTAATCACACACGAGATAAGATCACCATTAAACAGGTGACAAAAACTAGCACAAGACAGGCCAATCATGAAGACAACTAAGCTTGGAGGATAGCTTTTAGGCTCAATCCGCGCCAAACGTTTACGCACTTCATTGGGGCCATACAGCCCTTTTTCAGCTAATAAACAGATGCGTTGCAATTCACAAACTATGGTCATATTAATGCCATGCTCACGAATGCGACGAGTCGTAGTGATGCATCGACCATGAACCAAACTGGTTAATACGAGGGAATTGGAGGAAATGGAGAGTTCTACGCTGGCAAGGCCTAAAGCCTGACCTAGACGCTGGCTGATTTCTTCAACTAAATCAGATTCTGCGCCGTAGGCCAGTAGCAATTGTGCAGCACGCACAACTTGCCGAGTAATATCATTTTGAGTATCTGCGTACACTGAACTCTCAAAATTAGGACGTTAAGATTATCTCTGGTAAATAACTTCTACGTCGTAGTCGTCATCATCAAAGTCGTCGTCATCATCTTCATCAACATAGTCTTCATTTAATGAATCAAGGTTGGCTTGATGATAATTATCCCACTTGAACTCGACTTCACTATCTGGGTCAACCTCATTGTCTTCTGGTGGCAGGCTCGCAATATAATCGAGGAGTTTTAATGCCAACTCATTAGTGCCGTCGCGGTTGTAGGCAGAAATCGTGTAAACGTCACCTTCCCAACCCATTTCTTTAACGATACGGTCAACCTTTTCTTGCAGCTCTTCTTCGAGCAGCAAATCGGTTTTGTTAAAGACTAACCAACGCGGCTTGCTCGCCAACTTTGGAGAATATTTCTCAAGCTCACCAACAATAGCGCGCGCAGACTCAACCGGATCGGTTCCGTCAATCGGCTCAATATCGATGATGTGCAGTAGAATACGACAACGCTCAAGATGCTTTAAGAAGCGAATACCTAAACCCGCACCATCGGCAGCACCTTCGATAAGACCTGGAATATCCGCAATCACAAAGCTTTGACCAGGACGTGGATTAACCACACCTAAGTTAGGCACTAGTGTTGTAAACGGATAATCAGCCACTTTCGGCGTTGCACGGGAAACAGCACGAATGAATGTCGACTTACCTGCGTTAGGCATGCCAAGCAAACCAACGTCAGCCAACAGTAACAACTCTAATTTAAGGCTACGAACTTCACCAGGTGTTCCTAACGTCTTTTGACGTGGGGCACGGTTAGTACTGCTCTTAAAACGGGTGTTACCTAAACCATGGAAACCACCTTTGGCAACCAATAGCTTTTGACCGTGGGTCGTTAAATCCCCAAGGACTTCTTCAGTATCATGATCGACCGCGCGAGTACCAACAGGAACTTTTAAGATCAGATCTTTACCGCTGTGACCGGTACAATCACGGCCACGACCATTTTCGCCACGTTCAGCCATGTGAAAACGTTCAAAACGGAACTCGATCAAAGTGTTGAAGTTTTCGTCAGCTTGCAGGAAAACACTGCCGCCGTCGCCACCATCACCACCATCAGGACCACCATCAGGTACATACTTTTCGCGCCTAAAGCTAACACAACCGCTACCGCCGTCGCCTGCTTCGACCCTAATTACTGCCTCATCGACAAACTTCATACTTACTCCTGGCACCACTGAATGAAGCAATTATACCGTCTAACTTCATTGGTCGCCAAAAAACTCGAGATACTTTGCTCCCAATCTTACCTGTCAATGCTCATTCTTGGTAATCATTTACCAACTCAAGCATCTACACGGCGTAAATAGAAGCACAAAAAACAGAAAGCCCCACCAATGGCGGGGCTTTAACAGTATAAGCTAGGTTCGAAAATTAAGCTTCGATGCTAATAAACTTACGGTTATTAGCGCCTTTAACTTCGAATTTCACTTTACCGTCAGTCAGAGCAAACAGAGTATGGTCACGACCAATACCTACGTTTACACCAGCGTGGAATTTAGTACCACGTTGACGAACGATAATGTTACCAGCTAGAACTGATTCACCGCCAAAGCGCTTAACACCTAGACGTTTACTTTCTGAATCGCGGCCGTTACGAGTAGAACCGCCAGCTTTTTTATGTGCCATGAGTTAGACTCCTATTATGCGTTGATAGCAGTAATTTTAACTTCAGTGAACCACTGACGGTGGCCCATTTTCTTGTCGTGATGCTTACGACGACGGAACTTAACGATAGTTACTTTATCGCCACGACCGTGACTTACAACTTCAGCAACGACTTTACCGCCAGCTACTAAAGGAGCACCAACATGCACTGTTTCGCCATCAGCGATCAAAAGAACTTGATCGAATTCGATAGTTTCACCAGTTGCAACTTCTAACTTTTCTAAACGAACAGTGTGGCCTTCGGCTACACGGTGTTGTTTACCACCACTTTGAAAAACAGCGTACATAGCTATTTTACTCCAATTCCTAACACGCGGGCTCATTCTTGGATGAGGCAGGGTGCTATAAAAACTTTATTGACAATGGGCGCGGAGTTTACGCGAAGAATATAACTCTGGCAAGCCCTAATTAGGAAAGAATAAAAAAAGACCGGATTAACTCTCACATTAGTTGAGCTAGTGCTGTCATATGTCAGAATTTTAGGTAAAATTCATTTCATTATAACACGTGAGCCTAAACAGGGGCCGGTACGTAATGACCCCACAACCAGAGTCTACTATGGATTTAAACGCTATTCGTCAACTGGCTGACACTGATATGCAAGCAGTCAATCAGCTGATATATAAACAGCTTGAATCAGATGTCGCCCTAATTAATCAATTAGGTTTTTACATTATTAATGGTGGTGGTAAACGTCTTCGTCCTCTGCTGTCGGTATTAGCCGCGCGTGCGGTGAGCTACGAAGGCGAAGCGCATCTTAAGCTAGCGGCGATTATTGAGTTTATCCATACGGCCTCATTGCTCCACGATGATGTAGTTGATGAATCGACATTGCGCCGCGGACGAGAAACCGCCAACGCACTGTTCGGCAATAGCGCCAGCGTGCTGGTCGGGGATTTTCTTTATACCCGTTCATTCCAGATGATGACTGAACTCGACAGCATGAAAGTGCTCAGAGTGTTAGCGGATACCACGAACGTGTTGGCCGAGGGCGAAGTCTTACAACTGATGAATTGCAACGATCCTGACACCACAGAAGAAAGCTATATGCGGGTCATTTATTGCAAAACCGCTAAGTTGTTTGAAGCGGCCACTCTGCTTGCGGGTGTGTTAGCGGGTGCGACGCCAGAGCAAGAAACCGCCTTAGGTAACTATGGTAAATACCTTGGTACCGCCTTCCAGCTTACCGACGATTTACTCGACTATACCGCCGACAGTGATGAGCTAGGCAAGAACATAGGTGATGATCTTGCTGAAGGTAAACCAACTCTGCCACTCATCTATGCCATTGCCCATGGCACAGACGAAGAGAAACACCTCATACGTCAAGCAATTGAGCAAGGCGATGGTACACAGGCCATAGATAAAATAGTGGCAGCACTGCACCATTGCGGCGCGTTAAACTACACCCAGCAAAAAGCGATTGAAGAATCAGAGAAAGCCATCGAGGCATTATCGATTCTACCCGACAGCGACTACAAGCAAGCCTTAGTTGCGCTAGCTAAGATTTCGGTCGACCGTAATCATTGATTACTCGCTAATTCATTTTTAGCCCAAAGAAAAGGTCTTACTCAGTAAGACCTTTTTTATTGCCTCAAACCCGCAACCCTAAGATTAAACCTGCCAGCGGATCGGCGCCTCGCCCCGCTCAAGTAATAATTGATTCACTTGAGAAAAATGCCCACAGCCAAAAAAACCCCGATAGGCCGATAAAGGTGAAGGATGCGGCCCAGTAAGCACTTGATGTTGCGGTGCGTTAATCACTTGACCTTTTTTGATGGCATGACTGCCCCAAAGCACGAAGATAATCGGCTGAGTCTGGCGATTTAATAATTCCAGCACGGCAGTCGTAAACACTTCCCAACCCGCTTTGGCATGGGAGTGCGCCTTGCCTTGCTCAACGGTCAGCACCGTATTGAGCATTAATATCCCCTGCTCCGCCCATGCGGATAAATCCCCGTGGGATGGAATGGTAAAGCCATCAATATCTGTCGCTAATTCCTTGTACATATTGGCTAAGGAAGGCGGCGGTTTAATACCGCGTTTGACCGAAAAGCATAAACCATGGGCTTGATCTGGGCCGTGATAGGGATCTTGGCCAATCAATACCACTTTAACCTTTTCAAGCGGAGTCATAGTAAAAGCATTAAAAACATCGGCTTCGGGGGGATAAACCACTTTCCCAGCCCTACGTTCATTGTCTACAAATGCACTTAGTTGCTGAAAATAAGGCAAAGCCCTTTGCTCATCGATAAATGTTTGCCATGTCGCCTGAGTCACGATTTTACTTCCTCAATCCTATTATCGGGTTAGCTTAAAAGCCCTGCAGTAGAATGGCAAGTTTGAAGGTTATGCTTGTCGATAAGTGATAAGGCTATGTTTGCAGTGTTTCGCTTTAAGACTTTCAATTTAAAACATTCGAATTTAAATGCTATAGTGCGCCCATTCTCGCACTGTCTAATACGCCATGATGATCCAACATTCTGATAAATTGATACAACGACATCAAACGGGTTTCACCTTAATAGAGCTTGTGGTGGTCATCATAGTGCTCGGTATTTTAGCGGTAGTGGCCCTGCCAAAATTTATCAATGTGCAGCAAGATGCGCAAATCGCCACAGTCAAAGCCGCAGGCGGTGGCTTTAAGTCAGCCATTAATCTGGCCCGCTCCGTTTGGGCGGTAAAAGTGGGCTCAGGTCCAAAAGAAGACTTACCCGTATTTGGCACTGCGCAATCTGAACAAGTGGATTTTAACGCCTTCGGCTGGCCTGCACAGCACTATATCTTTGGTAATGAAGCCTCACCGTCGCTTGATAATGTCGAAGACTGTATCTCGGTATGGGAAGTATTATTCCAAAATACCCAACCGAGTGTCTCGCGCTTAAATGTTGATGCGACAGAAACCGACTACAAAGCCAGTTATACCAATCCTGGCCAGTGCACTTATTTCTATCGAACAAACGACAAACTCTCGATCAGTTATGACTCCCAAACCGGAGTCGTCATTACCGACACAGATCCCAATAGTTAATGCCTGACGATTCCTTCTTACGTCAATTAAGTTAGAATCGAACTTTAATCTGTTACTTTTAGAGTGAACGCCATGACCGACACGAGCAACACCACCATTTACGAACTTGCCGATCAGTTTATTGCCTTAGCCAATCAGCTAAGTCAACAAGAAGCAGATGTAGGTAAAGTGGGCACAGCACTCCGTTTTGCCGCGGCACGTTTTAACGCCTTCGAAGCCGCAATTAAATCAGCGGATCTCGGCGCCGAGAAAGAAAGTGCATTAGAATGGTTTAGCAGTGAATTCAAAGAAATGCTGAGTGACAACTTAGACGATCACATCGCGAATCCGCCAATTCTCCAAGAAGCGGTGGCAGAAGAGACCGACAATTCAGTGCAAATGTTTAAAGGCTAAGCACGCCTTTCATGCATAGCGAAAACATAAAAAATGCCATCGATTGATGGCGTTTTTGTTTGTTGAAACAGATGACCTGCAATCAATAACTAAAGCGTGTATACCACGCGGAATGCCAGCAGTATCAACACCACGCCGGACAACTTATCAATTAACCCTGCCTTTTCCCGTAGTTTAGGCAACACGCTTGAGTGGGATAACAATAAAGCGATAAGCGTATACCAAAGTCCATCGACCACTAAAGGGGTAAAAACGATTAAAGCTTTAGCCGTCATGCTGTCGGCCACCATCACGAATTGGCTGAATAACGCGAGGAAAAACAGCATGATTTTAGGATTAAATAAGGAAATGGCGATACCATCACGGGCGGCGGTCAAGGTATCTGTCGCCTCCCCTGCGGCCAATTTAGCTTGCATACCGCCCTTGGAACGCAGCGCCTGAACTCCCATCCAAGCCAGATACAAAGCACCGAGAATCGCAATGCCATTAAAGACTAAGGGCGCCTTTTTAAGTACAACCGCTAAGCCGAGTAACGTCACCAACGCATAAATCCCAATGCCTATCGAATGTGCCCACGCACACACTATGCCCTTGCCCCGTCCACCGCCTAAGGTATGGCGCACCACCATAGCTAAACTTGGGCCCGGCGACATAGCCCCCAAACAACAAATCGCCAATAAACCTAACCAAGTACTAAAACTCATTGAACACACCTTACGCCGAATAAAAAGGCCCCTTTGATGTAGTTAAACTCTGGGGCCTTAAACTTGCTTGCTATTCTAGCATTGCGCCATTAAGGCGTTAACGCTAATCCATCCGTTTGTCGATAAATTAACGGCTATTTAGGCTGATAAAAAGCACGGATATCCTTCACTAACTGAGTTAAGGATTCGGGCTCAACGTACATCATGTGTCCCGCTTTATAGTAATGCATACTCACACGACTATTATCTATGCCGTTATCGGCAAAGGTATTTTCGGTGGCAAAAAATGGCGTCGCAAAGTCAAAGTAACCATTGCCGACAAAAATCCGCAGATCTTTGTTCTCACGCTGCGCTTGACCAAGATAAGGCGCAACGTTGACATAGTGCATCTGCTTACCACTGATATTCCAATTCCAACTCCGGTTCACATCAACGGAAAGTACATTGAAAGGACGGGATAAGGTCACGCCCAAATCGTCATACAGATATTGATGCATGGCAGCCGTATAAGCGCCATCAATCCCATAACCTGATGGGTCATCGTCGGTTGAATCGCCGCCACTGTCGTAGTCTTTACCTGTGTAGCGGCTGTCTAACCGCCCTATCGTCAAAGCTTGATCTCTGATCAGCTCCTTAGTGTATCGACTGGCGCTCACGCGCAAATTAACACGATCTAAATAGTGCTCACTTAACCCCGTAAAACGCGCCAAACTTTGACGTACCGCTTGATAGGCATCGGGGGTTAAGCGGCTGCCTTGCAACAACGCGAGGGCATAATCTTTGATCGCAAACTGGCGCGCTTCCTCAATAAAAGCCTCCAGCCCTAAAGCTTTATCCGCAGCGCTGACTTTATTATGGTAAAAAGCCGTTGCCGCCATGGTCGGTAAAAAACCAATGTATGGCAGGTTGTTACCCGGCTGGTAGCGGGCATGACTAAAATCGAGAATGGATGAAATCAGCATAATTCCATTGACCGAAATGTCAGTCCAACCGCCCTGCAATTCATTCACAAGTGCTGCCGCGCGAGTAGTACCGTAACTCTCGCCGGCCAAATATTTAGGGGAGTTCCAACGTTTATGCTCAATCAACCAGCGGCGAATGAACTCGGCAATCGACTGGGCATCTTCTTTCACGCCCCAAAAATCCGCACCTTTTTTATCGCCCAAAGCGCGGCTAAAGCCAGTACCTACGGGATCGATGAACACGAGATCGGACTCATCGAGCATAGAGTAATCGTTTGATTCAATGCGATAAGGTGCTGCGCCATCGTCCTTTGCATCCGGCACCACCACACGTTTAGGACCGAATAAGCCCATGTGCAACCAGAGCGAGGCCGAACCCGGACCGCCGTTAAAGATAAAAGTGACTGGGCGTGTACTGCTATCTTTAATATCGTTACGTAAATAGCTAATAGAGAAAATACTCGCCAGCGGTTCGTCTTTATCATCCTTTAAAATAGTCTCGCCACTGATCGCTTGATAACTGACTTTTTGCCCTTGAATCGTCATCTTATGCTCGGTTTTAACCACCTCAGGGACAAGCTTGTCGGCTTTATCTTCGGCCTTTTTGGCGGGTTCGGCATAGCTCAGGCTCGAGCAGAATACGATCAACGGCAACACGAATAATGACCAAAGCGGCCTAGCCGACGAGCGTCGACACGATGGTAAAGGTGTCATCTTATTTCCTTTTATTTTTGTTATAGCGGTAACTATCATCTTGCCCAGCTTACAAAGACTCCACAGCAGGCGCAAAACACAATTGCAACTGAATGCGTCAAAGGGCAGCTCAAATGAAATCCCATAAATTCATGCTGCTTTAAGCCGTTAACCGCTAAGATAAGCACGAATCTAAGTCTGTATTCCTAAGCCTCAATGTTTAATAAAGGCACGCCATTCTCCAGCAGGAAGTTTTATGAGCACTATTACTCTGATCAGTATTATCATTCTTTGTCTATTAATCGGCGCTATCTTGCTGCTGCTTTGGCAAAGACAAAAAGGAAAAACCATACCGCTGGCGGTGATATTTGTACTGGGATTTTTCGCCTTAGGACTTGGCGCGATTATTGGGTTTGTGCATAAAGGCGAGGATTATCAAGCCTATCAAAAACTGCAATGGCACACCTTAGCACCCGAGCAAATTGCGCCTCTGGTTGCCCAAGGCTATACCGTATTTGTCGATATTACTTCAGATTGGTGCACCATTTGCCAAACCAATAAAGCCGAAGTTACCCACAGGGAACAAATTGTGAATGCCTTAATGGCAGACAACATTATCCTGATGCAAGGCAACTGGAGTGAGGCCAACAAAACGATTGAAAGCTATATGCGCCATGAAGGTGTACCTGGTACGCCATACAATAAAATCTACGGTCCAAGCGCACCCAATGGCATTCTTTTGCCGTCAAAACTCAGTATGAGTGATGTGTTGAATGGCCTTGCTGCCGCACAAACGAATCGCAGCTAACGAAAAATCAACCAATAAAAAAGGCTGCACTGCAGCCTTTTTGCTCACTTCACTTCAAATCTATAAAAGCCAAATTTCTTGAAAGGTGGGTTAGAAATCGCTTCTATAAATTGGCTTACTCATTAAAAACGGTAATTTACACGGCCATAGTAGAAGCCACCGTTGTAATCGAACGGCCCACTTTCATAGTAAACGCCACCAAGTTGAGAATAAGCGTAATCATCGCCCACTTTCAGCTTTTGCGCTTTTTGGTCGAATAGGTTATTTGCCCCTACCGCCAGCGTTAAGCCATCAAATAACTCATAGCTCACTTCCAAATCTATGGTGACAGCAGCATCGGCCATTTCAGAACCCCAATCAGAGGTATCATCAGCATGAGTCGCATAGTACTCACCGAAGTAGTTACCACGCAGTGACATGCTTAATTGATCCCATGACTGCGCCCAGCTTAAGGTTGCACGATGCGCTGGAATACCATCTTCTAAACGGCGAACTTTACCTTCATCAGTGGTTTCTGGATCGAATTTATCAACGCTGGTATCGGTCCAACCATAGGCAAGACTAAATTTAGCATTACCCGACAGAATTTCCGCATCATAGGAGGCGACGATATCGATACCTTGAGTGGTAGTATCAAAGTCGTTAGTGTAATAACTCACGCCTTGGATCAACTCAGGGAACTCAACGCCCGCTGCACGCAGTGCATCATAGTCTTTAGCTTCAACATCAATCTTACTCGACTGCGCAATACGGCCCTCAACGCCAATGTTGTAATAATCGACCGTTAAGAAAAAGTTTTCGTACTCATAGACAGCACCTAGCGCATAGCTTATTGACTCTTCAGGCTTTAACACTTCCCCGCCATAAAATGCCGCAAGTGGATCGGTGGGTGGTGCAATAAAGGTCTGGATCAACTGACCATCAATAATCGATGTCTGTGTGTTGACGACGTTTTCTTGGCCCACAGTTGGCGCTCTAAAGCCCGTACTGTGTGAAGCGCGGAATGACAATTCGTCGGTTGCAGAATACTGCACCGTCAGCTTGTAATTTAACGTATCGCCGAAGGTAGAGAAGTCTTCGTAACGCAGCGCTAAACCGAGTAACCAGTCATCACTTAAATAGGCTTCTAAATCCGTATAAATACCAATATTGTGGCGCGAATTTTTACCCGCAGATTCTGGGCCAAAGCCTTTAAATCCATGCGAGCCGATGCTGAAGCCTTGCTCGGCATAGGGGCCGGCAATCCAAGAGGCTTCATCACCTTGAAAAATCTCAAACGACTCATTACGCCATTCAAAACCAGAAGCAAAACTAATGTCTTCGATGCCGCCTATAGTAATAAAACGCGAGAAGTCTAAGTTAACTGTGGTTTCAACTTGCTCATAGGCACCGGTATCGAAATCAGTTGGGGTATCTAATCCCAATGATGGGTTTAACGAGTTTTTAAGGCCGAAGCTGGCTTTGTTACTACCGGTACCGGCGCTGAAATCGTAATTCCACTCGCCGATATCGCCCTTTACACCGGCGAAGAAAGACATATCTTCAATGGTCCCAGTGAACTGCGGTGTATAACCACCGGGGAAAATTTGGTTCATGGCAAAACAATTGGGATCGGCAACCATCGCCTTGTATGCGTCTGTATCTAACACGTTGCCATCAGAACCGTCCGCATTTTTAGGAATTGGCACTAGCACGCAAGACGATTGATCACCATTTATAGCTCCGACTAATAAGTTACCGCCTTCTGGAGGGGTATACACATTACTGCGGTCCTGCGGATTACGATAATAAAATCCCCCCACAGCATCGCGGGAAGACAGGTTACCAAAGGCATAGGCATGCATATTGGCATTAATGTCTAAGCCTGAGTTGATGAACACTGAGTAGTCATCATTGATTTCAGGATTACCCCATACTTGAGCGGGGTCATTAATCGCAGTATTACCCTGCTCTGCTAAGTTAGCCGCATCGGGACGCTGCACACTTCGACTGGTTGCATCCGCATTTTTATACTGGAAGCTTAAGTTAACGAAGCCATTATCTGTCAGCGGTAAACCAACATCGCCTTCGACTGTGGTTGTGGCACCGTCACCCTCGTAATATTCACCTTGGGTTACTGTGATGGAGCCACCATCGGAATTATCTTTTAAGACAAAGTTCATTACCCCAGCAATCGCATCAGAGCCGTATTGCGCCGCAGCGCCGTCGCGCAGCACTTCGACTTGCTTCAATGCAGAACCAGGAATAACCGAAATATCAGGACCTTGAGCACCATCGTTAATGCCGCCGCCTTGGAACGCAATCACAGCTGCGCGGTGACGACGCTTACCATTGACTAACACTAAGGTACTGTCGGAAGGCAAACCACGTAAGTTAACGGGACGTACTAAGGTTGCCGCATCACTGATGGGTTGAGCGCGAGAGTTAAACGAAGGTACTGAGGTCACCAACATATCAATCATGTCAGTGGAACCATTCTTTTTTAAGTCGTCACTACTAATAATATCAATTGGAACGGGGGAATCGCCGATTGAGCGTGGTGCCGCACGTGAACCAACAACCGCAATCTTTTCCACGCCTTCATTTTTAACAGCAGCGTCTTCTTCCTCAGCCATGGCTTGCGGGCTAATGAAGCTACCAGACAAAGCTAATGTAATCGCCAAACTGACTGCACTTAATCCAAACTTCTGCTTCTTTGAGGTCATCATATTCATCCCAACTGCTTATTATTTTTTTAGAATACCTGACCTGCTTTATGCGATTCTCATCCCTAAACCTTGCAACTACGGTCAATACAAAGTTATTTTTTACATAACAAGAACATTTTTATAACATAAATAAGACAATATCCAATATTAAATCAGACTTTTGAATGAATATTAGTCATTTCTCTTTTAGATCAGTTTGTTATAAGTGAATATTTTTTAAGGTGTGTCGTTAGGTAAAATGCACTTTAGGGCGCCAAAATGTAAAACCCATAAGTCACCATAAAGTGGGAAATACTCACTAACTCAATCAAAGACACGATATATCGCGACATGCAACTTAAGGTATACTCGGGCAATACCAGCCAAGCTTGAGTACCGCAGATGACAAATAAGATTTCGGTCAATAATCAAAAATCAGTCGATAAGCATTTCTTGCCTGAAAATCAGTTACTGCTTAACGCTGTCGGTGAAGGTATTTATGGATTTGATTTAAGCGGGAATGCGGTGTTTATCAATCCCGCGGCTGAACGCATGACAGGTTGGAAAAATGAAGAGTTACTGGGCAAAAATATCCATAACTGTCATCATCACAGCCATGCCGATGGTAGCCATTATCCCCAAGAAGATTGCCCAATTTACAACACATTAAAGGATGGCATTACCCGCGAAATCACCCATGATGTGTTCTGGCGTAAAGATGGGAGTAGCTTTCCCGTGCATTACAGTTCTACGCCCGTTTACCGTGATAATGAACTCATTGGCGTAGTCGCGATATTTCGTGACATTAGTATCCAAAAGCAAACGGAGCAGTCATTACGTCAAGCGTTGGCGCAAGTGCAAGCGCTCTCGGAGCGACTTGCCTCCGAGAATCATTACCTACAGGCAGAACTAGCTGACAAAACGGGTGATGTGGATATTTCGGGTGGCAGTAGCGTGATCCGCCACATGATCCAGCAATTGCATATGGTAGCCAATACCGACAGTACTGTGCTCATTTGTGGTGAAAATGGCACAGGCAAAGAACTTGTAGCCCGTAACTTACATCAACTCAGTCGCCGCAAAGATAAACCTATGATCAGTGTCAACTGCGCCGCGTTTTCGGCATCCTTGTTAGAAAGTGAACTCTTTGGTCACGAAAAAGGCGCATTTACCGGTGCCACCAGCCGCCGTAAAGGTCGCTTCGAACTTGCTCACCAAGGCACACTGTTCCTCGACGAAGTGGCAGAACTCAGTTTAGAAGCCCAATCAAAACTACTGCGGGTCATCCAAGAGCAATCCTTCGAACGCCTCGGAGGCAGCGAAACCATACAAGTGGATATTCGCTTGGTCGCCGCCAGTCACCACGACTTACTCAAGCGAGTCGAGCAAGGATTATTTCGGATGGATCTCTATTACCGCTTGAATGTATTCCCAATTCAAGTACCGCCACTGCGTGCGAGGATTGAAGATATCCCCGAACTCGTCAGCCATATACTGCATAATTTGAATCGTAAGTTAGGTAAAAAAATCCGCGGCGTGAGCCAAAAAGGGTTACAAAAACTGATGGCTTACACATGGCCGGGCAATGTGCGCGAGTTGCAAAATATTCTCGAACGCGAAGCCATTCTTTCCCAAGGCGATATTTTGCAGATCCATGCGATGCCGAGCAATAACCCCTTAGCTCAGGCCCAAGGACAAACCTTAGCAGAAGCGGAAGCCTTGCATATAGAACAAACCCTTAAGCGTTTAAACTGGCGAATATCCGGCCCACTCGGCGCGGCGAATGTGCTAGGCGTTCCCGCAAGTACACTGAGATCGCGGATGAAAAAACTGGGGATCCAACGTCAATCGAGTGAAATATAACTCAAATCACACAAGCAAAAAACGCGATATATCGCCAATGTGTGATATATCGCGATCAACATCTAACCAAAGCATTAAAATAACCATATATATCATAAGGTTGAATCAGTTAAAACTTGGCCTAGCGCTTGCTATAGGGAGGCGAATCTTATTTAAGCCGTTAGGACCCTTTTATGCCCAAGAGCGAAGTTACCCCCAATTCTCCAAATGTGAATAAAAGTGTGAGCGCGAAACCTTCCTCAGTCGAGCTGCACATTCCGATTAAAATCCTCTCCAGCGAAACTGCAACAGGGAGCAATACGCCCTCAGGCAACATCCATTTTCGTGAGCAGAAAGGTGATTTTCAGCGCCTGCGAACCATGATGAATAGCCTGCTGATCGTGCTATTTTTCGCCCTACCGTTTATCTCCATCGATGGCCGCCAAGCGATATTGTTAGATATCAGCCAGCAACAGTTTTTCTTCTTTGGCATCACGCTCTGGCCACAGGACTTTACCCTACTTGCATGGATTTTTATCGCCGCGGCCTTTAGTTTGTTTTTTATTACCGTGTTCTGGGGCCGTGTTTGGTGCGGTTATCTTTGCCCACAAACGGCGTGGACCTTTATCTATGTGTGGATAGAAACGCGCATCGAAGGCAGCAGCAACAAACGCAAGCAACTCGATAAAGCGTCCTGGTCTGGCAGCAAAATCGGTAAAAGAAGCACCAAGCACTTACTTTGGGGTCTCGCCGCCCTGCTCACTGGCTGTGGTTTTATCAGCTATTTCATACCCGCCCGCGAACTCTATATCGACATTTTTACGGGCAATGCCAGCTTTTGGGTGACTAGCTGGGTCTGGTTTTTCGCCATTTGTACTTATCTGAATGCGGGCTGGATGCGTGAGCAAATGTGTCTACATTGCTGCCCCTATTCACGTTTCCAAGCGGTAATGTTCGATGCCAACACTAAAACCGTGACCTATGATGCCAAGCGCGGTGAATCCCGCGGCCCGCGTAAACGTAAGCAAGAAACCAATCTCAGAGAGAGTAATCTTGGTGATTGTGTTGACTGTAATTTATGTGTCGAAGTCTGCCCAACAGGGATAGATATTCGTAACGGCTTGCAATATGAGTGCATCAACTGCGGTGCCTGTGTCGATGCTTGTAATGAAACCATGTTGAAATTCGATTATAAACCGAACCTTATCGGCTACATGAGTGAGAATGATCTTAAGGGAGTCAACTACTCCTATTGGCGCTCGCCGCGATTCTTAGGCTATGGCGCAGCGGTCGTGATCATGCTGATAGTGATAGGTTTAGATTTAAATAGCCGCAGCGAGATCCAGCTTAACGTGATCCGAGACCGTCAGAGCCTGTACCGCGAAACGGCTGACAATAAGATTGAAAATACCTATCAGCTGAAGATCCGCAACAAAACGCAGGACACTAAGCAGTATCAACTCGCCGTCGACAGTGAAATGCCCTTTAGCTTGATTGCCGATCCTATTATTACCTTGGCCGCGGGCGAGCAAGTGGACTACCCAGTAACAGTATTAGCCGATAAGGATGCCATCCCTTCGGGGCGTAAAATGATCCAATTCTCGGTGACGGATGTGAAGCAGCCAAGCCAGCAAGTGAGTCAAGAAACTGGATTCTTCAGTCCCTAGGCTTCTTTTAGCGGTTAATATCGGTAACCGTCTACATTAACCGCTAAATCGGCGCTTGGGGAATCAACCTAAGCGCCGTTCTAAATCAAACACTCATCCCCAAAAGACAGATCTCGAATGCTCTCCCTTTACGCTTTATTACGCTTTATCGATGATACGATAATTACGCTATCGTTAACGCCTCAGCTTTAGAGTAAAAATACTATTTGTTACATAAAGATACCGTTATTGGCATAGCGATGTTTTTCGCGATAAGCATTGACCTCTAGTGCTAACACCCTCTAATCTAAACACCTGTTTAACTCCAGAATAATAACAACTAATAAACATCATCTTTGAGGTAGTTCAGCATGGCATACGATCAAGACTCTCAACTCAAACTAGACTACTCATCACTGGTCGATCTGATCGAGAAAACCAGCCTGCGTTATGGCGATAAACCCGCCTATGCCTGCCTTGGTAAAACCAGCAGTTTTAATGAGATAGAACGCGACTCTCGTTACTTTGCCGCCTATTTACAAAATAAGACCACACTCAAACCCGGCGATCGCATCGCCATTCAATTGCCCAATATCACCCAATTTGTCATCGCGGCCTACGGCGCAATCAGGGCTGGGCTTATCCTTGTTAATACGAATCCCTTATATACCGAGCGCGAGCTTATTCATCAGTTCAATGATTCTGGTGCTAAAGCGCTCGTGGTGTTATCCGACCTATTGCCGACCTTGGCCAAAGTCATCGACAGCACTCAAATAGAACTCGTCATCTCCACCCATCCTTTAGATTTGATCGATCCGCATGTGCAGCCAAAAACAGGGCTTAAGAATGTCGAGTTTTGTCAGATTTTAAAGCAAGGGGCTGACCTTCCTTTTAGCCGATTTATCTCAAATCTCGACGACCTCTCGGCGTTGCAATACACAGGTGGCACGACCGGATTATCGAAAGGTGCCATGTTGACCCACGGCAATATGCTCGCCAATGCGGCGCAGGTAAAATCCCGCATCGCGAGCGTGATCACCGAAGGGGAAGATATCTTTGTTGCGCCGCTGCCGATTTACCATATTTACGCTTTTATGGTGAACTTAGTGCTGTATTTCGAGTGCGGCGGTTGCTCGGTATTAATTCCAAATCCACGGGATATTAGTGGCTTAATTAAGACACTCGCCAAATACCCCTTCACGGGATTTGCAGGCCTCAATACCCTGTTTGTCGCCCTATGCCATCAACCCGAGTTTAAGGCGCTGGACTTTAGCCACTTAAAAATCACTATCTCTGGCGGCACTGCACTCACTGCTGCAGCGGCGAATATTTGGCAACAGACCACAGGCAATATGATCAGCGAAGGTTATGGATTATCTGAAACCTCACCAGTGATTTCACTCAATGCGCCAGGTTATCAAAAGCTTGGCACTATTGGTAAACCTGTGATTGGCACTGAAGTTAAACTCTTAGATGAAAACAACCTTGAAGTTCCCTTAAGTACAGCGGGTGAATTAGCCGCGCGTGGCCCACAAGTGATGCGAGGTTATTGGAATAATCCGCAGGAAACCGCCAACGCTATGACTCCTGAGGGTTTCTTTAAAACCGGTGACATTGCCATAGCAACAGCGGAAGGTTTCCATCAAATTGTTGATCGCAAAAAGGATATGATCATAGTCTCAGGCTTTAACGTTTATCCCAACGAGGTGGAAAACGTGCTGGCGAGCCATCCAAGTGTGATCGAATGCGCCGTGGTGGGAGTAAAAGATGAACACTCGGGCGAAGCGGTTAAAGCCTTTATCGTGCTCAAGGATGATAGCCAAGATCATCAACAGGCTAAAGAGGCCATTCTAACCTATTGCCGAGAGCAATTGACCGCCTATAAATTGCCAAAAGTCATTGAATTTATGACGCAATTACCTAAAAGTACCGTAGGAAAAATTCTGCGCCGCGAGCTAAAAGATAAGGCTTGAAGACCGCACTTAAAGTGCAGTACTTACAGTGCCGTACTTAAAGACAAAGCTGATTAACAAAGCTTAGCAACAAAAGCACAATAAAAGACCCAGTGAGCTAGCTTGAGCGTTTCGGCTAGCAACTGGGTTTTATTTTACCTAAATTGTCTCATTCAAGGCGCTGGCATTGGCCTCTTCGGTTAACAATTGCAGACTGGCAAATTCACGATATAACGCATTCGATTGCATCAACTCTTGGTGGCGTCCGCAGGCAACAATCTCGCCCTTATCGAACACAAAAATCCTATCGGCATTGATTACCGTCGATAAGCGGTGGGCAATAATCAAGGTGGTTTTACCCGCCATCAATACGTCCAGCGCTTGCTTCACTTTCTGCTCGCTTACCGCATCTAAAGCGCTGGTCGCTTCATCGAGTAACAATATGGGTCTGTCGGCTAAAATCGCCCGTGCAATGGCGATCCGCTGTTTTTGCCCACCAGAAAGCCGCACGCCACGCTCACCTAAATAGGTTTGATAACCGTCAGTAAACTCGCTAATAAACTCGTGGGCACGGGCTGCAATACAAGCATCAATCACTTCTTGCTCAGTCGCATCGACTCGGCCATAACGCACGTTTTCAAGTACGCTGGTCGCAAAAATCACTGAGTCCTGCGGCACCAGAGCAAACTGCGCCCGAAGGTCATGTGGCAGAAGCTTAGCAATATCAATTCCTTCCAGTCGAATACTGCCAGCGCTAGGCACATAAAAGCGCTGCAATAACTGGAACAAGGTACTCTTACCCGCGCCACTTGGGCCGACTAAGGCGACCCGCTCACCCGCGGCAATAGCCATATTGAGCTGTTTTAGCACTAAGGCATCATGCTCTGGATAGGCAAAGTTGAGTCCTTCAATCATTAACTCGCCACTGACCTTGGCGGGTAAAACAATAGGATGAGTTGCAACGGGAATATCCACTGGCGTTTCAGCCAGTTCAATTAAACGCTCGGCGGCGCCAGAAGCCCGCTGAATTTCGCCGATTACTTCGCTAATGGTCGCCACAGCGCCTGCAACCATCACAGCGTAAAACATAAAGGCGGATAACTCGCCGCCCGTCATCTTACCCGCCATCACATCGTGGGCACCGACCCAAGTCACCATAGCAATCGCCGCGATACTTAAAAACATCACGGTTGAGATCAGCAAGGCACGGTAACGGATCCGCCCGCTTGCCGCAGACATCACATCTTCGACGCGGGTATTGAATAAGCTACGGTCTTTATCTTCATGACCATAGGCTTGTACCGTATGAATTTCATGAAGTGTTTCATCAACATAAGCGCCGAGATCGGCAACCCTGTCTTGGCTTTCTCGCGCCAGCGTACGCACTTTACGGCCGAAAAAGATCACAGGTCCCAACACTAAAGGTACAGCCAATAACACTAATAAGGTCATCTTAACGCTGGTGATCCCCATCATGACTAAACCACCAAGTACCGTCACACTAGAGCGCAGTGCCATAGATAAACTCGAGCCCACCACGGTTTGCAGCAAAGTAGAGTCGGCGGTAAAACGGGAGATCACTTCGCCGGTGCGAACCTTAGCGTAAAAGGCGGGCGAAAGTTTAAGCAGTTGATTGTAAACAGTTAGACGAATATCGGCACTGACCCGCTCGCCGAGCCAAGTCATTAAATAGAAGCGGCAAAACACCGCTGTGCCACTGACGGCGGTAATTCCGAGCACTAACAGTATGATTTCATTCAGCCGCTGCGCATTGTCACGCACAAAGCCTTCATCAACCATTAAGCGCACACCTTGGCCCAATGATAGCCAAGCGAGCGAGCCTATCATCAAGCAAATAATCGCCGCGACGACTTTCAGTTTGTAGGGTTTAAGAAAACCCATAATCCAAGGCAATACCGATCTTTGCTGCGCTGAGGTTGGTTTAACCTTCGAAGCATCAGCGCTTATTGTAGGCGTGACTGGAATTAACTTTTCGGGCAATGGCTCTGCGCCCGCTTTAATGGGTTCGGAAGATTTAGCTAATTCGACGGTCGGCTCGGTCACTGGGATATCCATCGGGTAGGGAACTGCCATTCAAGCATAACATTCGCCTGAACTGGGTATCTGCAAGCCGTTAACCGCGCAGCTTTGCTTAAGAGATGCTACCTGTTGCGGGTAAATTCAAGGGCAAAGGGTGGTTTTACTCAAAAGAAAAGCATAAAAGAAACCCGCAACGAGTGCGGGTTGGTTTTATTGCCATCGCTTAGCGCGACTTAAGCGACTTGCTGGTTTGCCGGTGTTTTGGACGTGCCATGGTGGCCATCGCGCTTCCAATCCACATCTAACAACTCTGCGCCGCTCAGGCTAAATGCTTGGCCAAAACCTTTCACGTAAAGACCTTGATGGGGCGCGAGCTTGTATAAGTTAAAATCAGTTAACGCCGCAAGGTTATCGGACATTTCACCAAAACGAGCCGATAACACACCAACGCCCTTAATAAAGGCCGGCGTATCGCGGGGCACGGCCTCGGCAATCGCATCGAAGGTCAAACGCTTGCGGGCAAAAACCGATTTTGCGGCGGTTTCATCTTCAACAAGCATCACAGAGACCTTAGATGAGTGCTTTAAGTTATGACCATGACGGGCTAAGTCACTCACTAGAATATAAAAACCGTCATCGGCCAGTGCGAAGGGTGCATAACTCGCATTCGGCTGGCCATCAATACCTAGCGTGGCCAGTTGTAAGGTTTCCCTTTGCTGTTTGAAGGCTTCTATCTCAGGTAAAAGCTTGTCTCTTAAACGTTGTTCTTGTTCGGTCATTTCAGGCTTCATTTGCTGTGTTCCTTAAATACTGTCGTTAATGCTGCAATTCAGAGGTGTGATTACACCGAGGCAAAGGCAGTCGCGAGTGCTTTAAATTGGCGAACTTGCTCAGGAAACAGCGCTCTTTGTTTATCACGACCTAAATATACTTTGAATACGACCTCCCCTTCGCTGCCGAAGAAGTTAATCGAATGGCTCTCGCTGCCTCTAAAAGGTCTGCTGATCAAAGCGATGCCACGCATGGCATCTAATTTGAGATGCCCGTGCAAACCGTCGCCCTTGCTGTAGAGGTTATAATAACCGTGGGCATATTTTCCCTCGGGAAAATCCCCTTTAAATTCAAATACACTGCCCGATAACATCACAATAGTGGTTAACTTTCCCCATTCGGGTAAGGCTTGCAGTAATGTATCGAGCTGAGTTAACGGCACAAACACCACTTGTTCGGGCGGCAAGGCGGCAACGACTTCGAGCTCGGCAATGCCTAATTCACTGGCGAGCTGCGCTGGCATTAAATCAGCTTGTTGCTCAAATCGTTGTCGCAGTTGCGTTTGTTGCTCACTTAGCTGATTTTGCTCACTTAGCTGACGTTGCTCAGAGCCTAAATCTGGCGCGACATCGAGCTCGCTATCGAGTGTCATCTTCATTTTACTGTCTCCAGCGGTAGTGACTATTGAGTGGCTTGGCATTAAACGCTGACTCCCGTTTACCGCTTGCTCAGATTTAACACTAAGCATTTGCCGAAACGGAAGTCAGCACTTTAATGCTGGGCTTAGAACATATAGCGCGCCGATAACTTCATATTACGACCCGGTTGATACAAGGTTTGCCACGCTTGTTGGTACTTCTCATCGCCGATGTTTTCGATGGCAAAATCCACTCTCACACCCGCCATCGCGCCCATAGTCGGCTCCCACGCAACATACACATCCCATAGGGTGTAATCGTCGTATTTCGCCACTTTGAAGCCATCAGGCGTATTCGACTGCGTCGCCACATAAGTGACGCGAGTGCCGAGCTTCATGTCGCCTTCCATAATGCCTTGGGATAAATCAACGTTAAATTTATTGGCGGGTATACCTTCAATATCGCCGCCATTTTTACGATCTTCACCATGGGTTTGGCCATAATTCATCGCTAAGCGAGTTTGGCCAATTCGGTAACGACCGCTAATTTCAAAGCCAGTTAAACGCGCGTCTTCGACGTTATTCCATGAGGTCGTTTGCTCGAACCCAGGAATACCATGCCAAGGATTAGACACTTGCTGCACGATGAAATCGTCCACATCGTTACGGAAGATGTTGAACGTCAACGCTAATTCATCATCACCGGCTAACTCACTGAAACGTAAGTCTGCTTTGATTTCTTTGTTGCGGGCTTTTTCAGACTTTAGATCCGGATTGGTCGCAAAGGTGTTGCATAGACCTTGGGGCAAAAATCCCGGAATAGGTGGAATGCAGTAATGGGTGCCGCTAGAATACATTTCCTCTACCGAAGGTGCGCGGAAGGCTTGATCGTAACGGGCACTTAAGGTCAACCAAGATTGAGTCTGCCAAACTAGCCCTAGTGATGGCGATAACTCATTATCATCGGAGGATAAATTGAGATTATTACTATCATTTTTAAAGCTGTCATAACGCAGACCTGCATCCAGGTTTAACGTCTTAATAAGCTCAATATCTGCCCGTGTAAAAGCGCCCCATACTGTGGTTTCACCATCAATATTTCCCGGACGCTGGCCCACTTGACCCGAATCATCACGCGTCGTCTCTATAGTATCGCGGAAGCCATCAACGCCGTAGGTCAACAATGTATTGCCCAAGCGCGAACTGTTATTGAGGTTAATGCCCACAGTGCGATACTCAGTGCTGTCTAGCTGGCCCTTAGTAATACGGTCTTCATCGTAGTCGGTACTGTTCCAATACACTTGCATCTTAGTATCCAGATACGGGTTATTGGCTGGATTGAAACTGTAATCTAAGGTGATATTTTGATCGTCTGTCTTGCGACGCACCAAAGGTATTGAATTACTGGCTGCCGCAGAAGGATTACTTGGCACTAATTCATTGATCTTATTAACTCTCGCAGATAACTCTAAGCGTGATGCCTCATCGGCTTGCCAACCGAATTTAGCTAAACCACTGCTGCCATGGGATGAACTGTTGCTTAGGGTTTCGTCATTACCGGTTTTGATATTGTTAGAGTCGGTGTATGAGCCGTTCAGTAACCAATCGATACTGTCTTGCTGACCATAAATCGCGCCACTGGTTTTAGTGCGCGAGCCATTGATTTCATAACCTTGTTTGAAATAGCCACCAAAGGTTTCATTGGGCGCTAAGAAATCCTGCGCTGACTTAGTATTTTGCGCGACGACGCCACCCAGTGCGCCACTGCCCCACAAACTACTGGCTGGACCGCGCAGCACTTCTATGGATTTCAGCAACTCAGGATCCATAAAGTAAGTTGCTCTGTGGCCAGAGCCGGTATTTTGTCTTGCGCCGTCAATCGTCTGCAGCACTCGACTGCCACTTAAACCACGGATTTCAACCCCTTGAGATGAAGCTCTTGGGCCATTCGTCAGCGTAATATTGGCCTCGTTTTTAAGGGCATTAGCCACGGATGATGCTTGAGCTACCGCAAGTTGCTCTTCACCCACCACGGCTACGCTGCGGCTGGTTTCGGAGGCTTTCTCGCTGATGCGGGTTGCGCTCACTAACACTTCATCAAACTCTGTCGTAACGAGTTTTTTATCCGCATCACCTTGCACAACAGGCTTAACATTTTCTTCTGCCGCTAACGTAAAACTTAGGGCCGTACTGCTCAGTGCTATCGCCATGGCGATCACTAACGGCTTTTTCTTCATCTCTTCATCCTCAAGTGATAATCAGCTATATCCGTGCAATTCAATACTGACCCCAGACTCTCTTTCCAAACACCAATCCTTTTGAGATTGAGTCTGTTACAGATGCTCCATTCCAAATTAGGCTCTTTCAAATTTGAGCCCTTTCCAGACAGAGTCCAAGGCAATCAGTATCCATGAAGTAGGATAAATTGTCGGTTTAGCTGTTTTTTTAAGCGCTCATTCGAGCTATTGCAGGCACTCTACCTGAGATAACAAAATAGATCAAATGCAAATCATTATCATTTGCGATCTTGTTTATATTGAGATATCTTAATTAGCGAAGATAAATGAGCAGAAGTGCTTTATTAGGAAAAAGAGGTTGCTGTGACACCGAAACGATATCTTGCCTTTGGCGCGTTAACTGTTGCCATACAAACGGGGGTTATCGCCTCGCAGCCTGCTATCACTATGCTGCAAAGCGCCCAAGCATCGAGTGCAAATCAAGCATCGAACGCTCCCAGCGCGAATCGTGTCACCCTCAATTTTTCTGCTGCGACAAGCAACAACGCCAATGTCGAGCCCATAACGCAAGCAGAATCCAAGCTAGCAAGCGTAAACAGCACCGCGCGAAAAGTATCAACAGCGGAATCTGTCGATAAAACGGTTATCGAGGCTGTTGAAAAAACCAAAGCGGATCAACGAATTGACAGCCAGTTAGTCAAAAAATCTTCAGCCGCAAAGCCCACGACTAAAAGTCATCCAGATGCAGATCCTTTAGTGAAGAACGCTTTAGCACATAAGCGACCCGAACATGTTGAACAAGAATTAGAGCTAAAAACAGAGCCCAAAACAGCACATGAACTAACGAATTTAATCGCTAACGTAGCCGAACTAGATGCAAAAGCTACCCAGAATGTGGCCAGTGCAGCATCTGACAATGCCCCATTTAACGACAGCCTCCAAACGAACATAGTGGAATTAGCCAAACCGCTGTTTGCTACAGCGCCACCGCAACCGACTTATCCACGGATAGCGCGTAAGAAAGGATTCGAAGGCACTGCAACCATAGAAGTGATGTTTAACGAACTTGGCGAGCAACTGGCACTGACGTTAGTCACAAGCTCAGGCTTCAGCCTGCTAGATCAAGCAGCAATCGCTGCGGTTGAAAACTGGCAATTTGCGGCGCCGACGCCAAGGTTAGCGAGTCACTACAAGGTCAGAGTGCCGATTCGTTTCGCGCTTAACTAGCGGGCCTCAATCTTATCGCTGAAAAGCTAGCCATAGGAAAACAGGCAGCAGGAAAGCCTGCAGTACAAAAGATAAAGCGCTAAATAGTTAGCTATAGTCAAGCTCACTTTTTGATCCACTCACTGACGTATAAAACTGATTTTTCAATCGATTGGAGAGGCTTAATGCCCATAACTGATTTCTCAACCCTACAGACTCAGCTTGGCGTGCTGACTTGGCCCTTGTTGTTATGTGCTTTTTTGGCCTTGATGATCTGCCTTGAACGTAGCGCCTTGTTTTTGCATCAAACTCTGCTATCAATCTGGCCGAAAAAACAGGCTTGGGTAACGTCATTGCGCCAATCAAGCTCGACGGCGACCACTGAAAACGTCAGCGCGCTGCTAACACAAACCAGCGCACAGCAAGATTTACTCGCCCGTGGCGCGACCTTGTTACTCAAACAAGTCCACCAGCCCAAAGTGCTAAGGGAAGAATTACTCAGTCTGTGGCTCAACAAACAGCAACGCGACTTGCAAGCCGGACTCAAGGTTTTACAAGTGATTGGCATTATCAGCCCATTACTCGGCCTACTTGGCACCGTACTAGGCCTCATCGACATGTTTGCCCAGCTTGGGCAATCACAAGGCCCAGTTACCCCAGCGCAACTCAGCGCCGGACTCGGCCTTGCGATGAACACCACAGCCGCCGGACTTATTATCGCAGTGCCCGCCATTACCGCCGCCCATCTTTTTGGCATTTGGGCTCAAGGTCAATGCCTGCGCGCAGGGCACGTGCTCAATCAGCTCAATCTGTGGTTAGCGGGTATCGAAGATATTTCAATCGATAGCAATCAATACCAAGCATTCAGCCAAGTCAGCAACAGCAGCACTGCGCAAAAGTCGGCATTCAACTCTCATTCCCAGATTGAGCCACAGACATGATAAGTGCAGATGCATCACCGCGCTCGCAGGCAGGCATTGCTTCGCCTGAGCAACTTCCGAGCCTAGATTTAACCGCGTTAATCGACATTATTTTTATCGTGTTGGTATTTCTACTGCTGACGGCAAACACCCAACTACTCAGCTTGCCGGTAGATGTGCCGCAAAGCCCAAGTTCGGCCATCACTGCAATCGACAATAAGCCAACGATTGCCATCAATATCATGGCGACAGCGCCTTATTGGGCAATCGATAGTGAGACATTTGATGATTTAGCGACTTTTACCGCCGCGTTTACCGCACATTTTAAGACTATGCCGGAGGCGACCGTAGTTATTGCCGCCGATAAGGCCGCGCCCGTGGAACCTTTGATGCAACTGCTCGCGCTGCTACAGACGCAGTCCATCAGCCAGACCCAAATATTGATGGAGCATTAGCGCGTTGCCAAGCCCGCTATCAGCCCCCAAAAGCCAAATGAGCAAGCTAAATAATGAGCCAGAGACAGCTAGTACGGCCTCTCTAGCTAAAGACCAAAACCAACACGAAAAGATGCAGGCAGTTAATCACGACTTTTAACTTACTGATTTTAATCTACTGAACTTAACATATTGATTTTTAAAGCCACTACTTTAAGAGTCTGATGATTAGAAACTGTATCTAAGCCTGTGGCGAACAAGTTTGTATTAGGAGTTCAACCATGTTGTTTCAAGCAACTAAAATGTCATTAAAAATAGATACTAGCGCCCTTGGCCATCCGCATAAGCCTAAGTGCGCATTTAATCCGTTAAGCCGATTTAAGCCATTAAGCAAAGTGGTATTTATCGCCTCAGCATTTGCGGCTTTGCTATCGTCCAGCGCCTTTAGTGCTGAAACGCATTCTGAACATGAGATAAGACTCGTGAGTGCGGGCACGGGCGTCACTGAGCTCGTGCTCGCCCTCGATGCGGGTAATGAGCTGATCGCCATAGATTCCACCAGCTATGTACCTGAAGGTTTAGCCCATGTGGCTAAGCTTGGCTATCACAGAATGCTCTCCGCCGAAGGCATTATTGCGCTCTCGCCAACACTCGTTGTCGGCTCGGATGTCATGGGGCCTGAGACCACGCTCAATGTATTAAAACAAGCCCATATCCAAGTTGTGCAGTTACCCGCAACGAACGATGAGCCGCAGCTAATGAGCAATGTGGATACCTTAGGTCAATTACTCAATCGCCCAGATAACGCCATTAAGTTAAAGCAGGACTTACATCAACAACTGCAAAGCTTGGCGGATAAAAAACAGCAAATAAGCGATGCTGGCGCTCAGCCAAAAATCCTCTTTATGCTGCTACAAGAAGGCCGTGGCGCACGGGTCGGCGGTAAAGGCACTGCCGCTGATACCATTATCGCGCTATCAGGCGCACAGAATATCGCCGAGTTTGATGGCTACAAAAGTATGTCTCAGGAAGGGATTTTGTCCTTGCAGCCCGACATTATCTTGCTGTCAAAGCGCAGCGATAAACCCGCCGAGCAAACTAACGCGCAAATTGCCCAAGAACTGATAAAAGAGATGCCGCTAATTGCCCATACCCCCGCGGGTAAAAACGGCCATATACAAACACTCGCGCCACAAGCCCTTCTCGGCGGTTTAGGCATCAGCGCCATTAGCGCAGCCGATACGCTTGCTAGCACGTTGCTCAAACAAAATCAGTAACCTGCATAGTTATCAATACCGTCACTCATCAGGGAAGCTCATGTTGATTATATGAGTCACTTATTTGAATGGCTTGTATAAGCCACTAATCGGACTCGCAGATTAGCGCCACTGACTCACACACCAGATTAATCACCTGATAAAAATAGAAAGGATAGTTGAGATGTTCCTCAATCGCTGGCTCTGGCCCGGTTTAGTCACACTGTTAGCCCTAAGCTGCTTACTCTCGGTCAGCACTGGGCCTGTCAGTATCAGCCTAGTGGATGCCCTAAGCGCAGTGCTTAATTGGGCGACCCAGCAAAACATCGGCAATATTGCGCCCCACGAACAACTGGTAGTCAACACTGTTCGCTTGCCGCGGACATTATTGGCACTGGCGGTGGGCGCCACGCTCGCTCAATGCGGCGCAGTGATGCAGGGACTGTTTCGTAATCCCTTGGCGGATCCCGGTATTATCGGGGTGTCATCTGGCGCAGCTCTTGGCGCGGCCATCTGTATCGTGCTGTTACCCAATGCAAATCCATTCATGATCCCCATCAGTGCCTTTGTATCGGGTTTAATCACCACCCTTGTTGTCTATCGCCTCGCCAGTAGCCCAACCGGAACATCGGTCGTGTTATTACTACTGTCGGGGGTCGCTATTGCAGCACTGGCAGGCGCAGGAATTGGCATGCTCACGTACCTTGCCAACGACATGGCGCTACGTGACTTAACCTTGTGGCAGATGGGCTCGATAGCAGGTGCGCAGTGGATGTATGTCAGCCTGTGTCTCGTGACTTTAGCATTACTAAGCTGGCTATTTCGCCAAGATGCGGCGGCGCTCAATGCCTTATTGCTTGGCGAATCCGAAGCGCGCCACTTAGGGATAGATGTCGATAGGCTCAAGCTTCGACTTATTTTACTTTGCGCCTTAGGCGTTGGCGTAAGCGTCGCAGCGACCGGAATTATTGGCTTTATCGGCCTAGTGGTACCGCATTTAGTGCGGATGATGTTAGGGCCAGATCATCGCCAACTGCTGCCCATCAGCGCCCTTTTAGGTGCAGCCCTATTAGCCTTAGCCGATATCGGCGCTCGCGCCTTCTTGCCGCCAGCAGAGTTACCGGTTGGGTTAGTGACCGCGCTCATCGGTGCGCCATTCTTCATCTTCTTACTACTGCAACAACGCAGTAAGCTCATCTAAGCGAGGCGTTATGACTGCCACTTCCTATGCCAAATCAGAATCAAGATCAGATTTTGAATTAGCACCTAGAGCACATCTAACTCATTCAGCTAATGCACAGTTTGAGCGCACTGAGCTCTGCATTAGTCAGCTCGATGTCAGCATTGGGCAGAAAACGGTGCTCAGCGATATTAATGTGCAATTTAAACCCGGTGCAGTAACCGCCCTACTCGGCCCCAATGGCGCGGGGAAATCGACGCTACTCAAAGCCCTTTGCCAAGAAATCAGTACGCCAAGGCAATGTATCCGCCTAGGCCATAGCCAACTGGCGGATTGGCCCAGGCGCGAACTGGCAAAATCCTTAGCCGTACTGCCACAACACGCCAGTCTCACGTTTCCCTTCACAGTATCTGAAGTGGTCTCTATGGGTCTTTACCCCTTAACTATTAGTCATAAAGAGGGGGAAACCTTAGTTGCCGAGCAGCTAGCGCAAGTGGGCTTAACCCATCTGGCTAAGCGCAGTTATCCAACCCTCTCCGGCGGCGAAAAACAGCGAGTCCAGCTCGCCCGCGTCTTGACTCAACTCAGTCAATCGCCGTTCCCGCCCATACTATTACTGGATGAGCCAACATCGGCATTAGATCTCGCCCAGCAACACAGAGTGCTTGAGTTAGCCCAACACTTAGCTCATCAACAGGCGTACACTGTGATAGTGGTATTGCATGATCTCAACCAAGCCGCTCGCTATAGCGATCAATTAATCGTATTAAAACAAGGGCGAATCGTAAGCGAAGGCGCGCCAGCTGAGGCCTTGTCGGTCAATACCATTCGGGAAGTATGGGACTATGAACCTGTGTACCTTGCTGCTCCACAGGGTGGACATCCGCTGATTTTTTAATGAAATGAAGATATTGGCTGTAAGTTTTAATGTCTAATGTGGGTATAATCTGGCAATAACATATTGGGCCCGCTTTTGACTAACGAATGAGCGAGCAGCTTCGCGGGCATATTGGCTCTCGTATTCACGAGTATATTTCAGCCGCAGGCGCGTTAACTCAAGCCGCATTAACTCAAACGGCAACAATTTAGGCAACTTCCAGATGAAACCCACTATCTCGACAGAAACTCAGCAAGAAGCACTGGCCGCAGCCAAAGCCACTCAAAAGCCAGGACAAACTAAAGAGCAAACTAAGCTCATTGCCCAAGGGATTGAAAAAGGCATCGCCGAGTATAAAAAACTGCTTAAAGCTAAAGCCCGTGAGCGGGATAAAGCCCGTAAACAACAGTTGAAAGCAAAAACTCGCACAGTGAACGACATAGATAATCTAGACGATGCTGACGAGATCATCGACTCCCAGAGTCAGTTCACCCGAGCCACTTGGGTTGCTATCGCTCTACTCGTGCTAAGTTGGGCAGGATTTGCCGCCTATTATGTTATGACGTGATTGCCGAACTCAGAATTTACCGCTTCATGCTGCCGTTTCGCCACTCTCAACAACACCAATCAGATCGGCGATTTCAGTGAGATGGGTATCAACCCATGCACTACTGATTGGGCCCCATGTCACTATGCGGTAATAACCTGCATTGTTACGACTGCCTTCCTGGACAAACTCGACTCGAATACCTATATCCTCAAATGCGGCGATGGCATCCTGTAAGGTGCGGCGCGGCATTCCAGTTAACTTATTGAGTGATAATAGATTATGGCGGTCATCATCCATCAAATGCGCTAAATAAAGCTTACGCAAAAACGCCTTATGTTGCTTCGTAACTTGTTGCGATACCGGCATTGAAGATGACATAGAAAGACCTGCCTAGAGACTAAAGTAATTATCATCAAAACTACTTTATATTCAGGCAATAAGGCAATAGCCAGCACTAAATACTTACGAAAGATGATCAGTTTTTCTGCTAACCTATCTCTCCTAAATCAAGCAAAACAACTTGTCATTATCCCCCAACAACTGTTATTTCTAACAGCACTCATCACCTATGAAGGGACGCTAAAATGAGCCAGACAACCACAGCCGAACAAGTACTGACATTTTGGTTTGAAGAAATTGAACCAAAGCTTTGGTGGATTAAAGATGTTGAATTTGATGCACAAATCAAACAGCGCTTTGGGGACATATTAGCTCAAGCTAAGCGTGGAGAGCTTTCCCATTGGCGAGTCACGCCCCAAGGCCGATTAGCGGAGATCATAGTGCTCGACCAATTCTCCCGTAATATTTACCGAGATACGCCTGCCGCTTTCGAAGCCGATGCCATCGCTTTAGTGCTCGCTCAAGAAGCTGTTGCCCAACAGGTTGATTTAGCACTCAAACCTAAACAAGTCCCCTTTCTCTTTATGCCCTATATGCACAGCGAGTCGGCAATGATCCATCAAGTTGCGGTTAAACTGTTTAATCGTGAAGCGGCGGTAGCCAACTTAACATTTGAACTGCAACATAAGGCAATTATCGACAGATTTGGCCGCTATCCACATAGGAACGCCATCTTAGGCAGAGAATCGACAGCAGAGGAAATCGCCTTTCTGCGCGAACCTGGCTCATCTTTTTAATTCGCCCATTGTTTAGCGTATTTGAATAAATAAAACCGTGCTGAGTTCACAGACACACTACACTTACTCAATAGAGTCATGGAAAGACTGGCGAGTAACAAACACAGCTGTAAGTGTGTACCGCGGAGGTATTGGTAACTTATGACGCAAAATCTAAATAAGCCAAATAGCTCAGTGGCTCGTTGTAACCGCTTTAAATTGATGGGGTTTCTCACCTTATGCGGCGCTCAGCTTTGCCAAGCGGCAGAAATTAAGATAGGTGTCAGCCTGTCTATTCCACCTTATGTTATCCAAGAAACCAATAGCGGAATCGAACTCGAATTACTAAACCAAGCCCTCGCTGTTAAAGGCCATACCGCTTCTATCCAATACTTACCACTGGCGCGTACATTCCATGAACTCAGGGAAGGTAAACTCGATGGTATCATCAACATTAAAGATGGCATGCTCGACAACGTCTTTTACTCCAATGTTGCGATAACCTACCAAAACTGCGCTATTAGCCTAGAAGATAATAACTTTACTATCAACAATATAGACGACTTAAATAACAAGCAAGTCGTTTCCTTTCAGCGTGCATCATCGTTATTGGGGGAAGAATTTGCCAAAATGGCTAAGGCTAATAGCGGCTACCAAGAACAAGCAAGGCAAGTGCAGCAGGTTTATATGCTGATGAAACACAGGGCCGATGTCGTAGTGATGGATAAAAACATCTTCAAATATTACTTAAAGCAGGCTTACCTTGAGGGAAAACTCACTGAGAAAGATTTAAAACAACAGGCCATTTGCCACAAAATATTTCCACCAACAGAATATAAGTTTGCCTTTCTCAGTGAACAAATTCGGGATGATTTTAATGTGGGACTCAAACAAATTACCCAAGATGGTAGCTTAGTGGCCTTGCAGGAAAAATATCGACGCCTGATGTCCTTCGAGACTGAAGCTGAGGCGTCGACCAAATTAACAGAACCTAAAATCATTAAAAACGATTCTTACTAAGTCTTATCTAAGCGCTTTATTTCACCACCAGCACAGGGCACTTAGCATACTTAACAATATCTTGTGTGACATGTGGCTTTAAAAAATCCGCTAAACCGCTGCTACCATGACTAGCAATCACCACCATACCTACATCGACGGCTTCCGCTAAAATCTCATCAATCGCATCACCATGACGCACCACGAGCTTGATATTGAGCCCCTCGGTGAGGCCTTGTTGCATTTCCTGCTGTATGCTTTGCATTTTTGCATCGACAAAAGCTTGCAGCTCATTTTCCAATGTGGCGGGAATATCAACCGCAATACCATAGCAATGGGCGCCACGGGCAGGACTTGTCACATGCAACAATCGAATATCAACATGATAAAGATTAGCCATTTCAACCGCATATTTGAGCGCATGGGCTGCGGTGGATGAAAAATCCGTAGGGCATAACACTTCTTGAGTACGCATAAGCTTATCCATCATTTGAGTTTTAATCAGGCTATCTATTAAAGCCAAAATACCACTAATTTATAGTAGTTAGCTATGCTTCTTGCGTACCCATTTCAATTAAATATTCTTTATCAATCAAAAAGAAAGGACGCAATAAGCGTCCTTCGGGTTTATTGAGTCAAGCTACTAACTCAGTTATTTCACCACCAGCACAGGACAAGCCGCACCGTTAGCGACCGCTTCTGCGACATTAGTATGTAAAAAATGCGAAATCCCAGTTCGGCCATGGCTCGCTATCACCACCATGCCAATATCTTTACTGTTGGCCTCTTCTAAAATTTGATACACAGGATCGCCACGGCGGATCAAGGTCGTGACAGGAAGCTCAGTGTTTAACCCGGCTAACAGCGCCTGCATCTTAATTGCGGCCGCGTCCTCCATGCTCTTAGCCAACTCTTCTGGAGTGATCGATAGAATCATAAAGTTTTCATCACCGATCGGCTGTTCAACTACATGTAAAATTTTGAGTCCTACATGGTATAGATTAGCCATTTCAATGGCATAACTCAGTGCATGGGCCGCAGTTTCCGAAAAATCTGTGGGCCAGAGTATTTGACCTGTACGCATATTCTGTACTCCTTCTATGATGCTAATGGATTACTGAGTAACTAGTCTTTTAACCAAGCAACGGCGTCGCCATTATCAACAAAAAATCTGACCTCAGCAGGCGTAAACCAGTTTGCCAATTTAGCCAACACTTCCTGCAGAGTCGTTTTGCCGACTATGGCTATTTTCTCGAAATGACGAATATGCTTCACCCCAAGTTTCAGATCATCCCAAGCAGCCTGTAATTCCAAGCCATCTAACTCGGTCACATCCACTAAGGCGAAGATATCAGGATCTTTTACGCCCGCCAGTGCCGACTCCAACACTGGCACCATCATTTCGTAGTCTTGATGAGTTAAAGTACCGATGGCCTTAAAGGCAACAAAAAAATCATCATCACCATAGCGTTCAATACCAATCGTAATTCCGTGCTTTAACAATGCCATACATACTCCTTATGCAACAACCCTTGAATTAGTGTAAAAGCTAACGCCTCAATAAGCCGTGATCTTGCTCAAAAATACATCAGATAACTTGCACCATCTCACTAAGCAAGCTAGGATAAACCGACTAATCAGTCGGTACTGATTTAATAAAAGACTCAATCGAGACGATTAGTTAAATAAAGTACCGAATAAGACTCAGCCTACCATTTCCCTTGGAGCGACCACTATGAATATGGCCACCGAACAGCTTAATGCCTCGCCACTGACTCAATTGCTCCAACGCCAACGCAGCAGTTATTTAGCGGCGCCGAATCCAAACTACGCTACGCGAGTGGACCAATTAACTCGACTTAAAGCGGCCATACTGCAATTTAAAACGCCTTTAGTCGAAGCCTTAAGCCAAGACTATGGCCATAGATCGATTGATGACAGCCTAATATCAGACATTATGCCAGTCATCAACAACATCAATTACAGTTTGAAAAATCTAAAAAAATGGCTCAAACCCAGCGCTCGCCATGCGGGGATCTTGCTCGCCCCAGCCAAAGTCACTGTGCATTATCAGCCTGTGGGCGTTATCGGCATCATAGTGCCGTGGAACTTCCCCGTCATGCTATCAATTGGCCCGCTAGTGACCGCCATTGCCGCGGGTAATCACGCCATGCTCAAATTGTCTGAATTCACCCCTGCGACTAACCAAGTGATCAAACAACTACTGGCACACGTCTTCGATGAGTCCCACGTGGCAGTTGTAGAAGGTGAAGCCGATGTCGCCGCAGCGTTTTCAGCCCTACCCTTTGATCATTTACTCTTTACCGGCTCGACCACAGTTGGCCGTCATGTGATGCGCGCCGCAGCCAATAATCTCACCCCAGTGACACTCGAATTGGGCGGTAAATCGCCAGTCATTATCGCCCCCGATATGCCGCTTGAGATAGCAGTAGAACGAATGATTTATGGTAAGTGTTTGAATGCCGGACAAATCTGTGTGGCACCCGATTATGTTCTATGCCCTAAAGCCCAAGTGGATGAATTTATTGCCGCCTACCGAGCTAAATTTAATGCCATGTACGGCGCGATAAACCACAACAAAGACTATGGCAGCATCATTAATACACGTCAGTTTAACCGCTTGATGACAGTGCTCGACGACGCGAAAGCTAAGGGTGCCCATGTTATTTCGGCGACAGACGAAGCTATCGATAGTCAACATCGTAAACTCGCGACTCAGCTAATCACGAATACCTGTGAAGATATGCTATTGATGCAAGAAGAAATTTTTGGCCCATTGTTACCGATTATTAGTTACGACACCTTAGATGAAGCGATTCAGTACATCAACCACAGAGCAAGACCGCTAGCGCTGTATGTGATGAGTTTCGATGAGAAAAGTCAGCAAAAAATCCTCCAACAGACTCATTCTGGCGGCGTGTGCATTAACGAAACCGTGTTCCATGTCGCCGCCGACGATGCGCCCTTTGGCGGAATCGGCCCGTCTGGCATGGGGCATTACCATGGTAAGGAAGGCTTTTTAACCTTCAGCCACGCTAAAACGGTACTCAGCCGTGGTCGATTCAACACAGGCAAATTTGTGCACCCGCCCTACGGCACTGTTATCCAGCGCATCTTAATGAAGCTATTTTTGCGCTAGTCATTGGGGGATAAATCTTGAATCAGCCATTAACGCCGCAACCTATAAAAACCATGACAGATAAACGCCAAGCCATTCTCGACACTGCCTTAGCACTCTTTGTCAGCCAAGGATTTCATGGCACGTCCACGGCCTCGATAGCTAAGCAAGCAGGTGTAGCAACGGGCACCTTATTCCATCATTTCCCTTCCAAGGAAGCCTTGATGGAATCTTTATTTCTTACCATAAAACAAGAGTTTGCCGATGCCTTGCTGTTGAACACTCATAATGGCAGCGATCTAAAGCTCAATGCCCTACAACTATGGCAAAGTGCGATTGATTGGTCGCTGGATAACCCTGTCAAACAGCTGTTTTTTCAGCAATATTCAATGTCGCCCATGATTGCCACTAAGGTGCGCGATCAGGCGATGAACAGCAT
The DNA here is from genome assembly GCF_031932065.1 of Shewanella scandinavica. Taxonomy (NCBI): domain Bacteria; kingdom Pseudomonadati; phylum Pseudomonadota; class Gammaproteobacteria; order Alteromonadales; family Shewanellaceae; genus Shewanella; species Shewanella scandinavica. Next base: position 90,394 of record NZ_JAUOES010000007.1, read on the forward strand.
CTTAGGCTTTATTAGCGAGCTGATTAAGCAAGGACAAATAGAGGGATTAATCGCCCACTATCCGCTGGAGCTGATGCTAGAAAACTGCCATGGCCAATATCTGGCGGCAACCCGATTCTTTATCGATAACCCGCACTTAGGTACGAATACAAGGTATCGCGATGCCAGTTTTGAACTGTTTTGGAAGGCCATGCAAGCGAACTAACACCACACAGCCCACAACACTGCCAACGTCCAACCACAGCAGAATTTAATCCAATACAAAACCGAGTCAGTTTAACTGGCTCGGTTTTCTTTTACGTATTCACACATATAGTGACTAAGAGTTAAAGCAGAGGCCTGCTTTCAGCGATATCTAACTCCGACGTCTAGCGCCTAACTCTGACTCAATTCCTGCGCTTTCTCTACTGGCTGGGTGACTTGAGTTGGACTCCAGTAGCCTTGCTTAATGCCCTTATCAATCAGCTCAGCGACCGCTAATTCAATGGCTTGCAACACGCAAAACTGTACTGGCTCGTTAGTGGTAAAACCGATTTCTGCCTCAGCGAGGCGATTTAAACTGGTGTAACGGAACAAGCCAGCGCGCATTTCTTGGGATAAAACACGTTTGCTGGTCGAAACCGACATCATCACTTTACCTGTGTGCACATCGACGGCGCGCAAATAAATGGTCACCTGATCTTCACGATACATTTCCGAAGCGCCAATGCCGTAGTATTCGACACCGCTACCGCCTGTGCTGGTGTTAGTCTCATAGCTAATGACGCCACCTTCGAGTAACAATCTGGCGGTGGATAATACGGGCACTTCATCGCCCTTAGTACCGCTCTGTTTATTACTAATTTTGCGCTCGGTCAGCAGGTTTTGTAGCCCTTCACGTTCCACTGGGGTAAACCATTTAGAATCGAGCAAGGTCTGCATCAACATAGAGGTTGCGCCCTGAGTCACGGCGGTCGAAAACGAACTCACGTTCGCCTGTGGTTTATATTGGCCAGTTTGATCGCGAAAGGAATACACAGCAACTGGAATGGGAAACTTAGGTCCTGGTTGAGTTTGCAGCCCACGCATCACTTCACTCAAGGGGTTAACCTCGGCAGGCGTGATATTCAAATCGGGTTTGGGGATCAAGCTACAGGCCGACATGCTTAACAGTAATAAACTCACTAACACTAGACGGGCCATTAGTTGCCACCTCCAAACGCTGACATTTCAATGATTGTCACTTCATTCGTGGCAATATTAGTGATAGTCAGTATAACTTTATCTCCTATAGAGTTAATTTCTATACGAAAATCGCCAGTATTATAATCACCATCGGTGATTTCACCATCAGCAATCCCTCGGGTAATAGAATTGATAAGATTACGCTCTAAGGATTCTTTAAAGCGAGTAATAAAGTCCTTCTCGGACGAGTTGGACTTATTGTCATTCTGGGCCTGGGCTTTATTTAATAAGAAAGCCCCATTTTGTGGATTGCCGCCAAAGCTGGGATTCACTGGCGTATAGATCAATTCAGTGGCTTGGCCACTGCTTGCCACACATAGCGTGACAAGGGCAAGTAACGTCCTGTATGTCATTATTATTATCCTAAAAATCGTCCGATGTTCCTGAAAAATCACCTGTTATTGCATTGGCTCTGACTTGCGCTAAATAATCAATCGTGATCAAAATCGCCTGCTCTGCACTCTCTTTAACCGGATTTGCACGACGACCAAAATGGGTGGTGTAAATCCGTGTTCCGTTGACTTCTAAGCTTAAAACCGTCCCCGCCTGCGGAAACACTGTCTCATACAAGGTCACGTTAAAGCCTTGAGTAAAGGGCAGCTCGCGCCAATAGCTTGAGTAGTAGAAGCCAAAATCCTTACCAAACCGAGTCAAGGTTCTATCTATCACTAAGCCACTAATTTCAATGTCGTTGTCGGCAAGAGTGATAGGGGAAGCCAGCAGCAGGAATGGACATAAAACGTAAGTAAGCAGACGCTGTTTGAACTGTTTCACTTATCCCTCCTTAACCTTTTAATCGAACCTTAAAAACCGCGCCAACCTCTGTTTTAACAACGGGAGTTTTAGCGTCAATTTTCGATAAAGCAGGTTAACAGGGTTGAAGATCCCCCGTCATTACGCTGGGGGGCAAATTAGCCCGAAGAGCTAAGGTAAAAAGGCAAAAATAGCCCATTTGGCTAATACGCTAAGAAGCCGTTAAGACCGGAGTCATAGGGTAAACAAACAAATGAAGAAGCAATAAAAATGCGACCCTAGGGTCGCATTGCTGTGCTGATACAAAACGTGCGGATTATTGTGGCCCCATGGTGGTAACCATAGTCATTGTGGTAACCACAGCCGAACCAACAGGCCACCGTCACTGCGATTGTGCATACTAATACTGCCATCATGGGCTTCAATAATTTCACGGCACAGAGGTAAACCAAGCCCTGTACCCGATTGTTTAGTCGAGTAAAACGGCAACAACGCTTGCTCTAAAACTTCGCCTGACATGCCAGTACCGCGATCCTCGATAACAATACTGAAACCAGCACCATCCACTAAGGTTTGTTGCCGAATCGACAGGGTGACATCCTCAGGGTTTGAACCCGATTCATGGGCATTTTTTAGCAAGTTGAGAAGCACTTGCTCCAACTGTCCTTGATCGAAATAGCCATCGACCTCAGGCAAATCATGCGTAAGTTTAAAGGGATAATGCTGGGTTAACTGAGTCGTAAATTGTGTCCAATTGACCTGACGTCGCTGCGGGAGCGGCAGCTTAGCAAAGCGGGCATAATTGAAGATAAACTGACTCAGATGGCCAGTGCGATTCTCTATGGTATCGAAAATCAGCTTAAGTTTTGGATTATCCAGATCTTTAGTCAGTAAACGCCCCGAGTTCACCATAGAGGCGATGGGCGCCACTGAGTTATTAAGTTCATGGCTAATAATGCGGATCACTTTCTTCCACACTGCCACCTCTTGACGATTAAGCTCACGGGTCATCTGCTTAAGTAAAATCAAGTTATGTTGTTGGTTATTCAATAAAAATTGACCACGACTCAGATACCAAGTTTCCACATCATCTTCGCCCATAGCAAAGAGGCCGTTCTTTTCATGTTTAAGCGCCAAGGCCAATACCTCGGGCAAGTCCAGCAGCAATTCATCTAGGCTCAAGCCTTCCATTTTGCCCTTTTTATGGAATAGGTGACGCGCCGCATCATTGGCGTAAATGAGTCGCTGATGATCGTCGAGCAATAGCATCACATTGGGAGAGCTTTGGATCACCTTATCCAGCAACAACTCTCGCTGGTAAATGTATTGCCTTTCTTGGCGTAATTTTGCCGCAGAATAATTAAATAACTGGGCCAAGGTTTGTAGCTGACCTTCACCATGTTCTGGAATACTCACACTAAAATCATTATCGCTAAAGTTCAGCAGACCTATTTCGAGGGAATCCAAGCTACGACCCAGATGCCGTGTTAACCAAGCGACACTTAGGCCACACGCGCCACAAGCGAGCAATAACACCAGTAAAGCTTCACCTAAGGTTAAACTCGAGACTCGCTCGTTGTCTGCTATTTCAGTGGGTGCCACAGGGGATGCTGGGGCTTTGGGCGGTAAAATCGAGAGCGGTTCTACTCGTAAAGGCTCTGCAATATGGGCGCTGAAATTAAACTGCCCTTCTTTAAGTTGTTCTAACTTGAAGAGTTTTATTTGTAACTGTTCTTGCTTAAGTTGTTCAAGTTTTTGCAGTTCAGCCTTAATCTGCTCGGTCCTCTGGCGCGCTTGCATTGCTGCCGCTAGCTGCAATTGTTCAGTATTTTTAAGGGCAAGCTCAATGGCAGCAGTGGTTTTTTCCAGATCAGCAAAGTCGAGTTGTACATTCACATCGGGGATTTCGATTGCCTTAGATGTGGCGACAGCCGAAGTTTCAGGTGAGATATATTTCACCAAGACAAAACTAAGCAAGACGCCAAATGCGCAGCAAACCATTGAATAAATGATAATTTTAGTTCGGATTAACACTGACATTCCTTAATCAATAGCCTTTCTCTCGCCTAGAAGCTGTTGTCTAAAAGCTACAAACTAGCATCTGCACTTGGCCTATGACTTATCTAAACCAAACTTATCCATGCGCCGATACAGCGCCTGACGACTGAGCCCAAGCGCTTTGGCGACCCGAGCAATCACGCCATGGTGCTGTTTTAGCGCCGCTTCGATATCTTCGCGACTCACCTCTATCGCCTCATTAGTCGACTGTGTTTGGTCGCGGGCAGAGCTATCAGAAAAAGTGGCATTAGCGGGAATAGAACTTGGCACATAAACGGGCTGAGGATCAGATTGTCTCTGTTCAAAGCTGCGCGGTTCGGGCTGTCGCTGATCTAAGTGTCGCGGCGCAGAAGCTGCCGAAATATGGGAAGTCGCAGATCTTACGGTACTAATGACAGGTGCTAAACCAAAGTCAGCTTCAGTCAGCACATGGCTTTGCGCCAACAATACCGCTCGCTTACAGGCGTTTTCCAGCTCACGCACATTACCAGGCCAGCGATGGTGCAACAACGCCTGCAATGCAGGCTTACTCAAGCTAAAATCGCTACCGATAAAATGCTGTACTAAAGGCAAAATATCATCAGTACGTTGATTCAATGGTGACAACGCCAGTTCAATCACATTTAAGCGGTAAAACAAATCCTCGCGAAAACGCCCTTCGGCAATATCTTGGGCCAGATCCGCATTGGTCGCACTGATCACCCGCACTTTCACTTTTTGGGTTTTATGGCTACCTAAGCGTTCAAATTCACCGGTTTGCAGCACGCGCAGCAGTTTTACTTGGCCAGATAAGGGCAAGTTACCGATTTCATCTAAAAACAGTGTGCCGCCGTCGGCCGCTTCAAAGCGACCAATACGCGCTTTAGTCGCCCCCGTAAAAGCCCCCGCCTCGGCACCAAACAACTCTGCCTCTAATAAATCCATCGGCAAAGCGCCGACATTGACCTTGATAAAAGGCTTGTTTTTTAAGGGAGAATTAGCATGGAGAATATCGGCAAGCTTGTCTTTACCCGCACCATTAGGGCCAGTGATGAGGACAGACACATCGGAGCGCGCCAGTTGTAAGGCTAAATCAATGCAACGCTGCATCGCGCCGCTACCAAAGACAATCCCACAGAGGTCCGCATCGGCGATCGCCACTTGGCGTTGATGATTCACCCGTTCGAGACGATGGTTAGCACGGGAGAGTTTATAAAGCGCAATCAAATTGGTAATGCTATTGAGCACCTTAGCGTCATCCCAAGGTTTACCCATGTAATCGGCCGCGCCCGCTTTGACTAATTCAACGGCGGTTTCGAGTTGCGTCCACGCCGTCATCAAAATGATCGGCAGATCCCCTTGGCGTTCGCGCAGGGCGTAAAACAGTTGCTTGCCTTCCTCGCCCGAGGTGGTATCTCGGGTAAAGTTCATATCTTGGATCACTAAATCCACATCTTGCGTCGCCAATAATCCAAGGGCGTCCTCCGGACTATGGCAAGTCAGCACCCGATAATCATTGAGTTCTAGCATCAAACCTAGGGCTTGGCAGATGGCGTGATTGTCGTCGACGATGAGGATAGTATCCATAAGTATGAGTGTTGTCCTATATAAAACTATTAACCGTAAAGTAACAAAAAGTGCAATAACATCCTATTGTTATCGCACTTTTATTGGGCTTTTATCGTACCTTGAGTGACATCAAATATTTCGCTATACGCTGCGGGTTGCCGTTGCTGGCGAAATATTTGCCGCCTTACGCGCCGGTAAGTAAACCGCCAGCGTGGTGACAATAAACAAACCTGCCACAGTAAATAATGGGTAGCTTAAATCCAACATAGGCAAGCTATAGATTTTCATTAACTGCTGCCCTAACTGTATCGCTAACAAGCCGCCCAACACGCCTCCCGCTAAGCAAATCAAATAATTTTCTACGAGGAAGTAACTGACAATGTCGCGCTTTTTCGCACCCAGTGCACGGCGGGTACCTATCTGCTTAGTGCGGCGCTGGATATTAAACATCACCATACCGGTTAAACCGAGCGAGGTGATCAGCAGCAGCAACACCACCATCATGATCAACACGGTAATCATCAATTTATGATCGCGGTATGAGCTATCTTTTAAGGCCTCAATTGACTTAAAGCCATCGAGAACTCGGTTAGGATTCTCGGCCAGCAACGCTTTTTTTATCGCATCTTTAAGCTCGGCGTGAAACTCAGGTTTGGCCCGAACCATGTAAGAACTGCTGCCATAATCCACATTTTGAATCACACTGTTTTCAAGGCTAGAACTGTCAATCCACGCGCCTTGCAGTTTATCGACAACCCCTATCACAGTGATCTGTGCATCTTTACCCTCGTACAACACTTTGCCAAGTGGTGATTCATCAGGCCAAATCGCTTTCGCTAACGCGCTGGAGATGATCGCTAATCGGCTCGGGCTATCGAGATTGTCCTTAAGTTCATGGGGGTAAAAGTTACGCCCTTCAATCAGCTTAAGGCCTAAGGTCTCAAGGGTGTGATCTGTCCCTAAGTACATGGCAAATTGCGGTGTCGATTTAGCGCTATCCGGATCGGGCCCCAGATTGAAGGTGCTCGACCAGCCGCCACCGCTTAATGGCAACATATTGGTTGAGGTCGCATCAATCACATTGGGTAGCCCACGTAAAATTTGCTGATCAATTTTGTTTTGCGCGGTTTTATCGATCAATGGATCGAAGTTGAACAAGCTAAAGGTCAAGACTTCAGACTCTTCGACTCCCGAAACGCGCTGCATCAGGGCTAAACGCTCCTGAATAATAAAGCTCGCGTTCGCCACAATTGCCACAGACAAAATAATCTGAATAAGCAGTAAGACAGGACCGCTTTTACTGCGCAACAAACTGCTGAGAATAGGTTTAATATGTAACATAATAAGTCCCTTACTGGCTTTTCAGATAAACGCTAGGTTTAGTCCGGCACACGACCCACGCGGGATACAAGCCAGCCAACAAGGCTGTGCCTACCGCAATACTAGGAGTGATAATCCACATACTCGCCGATAAATGGGTTAACCCCTTCGAGACCTCAAACTGTGCCGATAAGCCGTAAAGTGACGCGTAGGCCCAAGCGAGTCCCAGTAAGCCGCCTAATAAACCTATCATGCCTACTTCCACCATATATTGAGCGAAGATTTGGGCTCGGCTAGCACCGATTGCGCGGCGTACCCCAACTTCAGGCGCTCGCTTGAGGAACTTAGTGAGCATTAAACCTAATATATTGACTAAACAAACACTTAAAAATAGTACGCTCAAGCCAACCAAGATTTTATTGTCTTCGGGCACCACATTATTGTATTCAAGCCAAGTCGCGACATCGGAGACTTTGACTGAGTCAGCGGCAGATTTTTTATCGGTAAAGCGGCCCAATGCTTTTTGCTCTGCGACATAATTACTGAGCCAAGAACGGTAACTGGTTACTGCATCTTTATTGGGTAACTCAACCCAATACAGCAGCCACACTTTTTCAGAGTTAAGGCGATCGCTGTAACTATTCATCGTCTCAAACTTCCAACCCGAGGTATTACCCCATACATCAAACTCTTCGATAGGTGTCAGCGAAAACGGCACAAAAATTTGTTCTGTGTCGTTAAAAGCACCGTTAGTAGGATCATAATATTTAGGCTTAGGGTCCCAGGCTTTAATCACCCCCACTATTTGATAAGGTTTACGATTAAGATAGATAACCTTGCCGACACTGTTTTGGCCCGCAAACAGCTTTTGATTGAGTTTATCGTTAATCACCACTTGATAAGCAGGTTCAGTGTCAACGGATTTATCCCACACATTGCCGTACAAAAATGGCACGTCAAACAGCTTAAAAAAGTCGCTGTCCGTCACCCGAATGCTTTCTAAAATAGGCGCAAAATTAGCATCCTCCGTTTGCACAGCCATCCCAGTACGAAACATCGCCGCTTGGCGTTTAGGTAAGGTATTGTTGCGCAGATTCATCGCATCTTGATAAGTCACTAACGAGTTAAACTCATCCCAAGAATCGGGGCCTTGGCTCCAAAGCTGTACCGCATTTAACTCATCTGAGCGTTCACCCGCAGGATTAAACGACATCATCTTGTACACGTTTAACGTGGTGATCGTGATACCAATACCAATCGAAATCGCCAACACCATCAACAGCGAGAGCGCAGGGGTTTTCTTAATGCTGCGCCAAGCTAAATCAACATAATAAAAAAACATAATGCGTATCCTTAGTCAGCGTTGGCGACAAGTTTGTCTAATGGGTGCGGGGTCGCCACAGTTTGTACACTGCCATGGGGCTGATACATGGTAAAATCACACACTTGACCGTCGACAATTTGAATATTGCGCTGGGCGCGGCGAGCGAGTTCAGGGTCATGGGTCACCATGATAATAGTCGTGCCCGCTTGGTTGATATTTTCAAGTAATTCCATCACTTGGCGCGCCATTAAGCTGTCGAGGTTACCAGTCGGTTCATCGGCGAGCAGGAAGCGGGGTTCACCGGCTAATGCACGGGCAATCGCCACCCTTTGTTGCTGTCCGCCCGAAAGCTGAGTGGGAAAATGCTTGAGTCGTGAAGCTAAACCCACTTGTTCTAATGCCTGCTGTACGCGGCGTTGGCGTTCCTTGGCATTAAAACCACGGTAGCGCAGCGGCACTTCAATATTTTCTGCCAAGTTAAGGTCGGGAATTAAGTTAAAGCCTTGGAAGATAAAGCCGATTTTCTCGTTACGGATAGCAGCGCTCTTGTTATCGCTCAGGTTAGACACGTTAATGCCATCGAGAAAATAGTCACCGTGGGTAAAACCTTCGAGCAAACCCGCGATATTTAAAAAAGTCGTTTTACCTGAGCCAGAAGGACCCGTTACCGCAACAAACTCGCCTTCATTCACTTCGAGGTTAAAATCGCGCAGGGCGTGGGTTTCCACTAAATCCGTTTTAAAAACCTTGCTCACACTCTTCATTGATAACATGTTAATTTCCTTAAAATAATCAAATCAATTTTACGCCCTGACGCTGCATCTAAACGACGTGATGCATGGCAGCGTCATCAGCCGAAAAATGGCTCAACGACAGATTCTACAAGCCACACAAAAACGCCCAATATAAAGTCGGCACTTTCGAGTGAAACCTCACCCACTTGGCGAACCTCCTCCAATGGATTGGTCCATTCCAAGATATTCAGTCCAAGGAAAAACCAGCTATTGGCTTCACCAATACTCAACTCCACCGCGACCACCAGTAGCAGTAAGGCCAACACGCCAAACATTTTTGATGACATCAACACACTGAAATCAAATTGTTTATCACGCATATTCGGCTCCTATTCTTGTCCATGTCGCAGCAGGTTTCGTCATTCACCTTGATCGCTGCGCCGTTATATTCATCAGATTGGTTATTTAGTAATTTACGAATATCGGTCATCAATGAATCCTGACCTGTTCTGCTTGATTAAAAGGTTCGACACTGGATATCACCCACTCATCTCCGGCTTTACCGCCTTCGAGTACTTCGACTTGGCTCATGCTGGTACTGCCGAGTTTGATCTCGCGGCGGCTGGCTAAATCGCCTTCAATTTGGTAAGCCTCATTGCCACCACCGCTAGTCATAAAGGCGCCGCGTTTCACCATTAGTACATCGGGTCTGTGCTCCAGTAAAACTCGGGCAGAGATACGTTGGTTCTGACGCAGTTTCAAGCTGTTATCTTGAACGAACTGCACCCTTGCGGTCACTTCACGGTTACGCACTTCGGGGGAGATGGACGATAACTTGCCCATTAACTTCACGCTGCCGAAACTCAGCTCAACTTCCATGCCCAAACCTAAATCGTCGGCGTAGGACTCAGGCACCGCAAGTTCGGCCTCATAGGCACTTAAGTCCACAACGGTTAGAATCGGTTGGTTAGCGCTAAGGCGGGTTTTCTGCTCTGTGATCCAGTTGCCGATAATGCCGCCCACGGGCGCTCTGATATTCAAAGCTTCAACTTGGCGTTCGAGTTCATGCACGGCAAGGGTTTGGCGCTCGACCTCTAAGGCTTTATTTTTAATTTCGAAGGTGAGCGTGTCTTTTGTTAGCGCCACTTCCTGCTCGGCATGGGCAAATTTAAGCTTAGCCTTGTGTAAATCGTCCTTACCTTTCTCGTAATCGATTTCACTGATCAGCTTATTTGTAATTAATAACTCACCCCGGCGGCGCTCCCTGTCTGCGGCTTCTAAATCCACCGCGGCCATGTCTAAGGTTTGATTTACTTGCAGTTGATCGCGTCTCGCGTCCAACTTGGCACGCTCTAACGCACTCTGCATTCCTGCCAAAATCGATTTAGCCTGCTCTAGCTGATTGGTTAATCTTGGGCTATCAAGCTTGGCAACCACATCGCCTTTATTAACGCTATCGCCAGGATTACTCAGCAGAGTGACTGTGCCTTCCTCAGTGCTATACAAAATAGGCGCATTCGCCGCCACGATTTTACCTGTGGTCGCAACATCGCGGGTTAAGGTTCCAACAAAGAGTGTTGCCGTGGTGATGTCGCTGCGGCTTAAGGATTTGCTCACGTTATCTGCGCCCAAGCTCGCCCACACTAAGGCACTGACTAATAAGGCGCAACCGCCGATCAACAGAGGTAACTTAAGACGTTTAGTGGACGATGGCACAAGTACGGTATCTTGGCCGCTAGTATCTTTAATCATGGCTTTACTCGCTTCCCTGTCGGAATCATCAGTGCCGGAGCGCAATCAACGGACACTATTCGAAATCTATACCACAGAGATAGCAAAGCCTATGCCAAATCAGTAAACATAATATTATTCATAACGTTAACTTGATTTAATTGATAAAAGTGTCCGCGGACACTGGGGTTTAAATCGAAAAGTGTCCGCTGTAGATTAATCAAAAGTGTCCGATGCTAAAAACAGTGACATAGCGCGGGCCATGTGGCTAAGCGCTTCAATTACATGTCCTAACAGATTTATTGGCCGAAACTACCGAGTTTCCCTTTACAGTAAAATCCTTGCCACATAAGATCCTGCCACCCTCGCAGCAAAAACGATCAAAAGACCAAACCCTATGACCACAATAACAATCACTCGCCCAGACGACTGGCATATTCATTTAAGAGACGGCGCCCAGCTTAAAGATACAGTGCGCGACATCAGCCGCTATATGGGCCGCGCCATCGTGATGCCAAACTTAGTGCCCCCCGCTATCGATACCGAAACCGCACTGACTTATTACGACCGCATTAAAGCGCAGGTGCCAGCGGGCTCACAGTTCGAACCTTTGATGGTGTTGTATTTAACTGACAAAACTAGCCCAGATGAAATCCGCAGAGCCAAAGCTTCGGGTAAAATTGTCGCCGCGAAACTCTACCCTGCGGGCGCGACGACCAACTCGGATTCAGGCGTAACCGATTTGAAGAACATCTACCCAGCCCTCGAAGCCATGCAAGAAGTCGGTATGTTGTTTTTAGTGCACGGTGAAGTCACGGATTCATCGATTGATATTTTCGACCGCGAGCGCGTCTTTATCGAAAATATCCTCAGCAAAATCGTTGCCGATTTCCCAGAACTTAAAATCGTGCTTGAACATATCACCACTAAGGATGCGGTCGATTTTGTCACCCAAGCCTCTGATAATGTTGCCGCGACTATTACAGCCCACCATTTGCTGTATAACCGCAACCACATGCTGGCTGGCGGTATTCGCCCACATTTTTACTGCCTACCGATTTTAAAACGCAATACCCACCAGCAGGCGTTATTGGCCGCTGCAGCAAGCGGTAGCAAGAAGTTCTTCTTAGGCACAGATTCGGCGCCCCACGCTAAAGATAAGAAAGAAGCCGCCTGTGGCTGCGCGGGTTCGTACACGGCCCATGCCGCAATTGAGCTATATGCCGAAGCCTTCGAATCGGTGAATGCGCTAGATAAACTCGAAGCATTTGCAAGCTTCAATGGCCCAGATTTTTACAATCTGCCACGTAACGCCGACACGATCACGCTAGTGAAAAAACCATGGGATGTCCCTGCAACTTACCCGCTGGGCGACACTAACGTAGTGCCGATTCGTGCAGGCGAAGCCATTGATTGGCAGGTTGAGTAAGCCTTAAGTCTTTAACATCAAGTCGCCTACGGGCGACTTTTTTATGCCCCAGATTCATTTTGATTTTTAGACCACAATCGGCTAGTGTCTCTCGCTTAAAATACAGCTCTAACCTATGACCTTTTAAGAGAAAATATGTATGCAAACAAGGATGTTGTTCTCGGTTTTATCCTCAAGCCTGTTGCTTGCTTCCACGCTCCCCTTACCGACCTTTGCGGCCAATGAACTGACGGGGATCTGGCAGGGACAATTAGGCAAAAGCAAAGTCAGAGTTTGCTTTAATCAATATGGAACAGGCAGTTATTACTATCAACGCTACTTAACGCCGATAAGGCTCGAGCAGCAAGATGAACTGTGGAAAGAAGAAGGCAACACGGGAAACTGGCAGTTTGATACTGTCACGCCACAAAAACTGAGCGGCCATTGGTTTAAAGATAGCGCGAGTAAATCGTTCCCCGTACAACTTGAGCGAGCAATCAGCCCAGATTATATAGAAGATTGCGGCGCCGATACGTATAACCTGCCACTAGAAACAAGGCCAAAACTCAGCCGAGGGAAATGGCAACCCTATGAAAATATTGAGTATCGCCCGCTGACGTTCGGTACAGAAGTAGGGATCGAATTTAAAGGCCCACAAACGGGGATCTTGGCAATTAATCAATGGCTTGAACATAAGCTCACCGATGAAGCCCAACTAGCACAAACCTTTGACACCCGCCGCAGAATGCTGGCACAAATGGGCAGTTTTGTGACTGACGAAACCTTTGCCGAACCAATTTTTATTAATCAACATTGGCTCAGTGTACGCTTATATCGCTGGGCCGCAGGTTATGGCGCCAATGGTATCAGCCAAGAATTTGTGAGTTTCTCCCTTACCGACGGCAAACCTTTCCACCCGTGGCAGTGGTTTCTCGCCGACACCAAACCGCAAAGCATGCTCGATGGTATGAGCCATCCTTTACCCCCAGCATTAAGAGAAAAATTGTTTGCAGGTAAAGAGTTAGATCCAGAATGTCCCTCATCAGACGGCTCGGGATATTATCAGCTCACCCTTGAGGCAAAGACCATCAAATTCTGGGAAACACCCCGCGGCGATGGATGCGAACAGGAGTTTGTCCTGAGTCCGCAGGAGGCGATGCCTTTCGCCACCCAATGGGGACAAACACAGCTTAAGTTGTTGTAATAAAAACATTAGGATAGTGAATATGACTGAAGCCACAGGCATCGGTGCAAGTGCCAGAACTAAAGCCAAAGCAGTAGAAAGCTCACCAGAAGCGCTGGTTCAAGCTCAGCTTGAAGCCTATAACCAGCGCGATCTCGCTACTTTTGTCGCCCAATTCAGTGATGATGTGTGCATCTATCGTCCACCCGCAACAGCGCCCGTCATCCAAGGTAAAGCCGCTTTTAGTGACTTCTATAAGAATGAACGCTTTAACCTGCCCAACTTACATGCCGAAATCGTCAGCCGTATGGTGGTGGGCAATAAAGTCGTCGATCACGAACGCATCAGCGGGATTAGGGATCAACCCTTTGAGGTAATGGTGGTGTTTGAAGTTAATAATGGATTGATTCAAGCCATGTGGAGTTTTGCAACCAACTGATTGGTTTTTTTATCATTGTCTTTAAAAGAAAAGTCAAAGTCGTGGGGCTTCACCCCACACCCGACCAAAAGGGAAAAAGCGCCTATTCCCCTTTTGGAAATCCCCCGGCGTCCCTAGCGAAGTTACATGCATTAGTGACTGGCTTCGTGCTTACTCGAAAATAGCTAACGCTTCCGATGGGGCGTCCCTTCCCCCCGAAAGCTACGCAGACGTCCTGTCTGCGTTACGCGATTTTCTTCAACGCCCTTCAGCAACTTCGCAGGGAATTGGCGTATTCCTGTAGCCACGGTGTTAGCCACTTATTCTGAAAAGAATTATGTCTGTCCCGACTTTTTTAAAAATATACAGGATTAGCTCAATGTGTCATGTGTCAGCCGCCTTTCAATAAAATCAATATTTTCAGATATTTGCTGAATTACAAACTCAAGGATTATGGTAGATATCGATTTTGAAGCAGTCTTTAGATGGCCTTCAAGCTGTTCTTTAAACAATTTAAACCATTCAAATTCAGGGTACAACTCATGGTCTTTACCAAGAACTTGATTTAAACGATCTTTGATTATTGGTATAAACTGACGCTTGGTTTCATTTGGTAAATTTAAAAAAGCATTAAGAAATTCATCAGGTTTTATAAATTGTAATATTGGTTTATTTTTGTAGTGTTTTTGTTTGTCAGACCACTCAAAAAATAAAATAAACTGTTTCGGGTCTGAATTCATGATTTGGATTAACTTAACTGAATCCACTTGCGTTATCTTCTCATTAGCATTAATAACATAATCATTAATACATTTTGATATTAACTGAAAGTCAGGATGTTCTCTACAGGTATAACCTAAACCTTGGTATGAACCAAATCCATTTAATGATTCGAGTTGGTCATCAGTGATTTCAAAAAGGTTTAATTTCTTAATGTCATATAGATAAGCTTCCACATCGTTAACAATATCCTGCGGCGTTTTATTCAATAACTCATATTGTGATTGCCGCAAAAACATACCTGCAACATGCTTTAATACACATAGATTCTGATATTCTCTGTTATTAAACTCTGTGATTACCAAGGCTTGTAGCTTAGTAAATTCATGATCATCTAAATTGTAGAAGTACCATAATTTTTTCCAATTAGGAGTCTGTTCAAAAGCAAAGTATTTAGAAGTTCTAAATTCAGCGTTTATTTGCACAAAATTCGTACAGCCACTTTCAAAAAACTCTTTCCAAATACTTATATCAATAATTGAATCATAAAAATCAATTGGATATTTATCTTGTAAATTTCCCTTATTTTTCGCGTCAGGATTTACCTCTTTTTCTGAGTTATCATTCCGCTGGTAATCATAACCGAAAAATTTACCCACATTATTAGTAAGTAAACTTCCGGCATGCACTTCCATTGAAACCGCGATAAATAAAGTAAGAAAATGCTCCATTAGCTCTTCTTTATCCCTAATATCAGCGTCTAACTTACTGAACCACAATTCTAAATCTAGAAAGCACTTTCTTAATGATCTTAGGTTGTTATATCCAGAATGGATAAAGGTACTAATTATGACTGCTTTATACTTAGCAAGTGCTTTTTGGTTAGCGAGTGAAATCAGATTTTTTACAAAATAGTCAAATACACCTTCGACATCTGGTTTCACTTCTATTGTTTTACCAATAAGCTTTTCTTTTATTTTTTGATATTTTATCTGAGACTCGGGATTTGAATTCGAAAACGCTATCAGTTTCGACTCATCTGCTATGAGAACAACTTTATAGCCATCCTTCTCTACAAAGTAATTGATATAACCTAAGATAACTTGAATATCCATTGAGCATCGTTCAAGATCATCAAAAACCAAAATACAATGTTTAGTATCCGTTAAATATTTAGCTAGATTTATTTCGGGAACACTAATATTTGCAGATGCATCGGCCTTTCCGTCACCATCCAAATCAATTTTTAACGCTCCCTTTAAAATTCCTTTTGCAATTTGACCAGCAAACATCATTTTTTTACTAGATAAGATAGGGTTTAGCTGCTCAAAAAACTTTGCTTCGATATCTGTAATATCTCCAATGCCATAAAGGCTGACTCGAAGAAACTTGAGATCACTATTAGTACTTTTCATTTTACTAATAACATCTTCGACTAGATGTGACTTGCCGCACCCCCAAAAACCTTTGACTAGTAATGCATACTCTGGAGCAACTTCCATAGAGCAATAATATTCAATTAAATCTCGAGCATTTTTATTCAAATCAGTCACAAGCGTTCCTCCTTGAGTGTCAATAAATAGGCTTCTCACCTTTTGGCTATATTTGCACAAAATTCGTTTTAAGTTCAATATCACAGAAAACAGCAACTGATGAGTATGGCTATTGACGGTTGCGTTCCTGCGCTGCATAGCTTAATCCCAACGCATCCACATGAGTGTGCATTAATTGGCCATAGAGGCAAAACCAGCTAATAACACGCATTCCAGAAAATCTGGGGGTCATCATGCAACGTTTCTGCTTCATTGGCACGCTTATCTTGGTTGTTTCAGCGCGCAGCATATTAAGTGCCATATGACGAAGACCCGCCAAGTTTTCTGCTGCATTTTCCCGATAGATTTGACAGGCATCCTCTTGCAGACTTACATCTAGGATCCAGTGCATAGATTCTATCTCCCAATGAGCTCTTATCGCTTGCCCGGCACTGAGATCTTTGGAGTTGATGTAGTAGCAATATTCAATGTTCGCGGCCTTGCCTTTTTTAGCGTGGAAGTTTTCCACCATGACGACAGTGTTGGGCCCTTTCTAGGCAGAGAAATCACCCACTAGTTGTGTAGCACTAAAGGAAAGTCGGGACATAACTAGGATAAGCATAACTTTTATGCCTTAAGAGTTGACCAATAACGCCAGAGTCTAAGGAATATACCATCCCCTCGGAGTTGCCGCAGGGCGAATAGGCAAATTGCGTGAGTCCAGCCATGGATGGCTGGCTAGCTTTCGCAGGTGCAGGGACGCATCCTTCGGAAGCGATAGCAAAATTGCCTATGAGCACAAGGGGCTTTCAACTCCGTTGGGGCGTCATGGAGCATCCAAGGAGGATAGGACGAGCAGTCCTCCTTGGTCGGGTGTGGGGTGAAGCCCCACGACTTTGATTTTTCTAAGTGAAATGCATATATCACATGGATTTCAGCGGATTGATAACGCCCTCCACAACATGGAATTTAAGGCGATAGAAAAGGTATTGAAAGACAACCCAAAGTCATAGAGATCAAATCCTAATGGTGAAAGCATTAGGATTCGGATTCACTTGTTAGAACAGCAAGCGGCAGATAATAGATGCCGCGGCAGCTAGAGCGGCATTTGATACTCAATCATGCCCGACTTACCGCCAATCCAATCATAGAGTTTTTGCGCTGTGTGATTCGTCTCATGTGTATGCCAATACAAGCGTGCACAGTCTCGCTCATTCGCCGCTTGCTGAACAAACTCAATCAGTTGCTTACCGACAAGCTTGCCCCTCGCCGCTGGGGCGACAAACAGATCTTCAAGGTAGCAATACTCAGTTTCCGCCCAAGTGGAACGATGAAACACAAAGTGCACAAAACCAAGCAGGTTTTCGCCCTCCCTCGCAACGGCGCAATAAAGCGGTTCTTGACGATCAAAAAACCGACGCCAAGTGGTTTGGGTGATCGCCTCCGAAAGTGCCACTTTGTAAAAAGTCTGGTAATCACGCCAGTGTGGTAACCAGAGTGAAAAGTCTGTTTCTTTAACCTGTTCAATGGTTACAGTGAGTGATGAATTTGACATAGGCTCGCTCCTTGGGAATGAATATTGTCATCAGATTTGCTGAAACCGGATTCTAGATTCAATTGCGGTACCACATAAGGTACACTTTTTGTATTTTTTACAGTACCAGTTTGGCTTATGAAAAAATCACAATCCAACTTCCCTCACTTGCAACTCAAAGATGGCATCCTCAAAGACCAGCTTTACCATGCCTTTAGAGAGGCGATTCTCGATGGACGCTTGCATCCTAGAATGAAGCTGCCCTCCAGCAGAGCCTTATCGGAAACCATGCAGATTTCGCGAAACTCAGTACTGCAAGGGTTTGATCGCCTAATTGATGAAGGCTACCTGCTGACTAAGCCAGGTTCAGGCACCTATGTGTCTGATACGATTCCCGACGAACTGATCGATATCCCAAACCGCAGTGATGTCAGCGTTCAAGCCTTTGATTCTGCATTGGAACTCAATCCACAGTTGCTGGAGATGGCGCGACTGAGGGACAAGGGAAATACCCGCCACAGCATGTTCAACATAGGCGTGGGATGTGTTGATCTTTTCCCGCACCAACTTTGGGGCCGCCTGCTAGGCAGGGTCTGGCGACAATCGCGCAAAACGCAGGGGAAACATAGCCATAGTGCTGGGCATTTACCATTACGCGAAGCGATCAGTGACTATGCCCGTTAAACCCGAGGGCTAAATTGCACGCCCGAGCAAATCATCATAGTCAATGGCACTCAGCAAGCCATTAATCTCACGGCACAGGTACTGCTACAACAGGGAGATGAAGTCTGGCTCGATGAACCCGGATACGATGGCGCCTTAGGCGCTTTTCTCTCGCAAAATCTGCAAGTCCGCCCAGTTAGCCTTGATGATGAAGGTACAAAGATAGCCGAGGCGATACAGCAATGGCCCTCAGTGAAACTGGCTTTTACCGCACCTTCGCATCAGTTCCCCCTCGGCGGAACGCTTAGTCTGCCACGGCGATTAGCCTTACTCGATTGGGCCGCTGAGCAGAATAAGTGGATTTTAGAAGATGACTATAATAGCGAGTTTCGTTATAGCGCCCGCCCGATACAGGCATTGCAGGGACTCGATAAACAACAGCGGGTGATCTACGCAGGCACCTTTTCCAAGATGCTATTACCAGAGCTACGACTCGGCTTTCTCGTCGTTCCGCCTAAACTGGTGGACGCCTTTAACCTTGCCAAACATTACGCCGACTCGCACACGGCTTACCTAGAACAAGCCACATTGGCGCTGTTTATCGCAGAGGGACATTACGCGCGGCATGTTCGGCGAGTGCGAAAAGCCTGCTTAGCGCGCCAAACGGCGTTAATCACTGCAATTGAGCAGTATCTGCCCGACAAATTGTCAGTTCAGACCTCAGATTCAGGGATTCACCTCGTGTGTTGGCTAAAAGGCGGCTTAACCGAAGACGAAGTGATCAACAAATGCCGCCAACTCAGTTTAGGGGCGCAACCTTTGTCTCGGTATTGCCAAGCGCCCTATCCAAGGCAAGCGATCTTACTGGGTTATGCAGCTCATACGCCCGATGAGCTGCGGGAAAATATTAAAAATCTCGCCCAAGTCCTTTAATACCCAGCATTAAAAAGCCTGAAAGAAAATCCCGAAGGCACTGAAGATAGCGACAAACCATGAGAGGGATCGTAGGGTGCCTTTATTGGCAAGGTATAGGATGTGATACACAAAGCGGGCGGCGACATGGGTAATTGCCAGCCACTCAGCGGTGGGGTTCACTTTGCCCGTGGCGATAACCACTAATACCGCCAGACCAAACACTAACAGGGACTCGAAGGCATTTTGATGCCCCGCCAAGGCGCGAGCACCAAAACCGGTTAGCTGTGCTTGCTGGGCGCGGGGATGATTATTATCATAACCGCCCGCCTTGGCCATCGCCCAAGCGACGGGGCCTTTCGCCAGATACGGCAATAACATGGCAACAAATAGGCAAATAAGTAAAGTATTCATAGGTTAAGCTTCCTTTGATTGTTGTTCGAGTTCTGTTATTCAAGCTCTACTGTTTTAGATCTGCTGTTTGAGTTCTGCTGTTTTAGCTCTGCTACTGCGAGTACTGCTGTTTAAGCTCTACAGCGTCGAGTCCTGTTGCGAGTGCCGCTACGAGAATTTTAGTTAAAAGTGTATGGGTTAACAGCGTTATTTTACTATGTACATGCCTTCACTTGCGGGGCTGCTGAATTTAAAGCCAAATTTTTCATAGAGTTCAGGCACATCGGCCATCAGGGTAATATACGCACCCTCAAAAGCCTCACGGTCAAGATAGGCCATAATGTGCTGCATAATCAGCCGTCCTAAACCTTTGCCTTGGTGTTCAGGATCGACCGCAATATCAACAATTTCAAAGTTCAGCGCGCCGTCCCCAACCACACGCCCCATACCCACAGTTTGATCGGCAAGCTTTATCTGCACGCCATATAAACTCCTAGGTAAGGCCTTAATAGCGCCCGCCAATGGCCGAGGACTTAACCCCGAAATCTGCCGTAAACGGATAAAATCATTGGCTGAGGCAACGTCTTCAAGCACTTGATACATGATATTCCCTATTGTTTTTATTCTGTCACTTGCTTCTGTAACTAAGCTTCAGTCACTAAGCTTTCAATCGCTTGGCTTTCAATCAATTTTTCAATCATTTAGCTCTCAATCACCTCAAGATCAAAGCCTTCATCCAGAGTCGGCGGCTGAAAATAACCGCTCACATGCCAGAACATCGCCTCGGTATCGAACATAGCGCGCTCAGGGTGACTTTGTCTGCGTTTATCGAGTTGGCTCAAACAAAGCGCATCACTGTGATTCAAATGCATCAACTTATGGGGGGCGCCGCAATCGGTAAAAATGCTACGAAACCACAGGCGCTGATTCACGGTATTCGCGGGAAAGTCCATCACCACAGACACACCCGAACAGAGCAGTTCCTGCACATGCTTTTTAAGCAAGGGTTTAAGACGAGCGGAATACTTCAGGTAAGTATCAAAATCATTAATTTCATCGGCATACAGCGCCGCCAGCCATTCATCTTCCGAGATTAAAACGCGGTTTTCGGCCTCGGCAAGTTGTCGCGATAAGGTGGATTTACCTGCGCCCATTTTGCCACAGAGGAATATTAACGTGCCTTTACTGGCTTCTTGCCCTAACGCATTCTGCTCTGCCATCTTCACTCCTTGATTACTTATCTTTTATCTCAGCTAACGATTGCATCTAGCGAGGACACAAACTAACGACAGTACAGAGCATCACATAAAGCATGAACAGCGAGCAAGGCTTAGGGCGGGTTTGAGGTAATAAATTCCCATTAAATTAATGACTATGCTGTTTTCCACAGCAGGCATTTCCGCTATTCACACAATCCAGTTTTAGCTTTCATCACTTTCTTAGATGCCTTACATCGCTTCGCCCACTCAGTCTTAAATCAGCTCGCCCGCTCCGTCTTACATCTCTTCACCAACTGAGTTCACCTCGCTCTCGGAGCCCTCACCCCTGCCTTAAACCAGAAAAAACCAGAAAGAAACACCCAAGCATTTAACTCGACCTATAAAATAATAAACCACATTTTTAATCTAATAATTAAGCACTAAAGTAGTAATTTACGCTGAATAATAAAAATATTACCACCACTCATGCTGCGACGATAAATTAAGCGTATGCTAGGGTAAGCATGAAAGGATAACCGTCATAAGTGCAAAGGAGGCTCTATGAGCACTGTCGTTCCGCGTACCGTCACTTCCCCTAAAAAATTCATTATCGGCAAGGGCTTATTAGCTCAAATGCATGATTATGTTAAGGACTTTGGTGACAATGCTTTTATCATCTGCGATGAATTTATCCTCAGCCGAGTTGAGAATGAAGCGGTCGCAGGGCTGGATCAAAATGGGATCAGCAACCATCTCGAAAAATTCAACTATGAGTGCAGCGAAGCCGAGATAAAGCGCTTAGGTGCGCTGGCAGAGCAGCATCATACCAATGTAATTGTTGGAGTTGGCGGGGGAAAAACCTTAGATGCCGCCAAAGCCGTCGCCTTCTATCAAAAACGGCCAGTGTTGCTCTACCCAACCATTGCTTCAACCGATGCGCCATGTACGGCACTTGCCGTGATCTATTCCGAAACCGGTGAGTTTGAACGCTATCTGTTTCTGCCACAAAATCCTGATGCTGTTGTGGCCGACACAGCCATTATCGCCGCGGCTCCCGCCCGATTTTTTGCAGCAGGCATAGGCGATGCTCTGGCCACTTACTTTGAAGCCCGCGCCTGTTATCAGTCCGATGGTGTCAATCTCGTATTGAAAAAACCTTCCCGCACTGGGCTGGGATTAGCGCAGCTTTGCTATCAGTTACTGACTGAAAATGTTGAAGCCGCTATGGATGCGGTGAGAAACAAGATAGTCACTCCCGCACTTGAGCAAACCATTGAAGCGACGATTTATCTCAGTGGTGTCGGGGCCGAAGCGGGCGGATTAGCCGCAGCCCATGCTGTGAACAATGGTATGTCGGCAGTAGCTGACCTACATAAAGCCCAACACGGCGAGAAAGTGGTGTTTGGCTTGCTCACCCAGCTAGTACTCGAAAATGCCCCAAAAAGCGAAATAGATAACGTTATCCACATCATCAAAACCGCGGGACTGCCGCTCACGCTCGCCGATTTGGGGCTGAAAACCTTTGTCGAAGCAGAGTGGCGCAAAGTGGCTGAGATAGCCTGCGCAGAGGGCGACACTATGGGCAATATGCCGAGGCAGTTAACTGCCGACGATGTCTACCAAGCCATGATCGCCGCCAATGCCATGGCTGAACGCTATAAAAAGCTTACGGTTTAAAACAGTTAACAACGCCTCTGGCAGGCGCCCATTATCCCTTTGATATGTTTATCAACATTAACGAATGTGGCTAAAATTCAGCCTGCCACTGCGCGAGTTTAAAGCTCATCAATCAACCCCTTGCCTCACCTCTATGGTCAGCAAGATGGCAAGGGAGATGACAACAGACACGATATTTCCACCCTCAATGCCAAGAGTTGGCATTTACTCTCTATTCGTTGAACGCTTGGAGGAACATATGGCTTATGCAACGATCAATCCCTTTACGGGAGAGCTAGTTAAAGAATTTCCAAATGCAACAGATACCGAAGTCACGCAGGCGATAGAATCCGCCCATCAGGCATTTTTAAGTTGGCGAACCACGCCTTTTGCCGACAAGGCCGCCGTACTCACTAAAGCCGCTCACATCCTCAGAGACAGCAAGCCTGCTTACGCTAAATTGCTGACCTTAGAAATGGGCAAAGTTACCGCAGAAGCTGAGGCAGAAGTCGAACTGTCGGCGCAAATTTTCGAATACTACGCCGAACATGCCGAGCGACTGCTGGCACCGCAAAAACTGCCGGTTGCCGATCCCGCCGAAGGTGAAGCGATACTGGTTAACGAACCGCTGGGCGTATTATTGGCCATCGAACCTTGGAACTTTCCCTACTACCAAATTGCGCGCATCTTAGCGCCGCAGCTTGCCGCCGGAAATACCTTACTACTCAAACATGCATCCAACGTGCCCCAGTGCGCTGCGGCCTTTGAAGGCTTAATGCGCGATGCCGGACTGCCCGCAGGCGCATTCCAAAACCTGTACGCCACCCGAGAACAAATAGGGCAGATCATCAACTCACCCAAAGTGCATGGGGTCGCCCTCACAGGCTCAGAAGATGCGGGATCGCACATTGCGGCTCAGGCCGGTAAGGCGCTGAAAAAGTCCACCCTCGAACTGGGTGGCGCAGATGCCTTTATCGTGCTGGAAGATGCCGAGCTCCCCAAAACCATCGACTGGGCTGTATTTGGCCGTCATTGGAATGCGGGTCAGGTCTGCACCTCATCTAAGCGGATGATCTTAGTTGAAGCCATTTACGATGAATTTATGCAGGGCTATATCAAGGGAATCGAAGCGTTAAAAGCGGGCGATCCTATGGATCCCACCACCACGCTGGCACCGCTGTCTTCCCAAGGTGCGGCCGATGAGTTGAAGCAGAAGATCCGTGATGCCGTAAAACACGGCGCAACCGCGACCGAAGTGGGGCCAAAAGTGCCGCAGCAAGGCGCCTTTGTGCAACCAACAATACTGACAAACCTGACGCCAGATAACCCAGCCTTCTATTGGGAATTCTTCGGCCCTGTGTCCAGTATCCACAGGGTGAAAGATGAGCAAGCGGCAATTGCCATCGCCAATGACTCGCCCTTTGGATTGGGTGGCTCAGTGTTTACCGCCGATACCCAGCGCGGGCTCGCGGTCGCGAAACAGGTTTCCACTGGCATGATGTTTGTTAATCATCCGACTATGGTCAAGGCCGACTTGCCCTTTGGTGGCGTGCGCCGCTCAGGTTATGGCCGCGAGTTGATTGATTTAGGATTGAAAGAGTTTGTAAACCACAAGCTGATTGATGTGGTCGATATAAACGCACCTTTCTAACTCCTTAAACAATAGCGACATCGGACTAAACGCCTGACGGAATAATCTGTCAGGCGTTTTTATTTAACGCGCTTTATCCAAGGCATCACATAAGGCTTGAACGCCAAGTAAAGCTCTGGGCGTCGCGCGGTGTAATAAATCGGCATTGAGTTGATAAATATGCTGTTTCTTCACGGCAGGAATTTCTGGCCATTGGCGCCAATCAACCCCTTTCACATTACCTTCTTCTTCACTCTGCAAAATCACCTCGGGCAAGGTCAGCAAGACGTTTTCTAAACTGACTTGCGGATAATCACTGGCAGCATCGTAAAACACATTTTGGCCATGGCACACACTGATGATCTGTTGGATCCAACTGTTTTTAGAGACTGTCATCAAGGGGGTCGACCAGAGTTGATAAAATACCTTAGGTTCTGATTTTTTAGCATTTTCAACCCGCAATCGGATAAGCTCAGCGCGATAAGCGGCCGCAGCCTTGCTTGCTTCTTCAACATGCCCCGTAAGTTGGCCTAACTCTTCAAGCTCCTTGGCGACGCCTTCTAAGGTTTTAGGATCGCTACCATAAAGGTTAAATCCTAACGTCCTAAGCTGGTTGATATCTTCGGCTTTATTACCCGAATCCCACACCACAATCAGATCGGGATTAAGCTCCATCACCCGCTCCATTTGAATGCCATAGTAACCCCCAATACGCGGGATATTTTTTGCCGCCTCGGGATAATCCGCATAATCGGTTGCGGCCACTATGGCATCGCCCGCACCTATGGCGTAAAGCATTTCCACCGCATGGGGCGAGAGCGCAATAATGCGTTTAGCGGGCTCGGCCAATACGCTATGGGGAAAAAACAAGCTGAGCCCAAAAACGAGTCCAGCTAAGTGTCGCTTAATCATGATATGCCTTAGTATTTATCCCCAAACCGCCTGAAGATGCAGGCGTAGTAGCTTCAGGTCACTTGGGGTTATAGAGTTAAACTAGCTGCTCTGGCCAGCCATAGTGTTCGATATAAGTTTGTAGATTCTTGGGGCGATACTGAGGATCTTGATCCCAGCGGGTCTTCACCGAATGATGCAAAAGTACTGGGATTTGCTCAGGGTCGAGTGGTCGTAAATATTCCTGTTTTATCCGATAAAAACTGCGTCTCGAGTCATGTAAGGTCGCGAGCGGATTTGGATGCACACTCGCGGCTAAGTGTGGCTCTAGGCTTAAATTAAATTTCTGCGCCTCGGATATCATCCACAACAGTGCAATATCCGACAACAATGAACCGTCTTTATCGGGTTTATAACTACCGCCAATATTGCTATGGGCGCCCGCAAACCACACTTGCTGCATGTCCATATTGTCGCGTAGTTGCCAAATAGTCGGCTCAAAATCACTGCGATGTTCATCTATGGCTAAGGCATGGCGGGCAACGCGCACATTGCGGCCAATTTTAGTGTCGTAAAACTCGTCTTTATCTTCGAACAAGCCTAAAAATGAAATAGGGATCCCCATAGCACCCACGGTATCCCACACGCCAACAAACTTGATTTCCCGTGATTCATGACTGTATCTCGCTCTAAATTCGAGGGATTTTTCACCATCAGGCGCAAAGGGCGCACTGCTTTTTTTATAGTGGTCGAAAGCTTGTTGAATCAACGCCGCATCGGGGCGTTTAAGTATGCCGCAGTTATTAATCAAGCCACACAAGCAACGCACAGTGTAAGCACCGCGGCTAAAACCAAAGAGATAAATCTCATCGCCTGGGGAATAGTTTTGCACTATATAGCGATACCCATCCATGATGTTTTTATGTAAACCGCGCCCTGTCGCACCACCGATAGTTTGATCGTAATAGGAACCCACACCCCAATCATAAAATACCTGCTGGGGTTTACCATCAGCCGCTATCGGGCTGATAGCACGCGCGAGGCGCAGCACATTGGTGGGGAAATCGACCTTAAGATCTTTCTCGGGCCGATTCCAAGTCCCATCGGCACAAATCACGATACGCTTATTCATAGGATCATCCTTGAGAACGCTTTGAACACTGAACGGCTAGAGGCTAACCCATAGTAGCTAACAACAAATTGTCGCTAGTTGCTAGTCACTAATAGGCAGTTACTAGTCCTCAAACTTAGCGCATTTTATGCCTGTACTAAAGCCATTCGCGCGTCTTACTTAACATTGCAACCAACAATGCTGCGTCACTTATGCGCCGACATTTAAGGTTCGATTAGTAATCAAAACCTTGCTGTGCCTTGATACCCGCTTCAAAGGCGTGTTTCAGCGGCTGCACTTCGCTGACCGTATCTGCAAGCTCGATGATGGCACGGTGGCAAGCACGGCCAGTGATAATCACATGCTGCATGGGTGGGCGATTTTTAAGTGCGCTAAGCACACGTTCCACATCTAAATAGTGATAGCTCACCATGTAGGTCAGCTCATCCAGCATCAAGCAGTCAATCGACTCATCTTGCAGCAGGGCTTCGGCGGCTTCCCAAGCGAGTACAGCGGCGGCGGTATCTTTTTCTTTATCTTGGGTTTCCCAGGTAAAACCTGTGCCCATCACATGAAACTCAACCCCTGCACCTTCGAGTAAATTGCGCTCACCGCACTCCCAAGTGCCTTTGATAAATTGCACTACCGCGGCTTTTTTACCGTGACCGACGGCGCGGGCAACAGTGCCAAAACCTGAGGTCGATTTGCCTTTACCGTTACCGGTTAATACCAGCAAAATGCCCTTCTCTTCTTGGGCGGCGGCAATTTTAGCATCCACACCGGCTTTCACTTTCTGTTGGCGAGCCTTGTGGCGTTCGGCCTTGATTTGCGCTTGTTCGTTGTCGTTCTGTGCTGTCATGGTCTTCTCTTCACTCTGCGGCTAAAAATGTCTGCTTTTAAAACTTATGCTTCTAAAATTGGCTGTAATTTTTGCATGTCTAAATGCTCGGCTAACACATCGGCTAAACGATCGAGTTGCTGCTCACGTATTTGATTGATATCTATCGCCTTAGCATCGTTTAATCCCGCCCAGCGCAAAATCAACTGACACGCATCGGGGCTATCAAACAGCCCATGTAAATAAGTGCCAAGGATTTGCCCGTCATCACTTTGCAGGCCATCGGCAAAGCTCATAGATGTGGAATCAGGGATTAACTGCAAGGGCGCATTCGTTTGTTCAAGCCTAGGGATAAGATAGCTTGATTCACCGCAGTGGATTTCATAGCCCTTAACAGCAACCTTTTGCCCAAGTAACGTTAGCTCACCTCTCACTCGCCGTAACTGTTTTTCGGCTTTGAGTTCTGTGCTCAGCGGCAGGTAGCCAAGTCCAGCGGTATCACCCGCACAGTCTTCAATGCCTAAGGGATCGGCAATGCTTTGGCCTAACATTTGGTAGCCGCCGCAAATGCCGAGCACTTTGCCGCCGTAACGCAGGTGTGTGGCAATATCTTTATCCCAACCTTGCTGGCGTAAAAAGGCTAAATCGGCGCGCACATTCTTACTGCCGGGCAAGATCAATAAATCGGCGGCGGGCAAATGAGTCGCGTGACTCGCGGCTTGGGTTTGCAACGACACATAGTCAAAATCAATATCGGGATGCAGCCGCAGCGGATCAAAATCCGTGTGATTACTGATCCTTGGGTACACTAATACCCGCACTTTTAAGCGGCTGTTAGCGCCTTTAGTCGGCGAGCTTATCAGCGCATCTTCGGCATCGAAATGTAAATCATGCAGATAAGGCAACACGCCTAAAACAGGCTTGCTCGTATAAGCTTCAAGCCAATCGAGGCCAGATTGCAACAGGCTAATATCACCACGGAAACGGTTGATCACAAAGCCCTTTACCCGCGCCTGTTCGGATTCTGATAACAAGGCCAAGGTCCCGACCAAATGGGCAAATACGCCGCCCTTATCGATATCAGCAATGATAATCACAGGACAATCTACGGCTTCGGCAAATCCCATGTTGGCAATATCGCCCTCGCGTAGATTGATCTCCGCCGGACTACCCGCGCCTTCAACCACTATGGTTTGATACTGACCGCTTAATCGCTCGAATGATTCCAGCACAGCGCCAAGCGCCATTGCCTTGTAATCCTTAGATTTAGGTCCAAAAAAGGCCGAGGCTTCGAGTGTTGTCAGGGCTTTGCCATGAACGATAATTTGCGCGCCCGTGTCCGAGCTTGATTTAAGCAGTATGGGATTAAAATCGGTATGGGGCTCAAGATAACAGGCCACGGCTTGCAAGGCCTGTGCGCGGCCAATCTCGCCGCCATCAATAGTGACAGCGCTATTGAGCGCCATATTTTGCGGCTTAAAAGGCGCAACCTTAATCCCCTGACGGGCGAGCAAACGACAAATGCCTGCGACTAAGGTGCTCTTGCCCGCATCCGATGTTGTGCCCTGCACCATCAAGACTGCCGCGCGCCGAGGTGAATTAACCGCAAGCGTATTAATTGCTGGCGTATTAACTGCAAGAGTGTCAGCGGTATCGAGTGCATTAGCACAGGCTGTGTTGTCTGTGTTTGGAGAGGACATAGGTTTAAAAGGCTTATTCTAGTTTGCAGTCATTAACATAACAGCTCAGTCAAAAATCACTTAAGTATGCAACTTAAGCTTAAAACGTGGACTGAGCCCAAAGTCTAAAGAGGTTTCAATGCTAAGGGTAAACCAGCGACCACTAAGGTGACATTGTCCGCTAAGGTCGCCACGGCTTGATTTAACCAGCCCGCTTCATCGACAAATTGTCGGCTCAACTCACCTAAGGGCACTATGCCAGAACCGACTTCGTTACTGATCAAAATCACCACTCCCTCAAGCTCGACGAGGGAATCCACAAAAGCGGTTTTCTCGGCCTGCCAACTCGCATGAGCTTTATCGTCAGAGGTTGAAACGGCAAAGGTGGAAGTGGCAAAGTCAGTCGCATTCCACTCAGTCGGCGCGGGTTCATCATCGATGTTAAGGTTCGATGCAAGTAATTGATTCGTTAGCCAAAGGGTTAAACAGTCTACTAAAATCACTCGCCCAGGTTTTGCTAAGCGCTTTAACAGTGCCGTAAGGGCGAGCGACTCTTCAAACAATTGCCATTCGATACCATCGTCCGTCCGTCCCGCTTGATGTTTGGCGATACGGGTCGCCATTTCATCATCCAGCGCCTGCGCCGTGGCCACATAGCAGGCATCGAAGCCGAGCGCAGTGTACTGGCGCACTAAGGCTTCACCGTAGCGACTCTTACCGCTACGGGCGCCGCCTAGGACGAGGTGGATCACAGTATGTTACCCACAACGAGCAATACAAAATAACACACGATTTCAGCTATTTGCTGCGCCGCGCCTAAGGTATCACCCGTGTAACCGCCAATCTGGCGTCTAAAGATCATTATGATCAAACGGCGCAGTCCTATCATCACTAACAGCAATGACAATGCCGCTAACCCCTTGAGGAATAACAACACTAATACGCCGCTGGCGATCAGGATAAGCAGCTCATTAATGCCTTGATGTTGCGATAGCGGCTTAGACTTACTGGTCTCGTCATCGCGGACATATTTTTCACTAAAGATGATACTGGCTGATACCACGCGGCTCACTGTGTGCGCGACGATAAGCGCCGAGCCCGCGACCACAGGATCGTACAATGCCAACTCGACTAACAACTGCCATTTCAGCAGCAGGGCCAACATCAACGCCAGTGCACCATAACTGCCAAGGCGCGAGTCCTTCATGATCCGCAGTTTGTCTTCCGCCGTCCAACCACCGCCAAAACCGTCGAAGGTATCGGCTAGGCCATCCTCGTGAAATCCGCCCGTGAGCAAGACGCCAACCAACATAGCTAACAGCACAGAGACGCCGGCGGGGAGCCAGTTCTGCGTCAGCCAAAATACAATGGCACTTAACAGGCCGACCAAAAGACCGACGAGACCGAAATAACGGCTGGCCTTATTCAACTTATCGCTATCGACTTCGACCCATTTAGGCATAGGAATGCGGGTAAAATAGCCCATGGCAACTAAAAACAAATCTATCTCTTTGTGCCAGCTTTCGCGTTCTGACATAAAGCATCCTTAGTGAATTAACACTTGCTGCAAGGTTTAAGATTAAAACGGTTGGCTAAAAAGTTATTATTTTAAATAAGTAAAATAAGCGACTTAGCAGAGCACATCATACAACAGCCTCAATCCCCGCATCACTAAAACTCGCCATTTGATTGTAAAAATTTACTGAGGCTTGAATAAGCGGCAACGCCAAGGCTGCGCCCGTACCTTCGCCTAATCTCAGCCCGAGTGATAATAAAGGTTTCGCCTGCAAAAATTCTAACATCCGCTTATGGCCTTGCTCGTCTGACTGGTGGGCGAAAATCAAATAATCGCGCACATTGGGGGCAATTTGCACCGCGACTAATGCCGCAGCAGTAGCGATAAAACCGTCCACAACCACCAGCATTTTGCGCTCGGCGGCGGCTAACATCGCGCCCGTCATCTGCACAATTTCAAAACCTCCTAGGCAAGCTAACACTGATTTTGGCCCAGTTAAGGCGCTTTGATGCAGCAATAACGCCAGCTCAATCAGCATCAGTTTACGTTCTAAGGTTTCACTATTAATGCCCGTGCCACGGCCGACACAATCAATCACATCGAGCTGCATGATCGCCGCCATAATGGCTGCCGCAGCCGAGGTATTGCCTATACCCATTTCGCCAAAGGCGACTAAGTTACAACCTGCTTGATGGTGACGCTCAATCAAATCGCGCGCCATCGCAAAGCCTTTATCGACGGTTTCCAGCGCCATAGCGGGCTCTAAATGAATTGCCCCTGTGCCCGCGCCAAGACGTTGATCAATAATGCCTTCAACCCCTTCGACTGGCGTTAAAATACCGCAATCGATCACTTCGAGCGTAAAGCCCACCTGCCGACAAAAAACGTTAATCGCCGCGCCGCCATGGGCAAAATTTTGCACCATTTGGCGCGTCACTTCGCTTGGGGCAATCGACACGCCTTCTGCCGCAATACCATGATCACCCGTAAACACTAACATGGTTGGATGAACGATTTTCAGCACAGTATTTTGTGGCTGATCCGTTTGTTGCAAATCAGTCGCTTGCACGCGGGCAATCTGTAAGGCTAAGGATTCAAGCTGACCTAAGGCGCCGGGCGGCTTAGTCTTAAGATCAATTTTTTGCTGGATCAGCGGATCCTGCGTTTTACTCACAGGGCTGATTTGAAAAGACACGGCTGACTGAGACATCCACACTCCACTTATTATCTTAAATAACCACAACGCATCCTGCGTCTATGACTAACATGTCCAATTTTGCATTTCCAATCGCGGGGCAGATATCAACAAAAATGCTGATTATCCCGCCAGTCTGCGCTTGCTAGATGACTCTAGGATTACGTTCTGACTAGGTGCTTACGGCATGACTCTGCGTTTACGCAAAATCAGCAAAAAGAACATGCTACCTATGGCCGCTGTGATAATGCCCACGGGCAACTCTTGATTGCCCAACAAACAGCGCGCCAGCACATCAATCCAAACCATAAATAATCCGCCCACCAGCGCCGTTAAAATAATCGGCTGACGACCTGGAAACAGCATGCGCACTGTGTGGGGGATCATCAAACCGACAAACCCAATCCCGCCGCAGGTAGCGACCAAAATCGCGGTAATCAAGGAGCAGAGCAGCAACATATTGAGTCGCAACTTAGGCACATTCACCCCTAAGGTATGCGCCGTTTCATCCCCCGCTTGCAACGCCATGATCTGCCGTTTCATGCCTAAAATAATGAACAAACTCGCGCCAATCACCAGTGTCGGCAGCACTAATAAGGACCAACTGGCCTTAGCGAAACTGCCTAAACTCCAAAACAACACAGAAGCCGTCGCCTGCGGACTAGCGAAATACAGCAGCAGACTCGTTAGCGCGCCGAACATAAAGGAGGTCGCCACGCCAGAGAGCAACATGCGCTCCACTTGGCTATTGAGCCCAAGGCCAGACAAGGCCAGCACTATCAGTACCGACAAACTGGCACCAATAAAAGCGCCGAAGGGCAAGCTAAACCACAGTAGCCCTGACAAGGCGCCCGAACCACTAAAAATCCCCGAGTTCGCCGCCATACCCGCATTCTCAAAAAATCCAGAGCCCGTGAATAACGTCAACATCACCACAGCGCCAAAGGACGCGCCTGAGCTAATGCCAAACAGATAAGGGTCGGCCAATGGATTGCGGGTCACGGTTTGCAGCACGCTGCCCGCCAAAGACAAGCCCGCACCCGCCACAAAGGCCAGTAAAATACGCGGCAGTCTGAGCTCCATCACGATGCGCTCCGTCATGCCATTGGCTTGAGTGAGGTTGGCCATTTTATTGATAAACACTTGGATAACATCCATAAAACTGATGTTCGCCGCGCCAAAACTCGTGGCGGCAATGGGGGTTATCAAAGTGATTATGCCTAATGCGACCAGCATCAGTTGTTGTCTCGTCAAAGGTGTCACGATACGCCCCAAATGTAAGATGAAATGCTGTTTACTCCCTGAATCATCCGCCCTCGCCTCGCTCAGCCAAAGCATTAGCCATGTTGTGCGTCGAATCATGGTAGCCATAAAAGTAGCTGATTAAGGGCTTTTTATGTTGTGGATGGGTCGACACCTGAGCGCACACGCCGAACACATCACCAATTCGCGCCTCGGTTAATACCTCAGTTGGCGTGCCCATAGCGCTGACTTCACCGTTATGGATCAACAATAAACTGTCGCACAGGGCGCTGGCTAAATTGAGATCGTGAATAGAGGCAATCACGCTGATGCCAAGGCTACGCACTAATTCGAGGATTTGAATTTGATAACGCACATCGAGGTGGTTGGTTGGCTCATCGAGGATCAGCAGTTGTGGCTGCTGCACTATGGCGCGGGCGATCAAGGCACGCTGCTTTTCACCGCCGGATAAGTGCTCGTACTGTTGATGCATCTTATGACTCAGGCCGACTTTCTCTAATGCCTTTGCAATGCGCTCGCCATCACAGCTCGAATTGGTATCGAACATGCCCTTATGCGGCGTTAAGCCCATGCTGACCAATTGCTCTGTGGTTAAATCAAAATAGTGCGGCGTGTCTTGCTGCACTACAGCGACGCGGCAAGCAAACGCCTTGGGCGACAAGCGCTCAATATCTTGATCAAACAAGGTAATTTTGCCCTGAGTCGGGCGAACAAAGCGATACAAACAGCGTAGCAAGCTAGACTTACCCGCACCGTTAGGCCCAATCAAACCCAACATCTGCCCCGTTGGCAGCGCAAAGTTAATATTGGAAAGAATGGTTTTGCCATCGATACACCAGCTTAACTGGCTGACATCGAGCGCGACCGTCTGGCTCGCTGATGGGCGAGTGTCGCTGTCATTCAAAGCATGGCTCGTTTGGATGGCAGAGAGTTTCACCAACGCGGTGCTCCTAGCGAGTCCAAACCTGAATTAAAAAAGGTTGTGCACATTGTCATCGGCTCCCTCGAGTCACCCGCTCGAGAACTAAGGCTGCACGCAGCGATAACAGAAATAGGCAGGTCTCCTGACTCGTCACTTTTCTATTGAAAACAATATAAAAAGTCACTCACAGTTGCGGGCACAGTTCGGGCTGACTGACGAGCAGTCAGCCCCGATTCCCTATTATGTTGAGATTGATTTCAAGCCTTTGCAGCGTGCCTCGGCAATAGTTGCCACAGAACACCCTCGCACGACTCAAAACTCCCAACACCTATTTCTGTGACGTCATCCGGTACACTGCCACCAGCCTTGCAAGGCCGCGTGCGTCAGGGGACGTCAGGAAAAAGCATTATCCTATATTTACCTTAATAGGCAATCGACAATCACGCTGGTAAGACAAGAAAAATCTTCACCTTAGGGCAACGCGGATCACTCGCAGCGCCCGCTCGGCCAATCTAAACGCCAGTAACAAACGCCGTGTTCATCTTGCAGCACATTAATGCTCACCACGGCCGCCACGGGTAAATCGAGTTGACTGTAAAAGCCCACCGCCCGTTCAACCCCAAGGGCGCGCGCCATTAAGTGACGGATCACTCCGCCGTGGGTCACGACCCATACTTTGGCAGCCAGTTCGCTCGTACCCACACTAGCGCCCACTGCCTGCTCGGCGTTATCTGAGTCGAGAATCAACCGTTCAAACTCGGCGGCGAGTATCTGGTCAATCGTCCCATTCACCCGCGACTCGAAACTGGCCATAGTTTCCCCATTGGGCGGCGGTGTTTGCCAAGGGTTTTGCCAATAGGCCGCTAAATGTTCGCCCGCTTGTTGATACAGTTCATCGAGCCGACGACCGTCCCAATCGCCAAAATCAATTTCCTGTAAACCCGATAAAAGCTGCGCCTGCAATGGCCTTGACTCAGATACCAGCGCCGCCGTCGAATGCAGCTCGGCGGCAAAGGCTTGGGCAAATTCGGCGCAGCGGCGTGAGGTCGAGCTATAAATCGCGCTACACACGCTGGCCTGTGACTCAACCGCTGCCGACATTTGCTGCCAGCCCTTTTCGCTTAGAGGCACATCCACACGGCCGCGTAAAATGGCGCCGCCTTCGCACTCACCGTGGCGTAACAATAACAATCGAACTTGTTTCATCGTATTCCTATGTCTATCACTCATGGCAAATTTTGTTGAAGCCCCACATTAGACCCGTCGTCCTATATACTCAATTACGCCCTAGCCCTACAACTAGTCCTACAAAAAGAGCCGTTAAACTGGGTGAAAAGTGGTGATAGGACTCAATTGTCGTCAGTCAATTTTGACCTTGCCCTGACAATCATAAGTCGCGTATTATGGACGTCTATACGTTTAAATGTCCAAAAACATTTTATAAAAAACAAGTATCCAAAAACAAATGTCGATAGACCAGAATAAAATGCACTTTGCATAACAAGGGTCGATGCTTGGACTTAACTTAGCTGTATTTAAGGTAATTATTTATGACGATACCCTCAACTAAAGCCGGCCAGATATTAGCAGACATTCGCAAACAGCTTGCAGAGCGCATTCTGATCTTAGACGGTGCCATGGGCACTATGATCCAAGGCTACAAGCTGGAAGAAGAGGACTATCGCGGCGAACGCTTTAAAGATTGGCACACTGACGTCAAAGGCAACAACGATTTATTGGTGTTGTCGCAACCCCACATCATCAAACAAATTCACACCGACTACTTAAACGCCGGTGCAGACATCATTGAAACCAACACCTTTAATGCTACGACTATTGCCATGGCTGACTACGACATGCAGTCGCTGTCCGCCGAAATTAACTTAGTCGGCGCGCGCCTCGCCCGTGAAGCCTGTGATGAAGTGTTTGCGGCCACAGGCATTCCACGCTACGTCGCCGGGGTGTTAGGCCCCACTAACCGTACGTGTTCGATTAGCCCTGATGTGAACGACCCAGGCTATCGTAACGTCAGCTTCGATGAGTTAGTCAGCGCTTACCGAGAATCCACTAAGGCACTGATTGAAGGCGGCGCGGATATCATTATGGTCGAGACCATATTCGATACCTTAAACGCCAAGGCCGCGCTGTTTGCGATTGAATCCGTATTCGATGACTTATTTGGTCAGCATTCGAGTGACCGCTTACCTATCATGATTTCGGGCACCATTACCGATGCCTCTGGCCGCACACTGACTGGCCAAACGACCGAAGCTTTTTACAATTCCCTGCGCCATATCAAGCCCTTATCTATCGGTCTTAACTGTGCACTTGGGCCAAAAGAATTACGCCCCTATGTGGAAGAATTATCCCGCATCAGTGAGTGTTATGTGTCGGCGCATCCGAATGCGGGACTGCCGAACGAGTTTGGCGGTTACGATGAAACCCCAGAAGACATGGCGAATGTGATCGAAGATTGGGCGCGCGAAGGCATGCTCAATATTATCGGGGGTTGTTGTGGTAGTACGCCTGAACATATCCGCGTGATCCGCGAAGCAGTGAGCCGTCACGATCCACGTATTTTGCCGGACATTCCAGTCGCTTGCCGCTTGGCAGGTTTGGAACCACTGACTATCGATGCCCAATCCCTGTTCGTTAACGTGGGAGAGCGCACCAACGTCACAGGCTCGGCTAAGTTTTTAAAATTGATCAAAGAAGGCAAGTTTGAGCAAGCGCTCGATGTCGCCCGCGAGCAGGTTGAAAGCGGCGCGCAAATCATCGACATCAACATGGACGAAGGCATGCTCGATGGCGCCGAGATCATGCACAAGTTTTTAAACTTAATTGCCTCTGAGCCCGACATCAGCCGCGTACCTATTATGATCGACTCCTCTAAATGGGAAGTGATCGAAGCTGGCCTCAAATGTATTCAAGGCAAGGGCATAGTTAACTCTATTTCCCTCAAAGAAGGCGAAGCCAAGTTTATCGAGCAAGCCACCTTAGTGAAACGCTACGGCGCGGCGGCCATTATCATGGCATTCGACGAGCAAGGTCAGGCCGACACTAAGGCGCGTAAAATCGAAATCTGTACCCGCGCTTATCGGGTGCTGGTTGATAAGGTCGGCTTTCCGCCAGAAGACATCATCTTCGACCCGAACATTTTTGCCATCGCCACCGGTATCGATGAACACGACAACTATGCCGTCGATTTTATTGATGCCATTAAAGCAATTAAAGCCACCCTGCCCCACGCAATGATTTCGGGCGGCGTATCGAACGTGTCGTTCTCATTCCGCGGTAACAACCCAGTGCGCGAAGCGATTCACGCCGTTTTCCTGTACCACGCCATCAAAGTCGGCATGGATATGGGCATTGTCAACGCGGGTCAGTTAGCCATTTACGACGATATCGATCCTGAGCTTAAAGTGCGGGTCGAAAACGTGGTGCTTAACTTGCCCTGCCCAGTGGAAGGCTCAAGTAATACCGAGCAGTTACTTGAAATCGCAGAGAAATTCCGCGGTGATGGCGCGCAGGTGGGCAAGAAAGAAGATTTAGAATGGCGCAGCTGGCCGGTGAGCCAACGCTTATCCCATGCGCTCGTCAAAGGCATTACCGAATTTATTGATGAAGATACCGAAGCCGCTCGCCAAGAAGCGAAACGTCCGCTGGATGTGATTGAAGGCGCCTTGATGGACGGCATGAACGTGGTCGGCGACTTGTTCGGCTCGGGCAAGATGTTCCTGCCGCAGGTGGTGAAATCGGCGCGGGTGATGAAAAAAGCCGTGGCTTACTTAAACCCCTATATCGAGCTGGAAAAGGTCGAAGGCCAATCTAACGGCAAGATCTTGATGGTGACGGTAAAAGGCGACGTGCATGATATCGGCAAAAATATCGTCGGCGTGGTGCTCGCCTGTAACGGTTTTGAGGTATTCGATTTAGGTGTGATGGTGTCGGTGGAGCGAATTCTCGACGCCGTGAAAGAACACAATATCGATATCATCGGCATGTCGGGCCTCATCACGCCGAGTCTGGACGAAATGGTGCATAACGTGAAAACCTTCCACCGTGAAGGCTTAACCATTCCGGCGATTATCGGCGGTGCCACTTGCTCGAAAATCCACACAGCGGTGAAGATTGCGCCCCATTATCCCCATGGCGCTATTTATATTGCCGATGCGTCCCGCGCCGTGCCTATGGTGAGTAAGCTCATCAACAACGAGACTCGCCAAGCGACTATAGACGAAACCTATGCCGAATACGACGACATGCGCACTAAGCGTTTATCCCAAGCCAAGCGCAAAGAGATAGTGTCACTCGAAGCGGCGCGTGAAAACCGCTGCCAACACGATTGGGCCAACTACACTCCGTTCACGCCAAACGTGCTCGGTCGCCAAGTGTTTGATAATTATCCGTTAGAAGACCTAGTCGAGCGTATCGACTGGACACCGTTTTTCCGCTCGTGGGAACTGCACGGCCATTACCCTGAAATCCTCACCGATAAAGTGGTCGGTGAAGAAGCGCAAAAGCTGTTCGCCGATGGTCAGGCCATGCTCAAGCAAATCATCGAAGAAAAGTGGCTCACGGCGAAAGCGGTTATTGGCTTATTCCCTGCCAATACCGTCAATTACGACGACATTGAGCTGTATACCGATGAGTCGCGCACCACAGTTGAAATGACCACACATCACCTGCGGATGCAGCTTGAGCGTGTCGGCAACGACAACTTCTGCCTATCCGATTTTGTTGCACCAAAAGACTCAGGCGTCGCCGATTACATGGGCGGCTTTGCGGTGACCACAGGCCACGGCATAGACGAACATGTGGCGCGTTTTGAAGCCAACCACGACGACTACAACGCCATCATGCTCAAATGCTTAGCCGACCGTTTGGCCGAAGCCTTTGCCGAGCGGATGCACGAACGGGTACGTAAAGAATTTTGGGGTTATGCGGCCGACGAGCAGTTAAGTAACGAAGCCTTAATACGCGAGAAATACAAAGGCATACGCCCAGCACCGGGTTACCCAGCTTGCCCTGATCACACAGAAAAAGGCTTGTTATGGGACTTGCTCAAGCCCGATGAAACTATCGACTTGAATATCACCGAAAGCTACGCCATGTTCCCCACAGCGGCAGTATCCGGCTGGTATTTCGCCCACCCGAAATCGCGCTACTTTGGCGTGAGTAATATAGGCCGCGATCAAGTGGAAGATTACGCGAAGCGCAAAGGGATGAGCATTGCCGAAACGGAGAAGTGGCTGGCGCCAGTGTTGGATTATGATCCCGAGTGATTGGGATCTGCAATCACCCGCAGGGCTTAAACTTTCAAACTTCGTTTGAATTAAGCGTTAAAGTCGTGGGGCTTCACCCCACACCCGACCAAGGAGGACTGCTCGTCCTATCCTCCTTGGATTCTCCAAGACGCCCCTAGCGAAGTTACATGCATTGATTAGTGGCTTCGTGCTTATTCGAAAATCGCTAACGCTTCCGATGGGGCGTCCCTTCCCCCCGAAAGCTACGCAGACGTCCTGTCTGCGTCACGCTATTTTCTTCAACGCCCTTCAGCAACTTCGCAGGGGATCGGTGAACTTCTGTGGCATTAGAGTTAACTTTTCGCATTGAAAGAGTTATGCATGTCCTATCTTTTCTCTTTTATGAATTGCTTCATTAAAAAAATCAATCACATAAAAGACTTGTTTCGTGCTTATTCGAAAATCACTAACGCTTCCGATGGCTCCACTTTACATCCCTGTAAAGCCCTCCAGTTCGGTTGTCCCTGCCTCTCGCTCATAAGCACTAAGATCACCGATTTCCATTCGCCCCGTCCCCGAAAGCTACGCAGCAACTTCGCAGGGGATCGGTGAACGTCTGTGGCATTAGAGCTAACTTTTCGCAGTGAAAAAATTAAGCCTATTCAACCTCTAACAGATAAGTGTTATGCCTCATAACTGATGAGCGATTGGTGTCACTTTCTATGGCAGCGAGTGCTTGACTGAGGTGTTCACTTAAATATTGCCACACTTCGTTGAC
The DNA here is from genome assembly GCF_031932065.1 of Shewanella scandinavica. Taxonomy (NCBI): domain Bacteria; kingdom Pseudomonadati; phylum Pseudomonadota; class Gammaproteobacteria; order Alteromonadales; family Shewanellaceae; genus Shewanella; species Shewanella scandinavica. The sequence goes on from NZ_JAUOES010000007.1 coordinate 129,773, forward strand.
GGCGCGGCTTCGCGCATCTTTTCCTAAACACACTAAATGAATCGGCGCAGGATCTGTGTGTTGCCACTTGGCTAACACTGGTACTAGCTGGCTGGCTCTCAGTTCTGGCTGAATTAACATGGGGTCGACCCGAATGATCCCCATGCCCATACAAGCAAGTTCGACTAAGGTTCGGCCATCATCCGTGGAGCTTGATGCCACAATGTGTTGAGTTTCAATTTCGCCATTTGGGCTACGAAAGTGCCAACAATCCATGGCGAGCTTTTGATGACGAAAGATTAAACATTGATGCGCGGCTAAATCGCTGGGCACCTCAAGTTTAGCGGCCTGCTTAAGGTAGGCGGGACTGGCAAAACAGGCCCATGATTTCGTACCGATACGGCGCGCGACCAATGAAGAATCGGGCAACTCACCGACCCGCAGCGCAATATCTATCCCTAGCTCAATTAAATCGACCACGCGATCATCAAGATTGATGTCTATCACTATCTCGGGAAAAAGTTGTTTCAGCTTAGGCAGTAAAGGCAGCAGATAGCGTTGACCTAGGATGGTTGAGCTACTGATTTTTACCCGCCCACTGGGTTTAGCTTGCGCTTGCTCGGTGAGCTTAGCGGTATTGCTAAGCAATTCTGTTAGTGAATCGGTGATGGCCAGCAACTCAGTACCCGAATCGGTTAAATTGAGCTGGCGCGTACTGCGCTGCAACAACCTAAGCCCAAGTTGGTGTTCAAGCTGGGCAATTTTCTTACTAACGGACGAACGAGGCAACTGCAGCGCATCAGCAGCGGCTTGAAAACTGCCTAACTGAGTGACACAACGAAATATATATAAATTAGGTAATTGCAGGTGCAATGCCGAAGTATCAATAGCCATATTGGTTCCAGTAAAGAAACAATTCATTTCTTATTACATACCTTATTGGAAACCATTCTCCGAGTTATGCTTTTCTGCGTCAAGCTTCACGACTCACCACGGACTCATCACTCATCAGGAGCACACAGATGCAAACCAGTCTTCACAATAAAACAATTTTAATCACAGGCGCCACTGCGGGTATTGGCTTGGCGACCGCGCACGCTTTGTTGCAACAAGGTGCGAAGTTAATCATCTCAGGCCGCGACCAAAGCCGCTTATACCATGCCGTAAAGCAACTTGACGGCAATGTTATCCCAGTGCTGTGTGACAGCGCCAATATCGCGCAAATCCAGCAAATGGCTGCACAGTTAGCAAGGGATGAGATTACACTCGATGGCCTGATTTTAAACGCTGGCGTGTTTTACCCAGCACCGTTTGAGCAGATGAGTGCCGATAACTTTCACAGCACAATGGCGATTAACTTTACTGGCCCAGTATTCACCCTACAGGCCTTATTACCCTGTTTAAACAACCCCAGTAGCGTGGTATTTATCTCTAGCGTTGCAGTACAAAAAGCGTTTTCTGAAGCGGGGGTTTACAGCGCCAGCAAAGCCGCATTTGAAGGTTTCGCAAGAGTGCTAAATCTTGAACTTGCAGCCCGAGGCATACGCATTAACTCAGTGCGCCCCGGGGTGACCGCAACCGAAATCCAAGCCAAAGCCGGCATGGATGACGCTACCATCAATGGCTTTTTTGAGTCATTGAGCACCACCCCTGTCGGCAGAGTATTAACGCCAGCAGACATTATTCCGGCGATTAACTATCTCATCTCCGATGCCAGTATTGGCCTACGCAATGCCTACATAGATATCGACGGTGGCTTTGGACTGTAGCGAATTATCAAGTAGGAGGTTAAGGGAAACGCTGAAGATTTTTGAAGGAGTAATCTAAGCTCTGCTTATGGAAATCAAACGTAGACCAAGGAGGATGTGCACCCTATCCTCCTTGCTTATCTGTTCAGCAGCAGCCAAAACGCGCCTTGCGAAGTAGCATGCACTAATAGCTCAAACTTCATTTTTGAAACCAAGATCAGAATCAAAGTCGTAGACTACCATTCCACATCAGGGCAAGAAGGGGGGGTCGGTGAACGTCTGTGGCATTAGAGTTAACTTTTCGTATTGAAAGAGTGATGCCAGTTCCACACTTCTTATTGTCCTCAACTTACCAAGTTATATTGTTGACCCAAGATGACTATTGATACTTCTATAAACTAAAGACAAGTGAATCAACTCAACCAAAGCGAAATTGATTATTCCGATAATGGAATATGGCCGTTACCCATTAACGACTAGTGAAGTGGGTGGAGAACTCTAGATATCGAAATGTAGACCACACAAAGTGATTTTCTGAATAATTACGGTATATTCATAGGTCATACTAAGACCCGAAATAATAACTTACCCACAATAAACCGTGATATACACACCCAACACCAACAACACTTAAACCATAAAGAAATAAACCAATAAATTCAATATCATGAACAATTACACATCCTTCCTGCTTGAGAAAAAAATATCCAAACACAGTATTCAAAAAACCAACCAGTAAGTCTAAATGATGACTCCACAACAACGTGATAGTGATATAGCCTTAGTTCAACGCTAAAGGCGATATATAAAGCTATCGGCATAACAATTTGATCTAATTAGCAGACTGCATCGTATAAGTAGAAAAAAAATTATCGACTATACTCAGTTTCTCATCATAAAAATGACGTTTTAAGACTTCTTGGAAATCAATATGATCATATTTAACAAAAAATTAAAGGCTGAACATGAACAATTGAAAGAAGAGTTATTTTCAATGCGGCAAGTTAGGGAAAGCCTTGACAGTGAGATGTTAGTATTAGCGTTAGATGCTGATGGAAAAATTATCGCAATCAACGCTAATTTTACTGACGACATGTTATTTCAAAAAAGCTCACCTATCGGCAAACACTTAACGGAAATGGTGCCAGCGCGAGCTCGAAACACAAGTCATTATAAAGCAATGTGCAATGCCATAAAGCAATGCGAGCATTGGGTAGGCGCACTGCAAATTGTTAAGGGCGATGGTGAGGAAGCTTGGTTACGAGCCATTTTACAGCCCGTCAAAAACAGTAATGGCAAGTTAAAACACTTTTCTATTTATGCAAACGATCTAACCCGTACTATTGAAAGCTCGAAAAAACATGAAGATTTAAACCAAGCATTACAGCGCTCTACCGCTGTTATTGAGTTTAACTTAGACGGTACAGTCATTACTGCTAACGATAACTTTTTAAATGCGATGGGATACACTAAGAATCAAATTGTTGGTAAACACCATAGAATTTTTTGCGAACCAGAAGAATATAACTCAATAGAATACAAGCATTTTTGGGATCAGCTATGCAAGGGACAATTTGTCGCGAATCGCTTTAAACGTGTGGATAGCTATGGCCGTATCGTTTGGTTAGAAGCCTCTTATAATCCTATTTTTGATAGCTACAACGAACTCTACAAAGTCGTAAAATTTGCCACTGTTATCACAGATCAAGTCAACAGAGAACTGGCCGTATCCGAAGCGGCTGACATAGCCTATAGCACATCCCAACAAACCGATGCTTTTGCAAAAAAAGGGAGCTTAGTGCTACAAGAAACAGTTGTGATGATGAATAAATTAGCGACGCAAATGAATGATGCAGCCAAAGGCATTGAAGCATTAGATAAGCAATCTCAAATGATTGGTGAGCTAGTAAAAAGTATCAGTGGCATCGCCGATCAAACCAATCTTCTTGCCTTAAATGCAGCAATTGAAGCCGCTCGCGCAGGAGAACAAGGACGCGGTTTTGCAGTCGTTGCAGATGAAGTCAGGCAACTTGCCTCACGTACCAGTAAAGCGACAGAGGAAATTGTAGAGGTAGTATCAAAAAATAAAATGTTAACCGAAAGTGCAGTCAATATGATTGAGCAAGGTAAGCAACAAGCGCAACAGGGGTTAACACTCTCAACCCAATCGGGTGAGGTTATGTCAGAGATTCAAGATGGTGCACAAAAAGTGGTTAATGCAGTTGGCCAATTCACCAACCAGCTAACTGTCTAATTTTAAAATCCTTATGCCCTATAAAAATACATTTATGGTGTTACATAAACGTGGTTGAACAGATTATCCATACACAAAAGCCAGCTCGGCAATCCTTGCCTCTCGCTATTAGGTGCAATCACCATCGGGGTTTGGATTACGCTAACGCGGTTTTAGAAGCTGATTCAAACTTCGTTTGATTTTTTAAATCAAAATCAAAGTCGTGGAATTCCATTCCACACCAGGGCAAGAAGGGGAGCAACAGCAATCCCCAAGTATATCCATATACAACAGCCAGTTTGGCATCCCTGCCTCTCGCCCATAAGCGCAATCACAAAAGGTGATTATTCGCCTTGCATCTCCCCTTGCCGAACAACGTCCATGTCTAACTGCCAGTTCGCCATCCCTAGCTCTCGTTCGAAACGCTGCTACGCAGCACTCACCCTAGCGAAGTTACATGCATTAGTTACCTGTCTCATACTCCAATAAAAATCGCCTAACGGCTCAGATGGCACATCCATGTGCCCCCGAGCCTGCGCCATCATCCATGATGTCGCCACGGCCCCACTCTAACAACTAAGAGCTATCTGCGTATTTCGACAACTTCGCAGGGGATCGGTGAACTTCTGTGGCATTAGAGTGAACTATTCGCATTGAAAGAATTATGCCAACGCCACAAGCCTTATTACCCTCAACTTACCAATTTATATAGTAGACTCAAGCTTATTATTGATACTTCTATAAACTAAATATAAGTGAGTCAACTCAACCAAAGCAAAGTTAACTATTACGACGGTGAAATATTGCAGATCACCCATAGACCATAGGTTAAATAAAAAGAAAACTTCTAGATATCGAAATTTAGACCACCTAAAGTAATTTGACGGATAATCTTTACCTATAAGCATAGGTAACACTTTAAAATTAAAAGTGACTGCAATAGCAATATATACACAAAGCATGCTAAGTAACGAAAATAATAACTTGAAGCTAAAAATATTCATCTGCATAAAAATCGATTCAGACTTAAATTCAACTATCAAATCAACTGCAAGGCCGATAACAAGTGTCAAAGCAAGCACTATGCTCATACCCCAAAAACTAATTTTTTTCATAAAGCTCTTAAATCATCCCTAAAATAAATCAATAAACACAATCAGCAAAACATCTTGAAAGTGAAAATTAACCCAATAAATTAAGCCTATTACACTTGTTTGCAAGTCCATCAAAAACAAAGAACAAGGTCAGAAACATGAGTGTTTTTACAAAGATATCGATAAAACGTAATGGGCTCATCCCGCCAGCTAATAACACATCGAAAACAGGCAGTGATGGCAGCACAACAAATGTAAAAAATGAAGTACCTAACACAGAGTAAATAAAATACCTTGGATACCCAACTCGATTAATAATCAAAGCACATACTAAAGAAAATATGATCATCAGTGGAAGATGTATCCAAAAGCAAAATACAACCATCCCCAAGTTTTCACTTAATGCTTTTACATTGAAAGATAACAGTAAATCCCACCACCATTTGTTATCGACAGACAACCAACTTCCATGCATAAATATCGACACAGCTATGCCGAAGATAATCACTAAAAACTTCAATTTACCTCCAATAAATCTGCTCTGTTTCGAGCTATTGCAAACCTTATCTTTTGAAATAAATAACAAAATCAAAATCGTGGAATTCCATTCCACACCAGGGCAAGAAGGGGATCAACAGCAATCCCCCTCTTGCATCTCCCCTTGCCGCCCCTAGCGAAGTTACATGCATTGATTAGTGGCTTCGTGCTTATTCGAAAATCGCTAACGCTTCCGATGGTTCCGCTTTACATCCCTGTAAAGCCCTCCAGTTCGGCAATCCCTGCCTCTCGCTCATAAGCACGAAAATCATCAATTTTCATTCGCCCCTTCACCGAAAGCTACGCAGACGTCCTGTCTGCGTCACGCTCTATTCTTTTAATAAAAAGTCTTCAACGCCCTTCAGCAACTTTGCAGGGGATCTGTGAACTTCTGTGGCATTAGATTTAACTTTTCAAATTGAAAGAGTTATGCCCCTCAAATCCATTCTTAAATATTTAGCCTCTGTATTTCAGATGAATAATGGTTAAAATGTGGATGCTGCTCATTAAAGACTGTTTCAAATGCGAGGATCGCGCTACTAAAGAAGGCATTAACAGATATATTTTTACTTGAACGAGCAGATTTAATCCTATGATTTGTATACTTTAATGCAGCAGAAAACAAAAAATGCCCTCTTATAAAATCTGATGATATTCTCTTAGACTGCGTGATCTTTTCCTCTATTTCAACTTTATGAACATCAAAAACTTCATTTAGTTTAAACTTGACCATATGTGTCTTTATTTTCTCCGCTGATGAAGCGGGCGATAACTGAGATTTCATAAATCTCGTACAATTATCACCAACAACATCTAACCCTGTAGATTTTAAAACATTTAATATATCAAAAATAATTAAATCATGAAAATCTTGAAAAAAATTCAAAATCCAATTATTACAATCAACTCTACTTTCTGGATCGTTTTTAATTCTTCCATGAGACTTTATTACCTTACAAATAACATCATCACATAAAAATGAGTTCTCAATAGAATGACCATATGTATATATTACGCTATCACTTACAACGTGATCAGGACCAAAAATAGAAAAATCAAGGTCTGAAGCAATAAGTGCATCAATCTGTTCAAAAATAACTTTAGAAACTATCTTACTAAGTTCCTCTTTTCACCCAACATCTTGAACCTTTAAGCTGCCCACCTTAAAATAACTTAAAATAAACTCCCAAAAAACCACATCATCCTCTCCTTCAACATATAATATTTTATCTGCTGAGTAAAAAAGACTCATCACATTTAGTGCGTCATTTGAATACTCACACTCAGACATTAACGACACCTTTCATATCAATTATTTGATCTCTAAATTTTGAAGCAATTTCCGGTGAGTGCGTTGCAGCAATAACCTGAGCATTAGGATTTAACTGTATAACTGCAGGTATTATTTTTCTCTGCCATTCAATGTGCAACGACAGTTCAGGCTCATCAGTCAAATAAATATATGGTTCAGATTTCTGCAACAAGGTTTCTATTAACAAAATCAGCAACTGCTTTTCTCCTGATGATAACTTATCACTGGAAATCTCATTACTATCTGCTCTAGTTATTATCAATTCGCTAGATTCAAAATTAAAACTCTTTTCTGGCATAAACTCTTTTAATATCTTTAAAAAAAGAGCTATTTGATTATAAATAAGATTGGTTTCTTCCTCTGCCTGCAGTGACATATCAATAATTTTTTTAGTTCTAACAAAAGCCTCCAATGCAGCAAAATTCACTTCTGAAAAATCAGGCTTTTCTTCCGAACGCCTGAACATATCAACAGCTTCCTCTATAGAGGATGTATGATATGATATTTTTTTCCTAATATTAGAATCCATTGCACTCAATCTGCTATATGCTGAAATCAAACTATTTTTTTCATTGCTTTTGTTATAATTCTTGGGGATAAATATTTCAGTATCTTTATTTCCAGAATAAAGAATTGAGGCTAGCACATCTTTTTGCAACTCGGCTGAAATAGCTCTTGCTTTTAATGCAAGCTCAAACTGGTATTTTGTCAACTCAGATTTTAACTGTGACAACTTATAATCCACAGGTGAAATAGTCTTCTTTCCATTTTTACCTTTAACCTCATAGTCATCGCCATTCCTTAATCTATACACAGACAAAGATGTTAATGACACTAACTTACCCAACTCATCTCTTAATAATGATGCCTCTTCAAGAAATCTTCGTTTATATGCTGTTGGCATCCGTTGTTCATCTTGATTAATCGCTCTAAGATTAAACTTTTTAGTAGATATCTGATATTCTATATGACAAAAATATGAGTTATCACTTTGTATTTTTTTAACCTTAATAGTTTTACTCCTACGATTAAGAGCTAGTTTTATTTCCACCTCGTTAAAATCATTTTCAGCAAGACCATCCAGATCCACAGAGAGTGCTGAATGCAATATATTCATGAATGTTGTTTTGCCAGTGCCATTGCGGCCTATTATTATATTTACATTATCATTAAATTTACAGTTAGCATTTAACCGATACCAAAAGCCATTTATACTAACTTCCTTTACTTTATACATATATAACCTTTTGACTAATTTTATTTATAACTTTGGCCAGAGAACGTCTCACCTTAACGATATTACATCGAGCTCTTCATATCAAAATAGTGAATATTAAATAAACAAAAAATACTGAATTTCAATTTTACTTCGTCAGAACTAATGTTCCTGTATTATACGCCCTATCAAATTCTACTTTTGCATCAGCTTTGTGGTTGATGCAATTGACCATGTGTTCGTCGGACTTAAAGTTTTTACAGTCTTCGGGGACTAGATAATACTTGCGCCATGCTTCAGCTTTGCGTATTCGAGCGGCCTCGTTTTGCTTGGCTAGTCTGGATTTTTCAGCCGCATTTTGCTGTAACTCTTGCTGAATCTGATACTCAGCAAGCTGGCGATCTTTCGCAGCCTGCTGGCGAGCAAGTTCCGTTTGCTTTTGTTGCATAGCAAACTCATTAAGCCCTTGTGTCAGGCGGTATTCGACATAACTCAAATAGCCAATTCGCACTAATAAAGTGACCAAGCCCGCTAACAAGATCCCTAACGTAATTTGTAAAACTGATTTCATCCCTAACTTCCAAAGTCCATTACCGATAAAAATGCGATTTATGCCGTTAAAATCCGAGCAACATTAAGATGTTGCTGACTGCACCTATGAAGCCCAGTATCAAAACTTTAATCACACCAAATACTAAGCGAACACAATAGCCGCAGAATACATTTCCCCTCGGAGTTGCCGCAGGGCGAATAGGCAAATTGCGTGAGTCTCGCCATAGATGGCGAGCTAGCTTTCGCAGGTGCAGGGACGCATCCTTCGGAAGCGATAGCAAATTTGGCAATGAGCACAAGGGGCTTTCAACTCCGTTGGGGGGCGGCAAGGGAGATCCAAGAGGGAATTGCTGTTGATCCCCTCTTGGTCGGGTGTGGGTTGAAGACCCACGACCTTGATTCACCTCGGCCGCTAGGCCGCAAAATTACCAGTTCACTACTCTGTGAAACGACAAATTGTGAACCGACAAAGCTTCCCCATTGCTACCGCACTTCGCCAACACCTGTCAGCCAAGCCATCAATTAAAACAAGGTCGCACTAGCTCAAAACGTCAACTGCTGAACATTGGGCAAAATGCCAATAAGCACTATGGCAACAAGCATAAGTGCCAAAGTATATTCACGAATTTGCAGGAGGAGTTGGGTATCTAAGAAAGAGAAAAGACACATCGTCCTGATGCAAGTGACTCGAATCGCGGGTACGCGATTAAAGCTCATCCTTGTTAAAAACCTAAGATAGCGACATAGCGTACACTTGTCTATAACTTTAGCATTACAAATCAAGTAATTAAGCAAGCGCTGATTTAACCATTTTGATATGACTGCATGTGACTAAACCTGTCGCCATCAAATAGCACTATCGCTTTATCTTGCAGTGGCAATGAAGTCTCGCTGTGTCAGGCGGTCTGTTTTGGCAAGCGAGCCAATTTTGACATGGGAAAATGGGCTCAGTGAACACATTAGCAAAGGGGGACTAAGCAAAGGGCGCTGAACAAAATACCGCCATAACGTAACTGAGTTGAATCACAGTGCGAACATCACTGTAGAAGCCTGATAACACAGGTGCTACACACGAATTTTGCTTGATTAAAACTGCTGCAATTTGCGACCTAAATTTGCATTTTCAGCCCTACATGCTAACGTGGCTAATGTAAATTTACATTCAGTGTTTATCAAAGTTATGTCGCAACAATCAATAAAAAGTCGATCGACAACAAGCCTATATCGGGCGATACCAAGCAGCGCGGCTGATATGACACGGAAGCACAACTGAGGTTGAGATATGGAACCATCTAATACATCACGCCGGACCTTTATCAAGCAATGTGTGATTGGCGGGGTTGCCGTATATTCGGCCCCTTTGTTGTGGGAAATGAGTCGCGCGAATGCGGCAATTGTCTCACCTGAACTGGCAGCCCAATGGCAAACTCAGGTTAATGGTCAATCCAAACCTAAGTTTCGTAACGACGGCATAGCGAAGGTCACAGGCCAAAAGGTCTATGGCCGTGATTACCGCGCTATGGACATGGAAGGCTGGCCCAAGCAGCAAGGTTACGCTTTTATTCTACGCGCTGCCGATGCATCCCATGTTTATCAAGGCTTTTCCCTCGACCACCTGCCCGCGTCTGCTAAGCCCTATAAAGTGATCACTGCGGCCGATCTGGCCCGTGATAAAATCAAGCTGCCCGATTTTTACGGTGACAACATGTTGCTGGCCGAAGGGCAAACCGCCGACTACTTAGGTCATGCGGTGGCAATATTGTTGTTCGACAGTTTCCCCGCCTTTAAGCAAGCTAAGTCCTTGCTGCAATTTGATCAGACCTTACTGCGCTTTGGTGAGCAAACGCCGTTTGTGTCGGACACCAAAGACCCGTACGCTAGCTGGCGCCTTATTCGAGTGGAAGGTGAAAATGGCGCAAGGGAAGATTTATATAGCCCGCTCCACGATGGGCTATTTTTCCCTAGCGTAAAAGATCGCAAGCCAGAATGGTTAGGCAATCCGAATGCCAAAGGAACAGTGTCTGAGCGCGGGCTTTATTATGCGGGCGAGATAGATAAGCAGATTGCTAGCGCCCAAGCTAATCAACAATGGCAAGTGTTAGAGCGGGAATATCGCACCCAGATCATCGATCCTATGATGATGGAACCCGAAGCCTTCAATGGCTGGTATGACGCAACTAGCCAAACATTTCATACTGTGATTACCTCGCAGTCGCCGCAGGACTTTCAAGAGATGGCAGTGCACATGCTGTTATCTGGCCCACTGGCAGGCAAGGTAAAACATCTGGTGGTGCACTCGCCTTATATCGGCGGTGGATTTGGCGCGAAAGACCATTCGATATTCCCCTATTACGGCGTGCTCGCGGCCATTTATGCCAAGGGGCCAATCCGACTCGCCAATGACAGATTCGAGCAATTCCAGTCTGGGCTTAAACGTCATCCGTTCATCATGAAAAGCCGCTTAGCGGTGGATAAATCGACCTTAAAAATCCAAGCCTTAACTTCGCAGATGACAGTCGACGGCGGTGGACGAGTCAACTTTACTCCGTCTGTAACCTCAGTTGGCGCGACGGCGATGCAAAGCATTTACTACACACCGCGCAACGATATTATCGCCACCGCCTATGCGTCGCGTAACCCAGATGCGGGTTCGATGCGCGGTTATGGCACGCTGCAATCGATGACGGCGATGGAATGCATGATCCACGAGATAGCCGACGAGTTAAAGGTTGATCCCTTTAAACTGCGCGCCGCCAACGTGATGGAGTCCGGCCAGCGTAATACGCAAGGCGCGATCCCTAACGGCACTTTGCGTTACCGCGAAATGCTCGACATGGCCGAACAAGATCCCGTGTGGCAAAACCGTGCGGTGAATAAAAAGGACTATGAGGCCAAACATCCGGGGATGCGTTACGGCGTCGGTTTTGGTATCGCCACTAAAGATTATGGTACAGGTGCAGCGGCGCCAAGTGCGGCGGTTCGCCTAGCGAAAGACGGTAAAATCACCCTAGAAATCGGCTTTATCGAAATGGGCACTGGCACGCAAACCTCCCAAGCCGTGGTGGTCAGCGATGCCCTCGGCAACTTTGCCGATGAGGTAAAACTCGCCGAAGTGGATATTTGGGATGCGATGCAATTAGTGCAAACCGATAATCCTTATATTATTTCGCAGCAACGCCAAGATGAAATGGCGGCCAATCCACGCTGGACACCGGTTAAAGCCATGGCCTCGTCGGCATCTATGTCGGCCTATTATCAAAGCCATGTCACCCGCATCGCCGCCGACGTGATCTATCGTCACGGCCTGTGGCCTGCGGCGGTATCGATTTGGAACGAGTTGTATTTTAACACGCCAATGGGCTCGACTAATTTGCATAACGCCCGCGATGGTCGCTGGGTCGATGGCAAGTTAACCGCCTTGGGCTTTCCGCCATTGTCGATCGATATCCTCGCGAAACGCGCCCACGACATGGGCTTAGTGGTCGGCGTGATGGGTCATGCCTTTAATCGCTGGGCTTGGGCCGAAGCCGATTTCGACATTCTTGGCACTAAAGAGCGTTTAGCACTCGATGCGCTGGCGCTGCAATACGGCGAAGGGAACGCGACGTTTGCGGCCACTTCCGACACGACTATGAGTATCAAAGCGCGCCAAGCCAGCATGAAGTCTAACGGCTATCACTTGATCGATCGTCAAGCCATGAGTTATCCCAAGGCCGAACTGAACAATGCCATGGTGACTTACTACGCCCCCTGCGCCACTTTGGTTGAAGTTGCCGTAAACGAAGGCAATGGCGAAGTCACGCTGCTGAGTTCTCATACTTGGTTAGAGGCGGGCAAAGTGATTGTTAAAGAATTAGTCGAAGGGCAAATTCAAGGTGGCCTTGCGATGGGGATTGGCCATGCACTGCATGAAGGCTTACCGCCATTTGAAGCCGGCGCTGGCAATGGTACGTGGAACCTCAATCGCTATCAGGTGCCGCTAGCGCGGCATGTGGGCGTGTGGGATCAACGTCATACCATATTGCCGCAGTTATCTGATAACGATCCCAGCCGTGGTATCGCCGAAGTGGTGATGATCCCTGTGGTCGCGGCGCTGATTGAAGCCGTGTATCAAGCAACCCATGTCCGCTTTTACGATTTACCTATGACAGCGAAAAAAATTAAGGAGGCCATGGCATGAGCCAGTCTATTAAACTGACCATTAATAACCAAGCCGTAGGCCCGATTGAAGTCGCCGATGGTGTGATGATGATTGAGTTTCTACATGAATACTTGAACCTCACAGGCACTAAGTTTGGTTGCGGCGCAGGCGTATGCCACGCCTGTACTGTGATCGTCGACGACGAGCAAGGCATGAGTGAAGTGGTTCGTACCTGCATCAATGGTGTAGAGCGTTTTAATGGTAAACGCGTCCGCACTGTCGAAGGTCATGCTAGACAAAACTCCCTTGGCGAAATCACCGCCCTGAGCCCAGTGCAAGAGGCTTTTTTAGAGCACTTTTCGTTTCAATGTGGTTGGTGCACCTCGGGCTTTGTCAACGAATCAACCGCACTGCTTGAGCGATTAGAGCGACAACCTATCGCTAAAGATCAAGTTGAAAAAGTCGTAGAAGATGCCTTGAGTGAACACGTATGCCGCTGTACTGGCTACGTAAAATACTATGCGGCGGTCAAAGATCTGATCCTCAAAACTAAGGGGCTAACCCTGTGATGACATCAGCCAATCTGCGCCATTTCTCGCGCTATTTCCCGCACATTAGTAGGATAAAAAATCTGTTGAGCCACAATCTACTCCTGAGTTTAGGGCTAGGTTTGCTCGCCTGTTCCAGCAGCGTTGCCGATGAAGGCGGCAATACGAATAACGACATCGCACGCGGCGCGTATCTGATGAAGATAGGCGACTGTGTGGCCTGCCATACTGCGGTCGGCGGTCGCGAACTCGCGGGCGGTTTGCCGTTCGAAACCCCCTTTGGCGCTGTGTACTCGACCAATATCACTTCTGATAAAGAAACTGGGATTGGCAAATACAGTTACGAGGAGTTTTTTAATGCCATGCACCACGGTGTTGGCGTCAACGGCAACCTTTATCCTGCTATGCCTTACACTTCCTACAGCCTGCTCACGGACGCAGACACTCAGGCGATTTATGCCTATCTGATGAGTACTAAACCTATCAAGCAAGCTAATCGCGACAATGATGTGTACTTTCCGTTTAACCTGCGTTTTGGCCTAAAAGCTTGGAACTTAGTCGCACACGATGCTAAGGAATTTACCCCGAGCAAAGAAAAAAGTGAGCATTGGAACCGCGGCAATTACTTAGTCAATGCCCTAGGGCACTGCGGTGAATGCCACACCCCAAGAGACACGCTGTTTGCCATGGAGCAGGACAAGCACTTTGAGGGCGCGATTATCGAAGGGCTAGAGGCATCGGACATTCGCCCCGCTGAGCTTAACAGGCAAAACTGGACCCATGAGGATCTTAAGTCGCTATTTACTGAAGGCTATTCCCGTAAAGGCACTGTCTTTGGCGGCATGTATCCCGTGGTGTATCACAGCTTTAGCCACTTAACCGATGATGATATGCGCGCGGTAAGCAGTTATCTGCTCGATACCGATGAAGATATTCAACCACAAGCGCTCACCTTTAACGGCCATAAACCTGAACTGCCAGGTTATACGCTTTACAAAGGTTACTGCGCCGGTTGCCATGGTCAAAATGGTGAAGGTCGCCCCAACGTCGCCCCCGCGATGGCAGGAAACGCCACCTTAGATAAAGCGAGTCCTCATAATATCGTCGCCGTAATACTAAAAGGTATTCAGAGCCAGCATTACAACGCTACCACCAGCTTTTATGCCATGCCGGGATATGCTGATGAGTTAAGCGACGAGCAGATTAAAGACTTAGCCAATTACCTAAGACTCACCTGGAGCACACAAGCTGGTAATCTCGATGTGAAGACCATCCAAAGCTTGAAAGAAGTGATCCTCGAGCACGACTAACCCGCATAAGTATTTGGGAGATTTAAGCTAAAAGCCGACGCTAGCGTCGGCTTTTGCTTGATTAATATAGAGCGCGAGAATCGGTCACTCATCGACTTAATCAGAATAAGCGGGATCAGAGTGAACCGAGCTTTACTCACCACGCAGTCGATTATCGAAGAAGGCTAAGCTGCGCGCCCATGCGAGCTCGGCGGTAGCTTTATCGTATCGGCCAGTGGAGTCGTTATGAAAACCGTGATTCACATTCGGGTAAAGATAAGCGACATAATCGGCTTTGTTGGCTTTTAGCTGAGTTTCGTACTCGGCCCAAGTGTCGTTTACCCGCTGATCGAGCCCAGCAAACTGCAACATAAGTGGACCTTTAACGCGGCTACGCAGTTCCACTGCGGCTGGCGTGCCATAGAAAGGTACACCAGCATTAAGCTCATCGGGAATGGTCGCGGCGAGCATATTGACGATATAGCCGCCAAAGCAAAAACCCACGGCACCGAGTTTGCCATTGCTTTGAGGATGGGATTTTAAAAACTGCGCAGCAGCGATAAAATCTTGCTCGATTTTGGCTCTGTCTAAACTGCTTTGCATGGCGCGGCCCGCATCGTCATTGCCCGGATAACCACCAAGGGAATAAAGCGCATCGGGGGCGAAGGCGATATACCCCTGCGCGGCTAAGCGGCGAGCCACATCTTCGATATAGGGATTCAGGCCACGGTTCTCATGCACCACCAATACCACTGCGGCTTTTTTACTGGGATCTAAGGTTTTCGGCTCTCCTGCGGCACTGCCCGCGAGCAATAACTCATCGGGCATGACTAAGTAGCCGCGCCCTTCACCGTAACCATTGGGCGAAGGAAACTTCACATAACTGGCTTGAATACTGGGGTCATTAAACGACACTTGTTCGGCGAAGGCGTAATTGGGCATCAGTGCACCCGTGAGCGTTGTCAAGGTAAACCCTAGCGCCACCAGTCCTGCGAGCCGCCCCATAAACTCACGGCGATCGATAATGCCGTGGGCATATTCGTCATACCAGTCAAAGGCTTCCTGCGGTATCGGTTGTACTTTCTGAACACTCATCTGGCTTGTTTCTGCTACGGCTTGCTTGTCTTGCTGTGTCATCGTTATTCCTCCGTTGAACAAGCTAACCACAGGTCACTTCCCTAGCTTGTGGGTGTTAAGATTTAACTAAAGAGTAAAGGAAGAATCGTACTTAGGGCAACTGACTTTAACGTGTGCTGTTTTGTAAGCTTGGTTTGAAATAACACACGATTGGCACAAACGGCTGTCGGTTAGGGCTAGGCTAGCTTAAAATAGCGATTTAGATTCTAGAGGGCTTGGCGTGATACAACATAGAGCTAGCCAGATGGTGATATTTCACACTCTGGTGACCAGTGGCAGTTTTACCCAAGCGGCAGCTAAGTTAAAAACCTCGACCTCCTATGTCAGCAAACAAATTGGCGCGTTGGAAGCCGAGCTGAACTTACTGTTAGTGCAACGCACTACTCGCACCTTAGTGTTAACTGACGCTGGCCAGCAATTCGCGCGTTATTGTGAGCAAGTGTTTGAAGCAACGCAAAATGCCGATGCCATGATGCTGGATGCCCGCGACGACATTAGCGGCACGATTCGCCTAGGTTCCTCTCAATCCTTTGGCACCTTACACATCATCCCCGCGCTGGAAGTGTTGCAGGAAAAGTATCCCGAATTACGATTTGAGCTGAGCCTGTTCGACCATAAGGCCGACATGCTAGAGGAAGGCCTCGATCTGTGGATCACTAACCATGAACAGCTGAACGAAGGTTATATCGCCCAGCACCTCGCCGAGACTAACTTTGTGGTGGTTGCCTCCCCCGATTATTTGCTCAAGCACGGCATCCCGCACCATCCACGGGAGTTAGCTCAGCACAATTGTGTTATCTATCAAAGTAAAAGCCGTAATTATGATCGCTGGAGTTTTGCTAAGGATGACCTTGAGCAAACCGTCAATGTGGCAGGCAATTACCGTGTCGACTTAGCCGAAGCCGTGCGTAATGCCGTGATTGCAGGGCGAGGCATAGGCTATGTGGCCACGTATTTACTCAGTGATGAATTTCAAAGCGGCAAGCTCATCCAACTCTTACCCGATTGGAAACCGCTGCAACAGATGCCCGTTTATGTGGTTTACCCAAGGCGGCGCCATTTACCGACTAAGTACAAAGTGATTATCGAATGTTTAAAGTCCCATATCGGCCACCCGCCCTACTGGGATAAAAAGCTCAAACCTTGGTTAGGTAAGACTGTCACTTAAGCTACTGTCATTTAAACTACAGTCACTTAAGCTACTGTCATTTAAACTACAGCCACTTAAGCTGCATTTCAAACCAGCACAGACGACTGCACCAGCCTAAAGTCGTCTGTGGCGTGATTTCTATTATTGCCGCAGACACAAATATTATTTCCTCTGGGCAACAGTAGCCAAAATCGTTTTTATTATCCTGCATAAACAGCAACTTAAACTGTTGCTATTTTCTACGCTTTTATCGTAACAGCCCAGTAACGCCCTCGACTTGCCCTTACGCTGACTCGGCCTACAATGCGCGACTTCTTCTATCACTCAAAAGAATAAACCCATTATGACCGCGATATTAGGCATGATTAGCATCTTGTTTTTTGCTTGGTTACTGTCAGTGAACCGCAAGAACATTCCCTACCGCACTGTGATTTTAGCCCTAGGCTTACAAATTATATTTGCCCTGTTAGTGCTCTACGTCCCTGCGGGTAAGGCCGTATTGCAATCTGTTACGGCGGGCGTGTCGAGCGTGATAGCCTATGGCAACGAAGGGATTGGTTTCCTGTTTGGCGATCTCGCCACGGGTAAAGTCGGCTTCGTATTTGCGATCAATGTGTTAGGTATCATCATCTTCTTCTCGGCGCTGATTTCAGCTCTATACCATATTGGTCTTATGCCTAAGGTGATCAACATTATTGGTGGTGGTCTGCAGCGTTTATTGGGCACGGGCCGCGCCGAGTCTTTATCTGCCACGGCGAATATCTTCGTCGGCATGATTGAAGCGCCACTGGTGATCAAACCCTATTTAAAGCACATGAGCGATTCGCAATTCTTCGCGGTCATGAGCTGTGGTTTAGCCTCAGTCGCGGGCGGTACATTAGTGGGATATGCCGCTTTAGGTGTCGATCTTAACTATTTGATTGCCGCAGCCTTTATGTCAGCACCTGCGGGTCTGTTGATGGCAAAAATCCTCATGCCACCCAACGAAAATGACAAAAACAACTCAGATGAAATCACCTCAGTCGAACTGCCACGCGCCACCAATGTGGTTGAAGCCTTAGCCGATGGCGCTATGTCTGGCATGCGGATTTCTGTGGGGATCGGTGCCACGCTACTGGCTTTTGTCAGCGTTATCGCCCTGCTGAACGGCATGTTAGGCGCTGTGGGTGAATGGTTCGGTTACCAGTTAAGCTTCGAATTCTTGCTCGGTTATCTGTTCGCGCCTATGGCGTGGCTGCTGGGTATTCCTTGGCATGAAGCCATTACTGCGGGCTCGCTTATTGGCCAAAAAATCGTGGTCAATGAGTTTGTTGCCTTTATCCAGTTAATGAAAGTAGAATACCAACTGAGTGCCCATTCTCAGGCAGTTGTCACTTTTGCCCTGTGTGGTTTTGCGAACATTTCAACCATGGCAATTTTGATCGGTGGACTGGGTAGCATGGTGCCAGAGCGCCGCGAATTTATCGCCCGTAATGGTTTTCGCGCCATTGCCGCCGGTGTATTTGCTAACCTCATGAGTGCAGCAATCGCCAGCGTGATCCTCTCGCTGTAGCTTGTTTTCGATAACAGGTTTCTGTCCTCGAGTATCAATCACTGATCTCGAGCATCGAAATAGAAAAAGCGGATCCCAGCGTAAACCCAAATCAAGCACGCCTTGGTTTGGGTTTTGTTTTATGCCCCGCTTAATCATCCGCTTAAGCTCGTCTTTACTGCCGCAAGGCTGACCTAAACCTCGTCGTAAACAAATAAGTACGGACAGTCTCTTTACCTTGCTTGCTCGCCTTTTAAGCTCACATTTTGATGACGTCGTTTTATTGCCTCAGATAGTTTTTGTGTATAATGTCGCCAAACCAAGATTAATATATTTACATTTCAATAACATGCGTAGCCAAGGGAGCACAAATGGCCACAGGGAAATACAAGGCAGTTCACGCCGCAATCGCACTGACAGTGGCAAGTATCACACTCTTGTTAACCGCCTGCGATGACTCAACGACGTCCTCAGAATCGGTTACGACGAATATACCCACAGATCGCGAGTATCAGATTATTTCCACCATAAGCCTCAACGATGGTTTCGAAACTCGCAAGGTGTTGCAGGCACGATTACTGCTGGATTACCAATTACAAGATGCAGAGGGTAAGACGGCCAGCTTAACCACACCGTTAACCCATAACGCCCGCTTTTTTATCCAACCTAACCTGCTGCAAATTAGCGATTATGGCATGCCGATCCCGGTGAGCAATATTGACCCCAAAGGCAAGTCCAATGAAATCGTTCAGTTGGTTAAAGATGGCTTTAATGTGGAATTTAACAATGGTGAAGTCCGCGAACTGACTCCCATTGCCAAGATGGATCAAAAAGATATCAAGGAGTTATTTGAGCGCTGGCAAAATCTTAATAACTTGTTTAAACAAGCCCCAACCTTGCCTGTGGCGCTTGAGCCTAGCGTCGGTTATAGCATCAAAGCCCCCATGGATGCGCGCTTAACTTGGACGGTTGAGCAGGTCAGTGAAGATAAGCTGATCGCCGTATTACAAGGGGAGAAAGACAAGTATAAGGCCTATGGCAAGTTCGAAGTTAACCGCAAAACTGGTTGGTTAGAGAGCATGGCGTTTTTTCAACGGGAAGAGCGCCAAGGGCGTACCTTCACCCACCGAACCGTTATGACACCTAAGGATCGCCCTTACATCATGAGCACGCTTTGGCATGCCGATGATAGCTTTGATGCTGAGCGCGATAGGGATGATAGGCAAAAGGAGCTGTACCGCATTAGCGATGTAGCGCAGGAATATCGCCCCAATAACAAGGTATTTATTCAATCCTTATTACCTGATCAACAAGGTATTTTAGATAATCTTGGCCCTTGGGGCACTGATACCCCTGAAGATCTGCAATTGCGCTTTGTCCACAATATGAGTCCGCAATATGTGGAAGCCGATGTGCGTTATGAAGACTTAACCGCCTATGATGCTAACGGCAAACCGATTGACATTCACTTCTGGCAGCACGGTAAAGGTTGGGCGAGGAATTATAATCCCTCGATTGAATCCTCAACCGATATTATTGCTACAGGTTGGGATAACACAGCGAATAAACTCAAACAGATAGACCATATTACTGCCAAGCTAACGCTTATCCCACAGACGAATAAGATCGTCGAAAAGTCGTGGGATGAACTGCTGGCAACGCCTTACACGGTTGGCGATGCCAACCTAACAATCCAAGTGCTCGATGCCGAAGCTAAACTGTTTAAAGTCGTGTCAAAGCAGAGTGAGGATCAGAGTATTAATCTGCCTTTCCAACAATTTAAAGGCATGATGGCTGAGGCCCGTCGCGAAGGTAATTATCCCTCTTGGCTAACGGCGACAGAAAAGGAACTGCTAGAGCAATTGATTGGAGCCGATGAGAGCCATCACCTCACCAGCAACGCACTGTTACTCAAGCTGGATGAAATTCCTAAAACCCTGATGTTAATTGAGCAACAACCCCAGCCGGAGTTAACTCAAACCAAGACGATCCGCTTTGTACAATTTAGCGACTACAACAAAAATCTGGCTAATCCTCCCACCGAGTTTGGCAACGCTGGCCTAGGTAGCTTTATCAATCCGGCGCTAGATGCTGCAAAAAATGAGTTCAATACGATCCAAGGGATAAAACCTGTAACTGACAATGGTCATAATCTGTATATTCCCATGTCAGCTGCCTTGGCAACCGCCTGCAAACCTGAAATAGATCAAGGTTTTAATGAGGGTAAAAATCCCGTCACTTGGCAGTTTGATCCCAACGCCCCAAACGGGGCAGCCTATAGTTTGATGACCCCAGACCGCGTGCGGCAGTTTTTCTACGATAAACAGATCAAGGGTAAGATCCGTTGCCAAGGTGATATCCATTGGCAGCCTTTAGAACTGGCTGTAACCGACCGCCCTTGGTTAATCGATTTAGAGTCTTGGCTGACGCAAACCGGATATGACAATGAGCCAAGTAGCGATCTTAAAAATTACTTTAAGGTCGAAGATGCCCAAGGCAATCTGTTAACCATTCGACTCCCCGAAAATACTGAGCAGCGGATAAACGAGGTGCTGGTCGATGGTCGCTATTTGAGTATTGCAGGCCCCGCCGCCAAGGTGAGTTATATGACGATCGCCAAAGAGCCCGTCGATATCCCCTATGAATTCACCTTTAAACCTTTGCCATAAAAAGGAGCGGTTATGCGTATATTTACAGTAAAACGGCTCCTTGGAGCACTGTTATTTATTAGCACCCAAGTGAGTGCTGATTTCATTTTGCTGGATGAAAGCTGGGAACCAGTAAAAAATAAAAAAGCAGCCAGTTTTTATTTAAAACAACCCGTTGAAGTCAAAGACGGCCAGTTTAAAGTTGAGCTCTATTATCTCAATACCGAGGTCATGCACTTTAGCGGCATGGCAACGGGCCACAATTTCACCGACGGACAACTACATGGTCCCTATCAGTTCCGTTTTAGCAGTGGCAAGCTACAGGAAGAAGGCCATTTTGATAAACAAGGCCAACGCCAAGGGCTAGTCAAAATCTACAAAGAAGATGGCTCGCTCGATTGTGACTGTCAATTCGTTAACAATCAACGCGAAGGTGAGCAAATTTTCTACCATATCAACGGTCAAATCAGCATGAAGACCACCATTAAAAATGGCAAAAAGGTCGGCATGAGCGAACACTTTGATAGGGATGGAAATCTTAGGGACAAGGTCTGCAACAGTGGTACTTGTGTTACCCAGTACTTTGACAATGGCAACTTACACCTCGAAATCCCCATGGTAGATGGGCTCAAACATGGCAACGAAACGAGTTGGGGCTTTGGTAAACTGCTTTCGACCCAAGCTTATGTTAAAGATAAAAAACAGGGGGATTATTTTGAATACTTCCCGGATGGCAAGGTCGAGCGCCACTATCAATATCAAGCTGATTATAAGGTCGGTGAACAACTGGCTTACTATGAAAATGGCCAACTCAAATTAAAGGAAGTGACCAACGATAAGGGTGATGTCCTCCAAGCTATCGAATACGATGAACAAGGGCAAATTAAAAAAACCACAGACAGCAAATACCAAGGTAATAGCTGGGTTTATCGTAAACAGCAGCGCTATCGCGATGGCCAATTGATTGAGACTCAAGAAGAAGACAAACTCAAAAACTGGTCACTCTCCGAAACCTTCAAAAAAGGCTTGTTAATCGAGCGCCAGGAGCGACTCAATAAGCAATTGAATGGTTTACAGCTCAAGTCCTTTGACTACAACGATGTCATCACCCTCTCCCGCGAATATTATGAGGCGGGTAAGCGTGAAGGCGCCTATGAAACGGTAAAAATTGAGCCTGCCACAGGGAAAACTCAGCTAGTAGAGCAAGGTCAATATGCCAAGGATAAACAAGCAGGCACTTGGAAGAAATTTCAAGACGACGCCACCCTCACCTATAGCCACGATGATAATGGTGAGCTCCACGGTGAATACCATAACGAGACCAACTCAGGCCAGTTGCTTGAGTCTATTCACTTTAAACATGGCAAGCCTGATGGATTAGTACAACGTTACGCCAATAATGGCCAAGTGTATGAAAAAGGCGTGTACCGCAATGGTCAACAGGATGGCGATTGGATATTTACCGATGGTGAGTACGGTTTCCGCCCAATACCCAACCCTGAAAGACGCTATTGGTATGGTCGCTTCGACCAAGGTAAACGAGTCGGCCATTGGGAATTGCGCTCATCAGAAGACTATGTGCTCCAAATCGCCAATTATGACGAACTAGGCAGGCTTGATGGTAAACAATACGAGTTTAAGGATCATGGCTGGATACGGGTGATTAATAGCTACAATCATGGCCAGTTTTTAAATCAGGAAATGCCCCCCCCTGTGGTCACTTCTGATGATGTTTTCCCTCGGTTTTAGCTTAAGCCTAGACGCTGTGCACTGCATGTAAGTGCACAGCGCAATAGATAAACCAAGCAGTTTAAAATTAGGATTCTTATATAGGCCGCACATACCTTGGCCTTAAGACCCAGAACAAGGAATCAGCATGTTCAATACCCCATTTCGCGTGATTAGCCTCGCCATTGCAGGGGCTAGCATAGTGAGTCTCCATGCGCAGGCCGCGCAAAATCTCTCCTCCATGATGGTCGAAATTCGTCAGCAAGACGGAATTCCCAGCTATTACAATCTCGCCACTGGCATGCCCTTAAATGGCGATATCGCCATAGTCCGCGATAACCAAGGATATACCTTAGGGCAATTTTCCCAGGGGATACCGAATGGTAAATGGCAAGTATTTCATACCAATAACAGCAAGCTTATCGAAGGAAACTATCAGCAGGGTTATCAAGATGGCACTTGGCGACTGTTCGATTTAAGTGGTGCAGTCACAGAGGAGCAGCAATTTACCAAAGGCGTGCCCACGGGCGAATGGAAGGAATACAACAGCAGCGGCCAGCTCACCCAAACAACACACTATAAAGACGGTAAAAAAGAGCAGGTAAAACGCTTCTATGCCAGTGGCAAACTGCAAGCCCAAGAAAGCTACCTCGACAACCTGCGCCACGGTAAATGGGAAAGTTTCTATGAAAACGGTACTTTATCCCAAAGCCAAAGCTATGCGAACAACCAACTCTCCGGCCCCTATTTAGAGCAAAATCCCGACGGGCAAGTTTCTGTGACAGGTCGCTTCGATGCCGAAGGCCGCCGCCAAGGATTGTGGGAAACCTTCTTCGACGACGGGACTAAATCGAGTGCCAGCCAGTTCAATCTAAATCATCTCGATGGTGAAGAACGGACGTTTTACCCCAATGGCGAACTCGCTAGCCTCTGCCAATATAAGGCAGGGCAACGCCAAGGCAAGTGTCAGCAATTTAACGATGCGGGTAAATTACTAGTTGAAGAACAGTATGTTAACGACGCTTTAGATGGGCAGCAGCAATATTTTAATGCCGAAGGAAACCTCACCAGCGATCTCAACTATAAGCAGAACCAACTTGCCGGTACGCAAAAGTATTTCTACGACAATGGCCAACTTAAGGAACTGCGCAGTTATCAAGACTCAACGCTAGCTGAAAATGGCCAATATCCGCTTCATGGACCATCGGAGCGTTATGATGCCGAAGGTAATTTACTCGAAAAAAGCCACTACGACATGGGCATTCGAGATGGACTATTTGAGCGCTATAGCGCAGGCAAACTGCAATCTTCTGAGCAATGGCAACAGGGGCAGCGACACGGTGAATCACGCCGTTACCATAGCAACGGTCAACTGCGCAGCTTAGATGAATATGTCGAAGGTAAACTGACGGGTAAATCAGAGTCCTACTTTGAGGATGGCACTGTTAATGAGCGGGGCAAACGCATTAACGGTCAATGGGTTGGTCAATATGAATCCTTTTATGACAATGGCAAACCTCGCGAACTCGCCCATTATGCCTCGAAGAAAAAGGAGGATGCCAGCCGTTATCCGCTCGATGGCCATTTTGCCCGCTGGTATGCCAATGGCGATCCTAATGAGGAAGGCGAATATCAAAACGGCAACAAACAAGGCTTATGGATCCAGTACCGCGAAGGCCTAAAACAACGGGAGCAAACCTTCGCCGATGGCAAACTCAATGGTGATTATATTGAGTATTACCACGGACGTCGCCGTGCTGCTGGGCAATATCTCGACAACCAAAAAACGGGTCTGTGGATTGATTATCGCTACGAAGAAAAAGACCCTACCTATGGCACGATTCCAGAAGGGAATATCCAACAAAAAAGCCATTGGCAGGAAAACAAGCGTCACGGAGTTAGGGAGTTTTACAGCTTTAAGCAAGTGGTTTACCGCTCCGAAACCTATGATAAAAATGATAAAACAGGCCCGTATGCCGAATATTATCCCAATAATGGCCAACTAAAACTCAGCGGCACTATGGATAAAGGCAATCAAACTGGACTATGGGAAAGCTGGTTTGAGGATGGGATGCAAGCGGCCAGCACTGAATTTTTAGACGGGCAAAACCATGGTCAATCGAAGGAGTACTACAGTAACGGCCAACTCAAACTAGAGGCAACATATGCCAAAGGCTCGTTCGATGGTCAGGTTAAACAATATCACCAGAACGGTAAGCCACAACTCGTTGAAACTTGGGTTAAAGGCCAAAAAGAAGGCGATGCCAGCTATTATCACAATAATGGCAAGTTAGCCGAGCAAGGCACGTATCTGAGGGATCGTAAGGAAGGTCTATGGCAAAGCTTTTGGCCTAATGGCGAAAAACGCACCGAAGGCAGTTACATCAGTGACCGAGAGTCAGGTGATTGGAATCACTATGATCAACTCGGCAAACTGATTAAAACCGAGCACCACGGCTAACCTAGAAATGGGGTTTAGGATTAAAAAGCGATCTAGCTCAAATAATTATCCTTAACCCCAAATCTAAAAGAAGTTTCATGCAAAGTGTGCCATAACCAATGTCTATACTGACGGCCTTTTTTTCGCTTTGGACAAACTGCCTATGAAGACATTTATGAAAGACGAGTTCGCCCTGCTACTGGGAATACTGACCTTAGTATTCTTTAAAACCGGTGGCGATAGCCTACTCGCCGATGGCACTGCGCTTTCGACCTATATTCCCGTATCACTCGCCCTATTGGGCGTTGTCACTTGGGCCATCTTCTCAGTGGTGCGCCACTCTGATGCGCTAGCGATTAAGCTTGGCGATCCCTATGGCACTTTAATCTTAACCCTATCGGTAATATCACTCGAAGTGGTGATGATCTCTTCAGTGATGCTGACGGGAGAACCCAACCCTGTGATGGCGCGCGACACTATGTTCGCCGTGGTCATGTTGATTATCAATGGCTTAGTGGGATTCACCTTATTACTTGGCGGCTGGCGTTACCACACCCAGCATTTTAATTTAGATGGCGTAAAATCCTATCTGGTCGTCATTATTCCCCTCGCCTTACTCTGTTTAGTGCTACCCAATTTTACCGAAGGCGGCACTATTGGCAGCATGTCTAAAGCCATGTCTTGGATGCTGATCATTATTTCGATTCTGCTCTATGGCGTATTTTTAGTCGTACAAACCAAGAGCCACAGTCATTTCTTTGTCGATGCCGACCATGAAGATCACGAGGAACACCACGGCATATTACGCAGTAATGCCTATCATACCGTGCTATTGATTGGTTACTTGCTAGTGGTGATCTTATTGGCAAAAACCTTAGCCATGCCAATCAATTACAGTGTCGCTACCTTAGGCGCACCGCAGGCATTAGGTGGCTTTATCGTGGCCTGTTTGATCTTGTCACCCGAAGCGGTGGGCGGATTTAAGGCGGCGTTAAACAATCAATTACAGCGGGCGATGAATCTGTATTTCGGCTCAGTGCTCGCCACGATTGCCCTTACTGTTCCAGCGGTTTTAATTATTGGCAGCGTGATAGATCAAGAAGTGCATTTAGGCTTGTCACCCGCCGACATGGTGCTGTTAATCACCAGCTTAATGGTCTGCAAGGTCAGCTTCAGCAGCGGTCGCACCAATGCTCTGCATGGCGCGACGCATATAGTGCTGTTTATCGTTTACTTATTCCTAATGTTTGAACACGCCTAAATCTTCTTAAATCCAAAGCCGAGCGCGACTTATTTGCGTCTCGGCTTACGTTTTTTAGCTGGACTATGGCCCTCAATCTTCCGAGCACCTCGAGCCACCTGAGCACCTCGAGCACCTCGAGCACCTCGAGCACCTCGAGCACCTCGAGCACCTCGAGCAAAGTCCAGCGAAAGGTAACCCAACACTAACCCACTCAACAATCCGCCAATATGGGCAGCATTGTCCACTCCACCCAATAATCCTGCGACCAGACTTATGGTCACAAAAAATGCCAAATTAATACTCAATATCCAGTTGATATCCTGAGGGAAAATCTTTTTCCAAGCCCAAATCACGAGTATGCCTAATAGCCCCATAATGGCGCCCGATGCACCGACACTCACAGTGGCATCATACCAACAGATACTGGCAATACTTGCCAATACCCCAGTGATCAAATACGCCAAAAATAGTCGCCACTTACCGAGTACAGGTTCAAGAAAGCTGCCGACAAAAAACAAGCCGTAAAGATTCAGCGCTAAGTGGGCTAAACCGCCATGGATAAAGGTACTCGTGATTAAGCGCCACCACTCACCTGCAAGCACTTTAGGTCGAAAGTTAGCCCCCCATTCGAGCATGAAACTACCCTGTAAATTAATAAAATGTTGGCTTGACCATGCCATAAGGATAAACACTAAAACATTGAGATACATCAGAATAGGAGTTGCAATAAAACCCGGCTTGGGCCGTATCATTTCAAAAAAATCGTTAAGCTCGGCGATTGTGCCCGCATGATTCAAACGCTTTGTAACTGTTTCAGCTTTAAGCGCTTCTTCATCCAGTTTCACCCGTAGCAAGAGCACAAACCAGATTAAAGCACCTGCAACAAACCAAATCAGCATCCAAGCGAGTTTATTGCCATTACGGGCTTCAAATGGCTCAAACTTCGGCATAACAATCGTTGGGTATTCAGCTTGATAAAGCGGACTTTTTTCCGCTGCGCTAAGTAACTCTCTCTTAAGAGACGAAGGGGCTAATCGTTCAAGGTAAACAAACGTTTGCGGGTCAAACTTATCAAACTCACGTTGGGATTGAGTCAAAAATGCCTTGTATGCTTGTTCTTTTTCATCGGGTTCGAGTCTATTACTGATCTCCTGCTGATAAGTTTTACCATACCAAGCTAAGACAGAAGTTCGGCGACGATCGGCGCCACTCGCAAAAATCGGCATCGCAATATAGAGCGTCATATTCAAGTGACTGTTACCTTTTCCTGTCACCTCAATCTTTCGCTGCACACCAATTTGCGCCTTATCAATATAAGCTTGCTGTAACTGGTAATACTGTGTCTTTTTATGCAGATACAATTCTTGGATCGATGCTAATTGGGTTAACTGACCCGTTGCTGTTTTAAGATACTCCTGCGCAATAATGCAAGGCACAGCCACGAGCTGCACGGCGAAAAGTAGATAGAAAAAGCGCGAATTATCCTTAACAAACTTCAGCAGTTTTAGCCTTGGCCTCAGAAAAATAACCAACAAGAGCCATGACAGTATCAGTGGTAATCCCAAATTGACCAGATCTTCATCTAAGCTAAAAAACTCAAATTTAATCAACAACAGCCAATGGATTAAGCTGTAGCCAGAGATAAATAACAGGCTCATGAATAAGAAGGGAAAATAGATCAGTTGAAGTTTTTTTAGCAGAACAGCCACGCGTATTTCTTCCTTGAGTACATCAATCACTATGGTAATAATACCACGGGGAATTTACCAAAAATCATCAAGGACTTACAGTATTAAAAAAGCCAAAAGCCAGATGGATTGCTCATCTGGCCTTTGGTTTTTTAGTCTTTATAAAGCCGTTAAGGCAAGAGATATGCTCCTGCTCGACTTCTAGGTCAAAGCCTAGGTCTCACTCAACTTAGCTAATTGCTGCTGGCTACGCTGTTTCTTATATTGCTTAGCTTCGGCAGGGATCGGGGTGACTTTGCCTGTCTCTAACCAGTTACGTAAACGGTTTGCATCGGCAATATGGGTATATTTACCGTAGGCATCGAGCACTACAAAGGCCACTTGGCGTTTTGCCATTTCAGTGCGCATCACTAAGCAATGCCCCGCTTCGTTAGTAAAACCAGTTTTGGTGAGATGGATATTCCAGTTATCTTTATAAACCAAACGGTTAGTGTTACGAAAATCTAAGCTGTATTTAGGTTTAGCAAAGGTGACCGTCTTTTTCTCGGTCGAACTCAATTGGCCTAGCATAGGATAACCTTCACTGGCCTTAAGCAGCACAATCAGGTCGCTAGCACTAGAGACGTTTTTGTACGACAAACCCGTCGGCTCAACATAACGGGTATTCTTCATGCCCAGTGCTTTAGCTTTGGCATTCATCGCTTTAATAAAGGCTTTATGACCACCAGGATAATGGTGAGCAAGGCTCGCTGCTGCGCGGTTTTCTGATGACATTAAAGTCAGCAATAACATGTCTTTACGGCTAATTTCACTGCCGATACGCACTCTAGAATATACGCCGCGCATTTCTTTGGTGTCGTTAATATTAACCGCTAACTTTTCGTCCATCGCCAGCTTTGCATCTAAGGTCACCATGGCCGTCATCAGCTTAGTCACTGAGGCGATGGGCACCACGGCATTAGGGTTACTCGAATATAAAACTTCATTGGTTTTAAGGTCGACCACCATAGCGCTACTCGATGCCACTTCTTGCTGTTTTGCAGGTGCTTTTTTAGCGGGTGCATTTTTGTTGGCATGTTTAGTAGTGACAGAGGCCGAATCGGCTGAATGCGCTGTCGCGGCAACAGTGAGACTGCTGCATACAAGGATAAAACTACTGAGCAGAAAACGGATCTTCATTTAGATTTCACTGAATAGATAAGGGATAGATTGTGCTATGGCACAAGGTTTGGCTAAGTATAGGAGTTCTACCGTGAAAGAAATAGAATGCAATTAGACTTTTATCTGCAAGATCAGCAGTTTCTCCTCGATTTTTCTTATGTAAAACCAGCTTAACCTGTCACTAATCTTGAATAATCAAGCGGCTAGATCCAGTCTTTTGACTTACTACAGCAACTACGTCTTTAAAAGAGAGTTTTGGCAGTAGAATCATTGGCAATAAAAATAATGAACGACTTTTTACACTTTTAACAAAAGCGGCTGCAGTTCAGGGATTTTAAGGATTGGAAGATGTGATTTATGGCGTATAAACGCATTAACATACGCCATAAATACCGAGATTGAGCCGTTATAAGCTAACGTAAAACAAATTCGAGCAATGCTTCAGTATCTTGGCTCTCTTGAATTAATTGACCCGTCAGCACAAACCCGTGTTTTAAGAGGACTCGCTGGGAGGCCAGATTATGCTTAGCCACTTCGGCAAAGAGTGGCCTCGCACTCACTAAAGGCAAAAATTGCGCTAAGGTTTGGGTCGCGATGCCTTTGCCCCAGTAATCACGGTCAATCCAATATCCTATCAGCGCTTGCCCGTCACTGTGCCAATGGCCTATGTTGCCCACAAACTTGCCATCGAAATCGATAGCCTTCGCTAGCACATTGACTTGCCCAAGAATATTCCCATGCCAATGCCTAAAAAACGCTTCCCGATCCCTTGGTGGAAACTGTGCAAGCTGGTTAGCAATGGGATCGCTTTGATGGGCAAAAATCGCCTCAAGATCAGTTTCTTCAACCGGACGTAGACTCACGCTTTGTTGTGTTTTTAACGGTTTATCTCGCTCATTAGACATCTGCAATCATCCTGAATACTTTGTATTTCAACTGGGTACAGCATGCCATATTTAGGACGGGTCACAAGCAAAAAAAAGGCGCATAACTGAGAAGGTGTTAGCGCCCGAAGAGGCAAATTTGCCAAAATTGAGGTGTGTAAATTCAAGCCATAAAACTCACACGATAAAATTCAAAACCTAGATAAAAATCAACGCAAAAACGGGGGCGCCTAACACCATAGCGATACCAATAAAAATCATCGTCAAACTGGCGATAACGCCTTCTTGCTGGCCGATTTCAGTGGCTTTTGCCGCGCCAGCACCGTGGGCCGAGGCGCCGAGTGCCACACCTTTACCTAACGAAGTACGAATCCGCATAAATTTGAATAGCGGCTCGCACACCAACATACCAATCACGCCTGTGATTAACACCATCATGGCCGTCAACTCAGGTACGCCGCCAAAGGCACTGGTGGCCTCCATAGCAAAGGGCGTCGACACCGAACGCACCAGCAAACTCTTAGACAATTCCACCGGCAGAGGCACAAACTTCACCAGCAACCATGAAGAAATCATCCCCAGAAATAATCCGGCCGTTACACCTAACCCTATCGTCAGCGGATATTGGCGGATCAAGTTACGCTCACGATAAATCGGCAAAGCAAAGGCGATAGTCGCGGGCGCCAACATGGCCATCAACCAATGGGTGTATTCAAAATAGGTTGGCAGCGGGATCTTAAGATTAAACACCAATAAGGTAATCACTATCGGCGCCAACACTATGGGCGCTAACCACCAGACTCTGTGGTACTTATAGAGACGCTTAGCGCCGAAGTAACAAAATACCGTCAGCAATAAACTAAATAGGGCTAATCCGGTCTGCGACAACACAAAATCCATCACTCTTGAGTCAGTCATAACTAAGCTGCCTTAGCGTGGCGACGGGCCTGCTTTTTGATGTTCAGTTGGCGCTCAAAACGAAACACTCTGTCGACCACAAAGCCAGTACCAAACATCACGCACACACTGCCCATCACTAAAGTGAACAATATATTGGTGCCGTATTGCTCAAACAAACCTTCGTACTTAATGACCGAAATCACAGGCGGGATAAAAAACAGCAATAATTCACCAATCAACCAAGCGGCACCCAGTTGCACGGCATTTTCGGGAATGAGTTTAAAACCTAATAAAAATAAGAGTATGCCTAAGCCAATCACACTCCCAGGAATAGGAGAATGTGCCCAAGTGGCGAACCAGTGACAAGCGAAGGACAGTAAACAGAAGAGGCCGATTTGGGTTAATAACAAAGCCCAATGTCGACACTGACGTATTGCGGCTTGTGGGAATGACATGATTTTCTCGGTTAGAACAAAGTTTTCTATGGGGCTATTCTAGGCTTGCTTATTTGATAAAAAAAATGAATATTAAGAATGTAATACATGAATTTTAAGAATGCATTTAAAGGTGAAGCCCAATGGACCTCAAAGTTATTCGCTATTTTATCGAAATCGTCGATGCCGGAGGCTTTGGTAAAGCCAGCGAAAAAGTCCATCTCACCCAACCTGCGTTATCAAAAGCCGTGCGCCAGTTAGAACAAGAACTCGATCTCACCCTGCTTGAGCGCGGTAAACGCGGCACCCAAGTCAAACTCACTCCCGCAGGCGAAGTCGTTTATCGACACGGTAAAGACCTGCTCGCAGGGCGACAACGCATGCTCGCCGAACTCACGGCGCAGCGCAGCTTAACTGCGGGCGAACTCAATCTGGGATTAGCGCCGCTGGGCAGCGCCGAGATTTTTGCTCCCATTATTGCTAAGTATCGCCAGCAATATCCGCAAATTGACATGCACTTGCTCGTCCGTGGCGGTGTAGAACAAACTTCGGCGATCCAAAAGGGTGAGATTGAACTAGCCACAGGGATTATCGATTTTGATGATGGCTATGATGGTATTCGGGTGTTTAACGATCCTATGGTAGTGGTGCTTCCCAAGGAAAATCCGTTATCCACCCGACAGATATTGTCGTTTAGGGATCTCAGCGCCGATCCTCAAGTGATGTTCGAAACCGAATACACCCTCTATCAATTAGTGCTCAATGCCTGCCGACACGCCGGATTTGTCCCGAAAAACATTACCCGCGTCAGCCAAGCCGATTTCGGGATTGCCTTAGTCGCGGCGGGCACTGGGGTGATGGTATTGCCGCGCTCCATCGCGCGGCGCTACAGTGTACCCGGCGTCGTGAATATCCCGCTGGCGAGTGACGAGCTGCGCTGGGAGTTATCGCTCTTTTGGCGCAAAGACCAAGTATTGTCCTTTGCAGCTCAAGCCATGATCGCTTTAGTCGAGAAGCACTTAACTCATAAGTGACACTATGTTACCAAGGGATCACTAAGCTCAAACGCACTAGCGTATCGCTATCCCATGGCAGAATAGGCAAATACTCAGCCGAGTTAACATCGACTTTGGCATAGTGATCTAAATTGTATTGCGTGTGCTCGGCGCTCAGCACGAGCATGCTGTTAGGACGCCAAAAATCGGTTTGGTAACTCAGCTCAAAGCGATATTGATTCTCTAACCATTTGCCCTCGTCCTGCCATGTCTGCGCGGCAACCTGCATATGTAGCTTAGGCGTCACATCCGCCCCGACACTTCCCATAAAAGTATAAGCAAACGTACCATTGCCAAAATCGCCACGGTCGTAACCTCGGGTTCTAGGCACATCGTCATCGATTTCGAGATAGTAATAACCCGCCCCCGCCTTCAACTGGGCCTGTAATTGTTGTCCGTCAAAGTTAGCCGTCAGCCCAGGAAATACCTTAGCTTGCTTCTCGACCGAGCTAACGGTATTACGTTTGCCCTGTAAATCGAACTGCCAACCCAATGAAAACTCTGGATTAATAAGATACAACTCACCACTCGCAGCATAGGTGGACTTAAACCACACAGGGATATGGTCAGGGTCGAGTTTATCGACATCTACGTCTATATAAGCATCCAGCGCCGCCGTCAGCAAAATATCGCTTTGGGTTTTATGTTCTAACAATAGACTCGCATTCACCCCTAAGGTGTGAGAATCCTCGACCACAAAATCATGGCTGCCTAAGCTGTAATGCCACTGAGTTTGCTCTTCGGCCTGCAGTGCACTCGATAAGCACAGGGCTAAACACACTAATGCTGAGTTGAGATAGTTCACTTTTGACTCCTGAAACATCGTTTCTAGTTTGATAATCAAATCAACCAGAGGGTTAAACTGCATAAAATAGGAATAACACCAACTAAGGTTGCCGTTAAAGAGCGGCTAAACTAGCCAATTTAATCGAAGAATAATAGACGATAGTTCAAATTATGACACTCTCATTGAGAAGCCGCTAATAAACACCACAGAAGTACAGATAGCCAAAAACCTAACAGTAACAATAGATATAGACCAAGGCACAAGAATTCAACCCAGAAAAAACAACTTATACACAAATTTGTACGGGAAAGCAGCGGCCCTCATTCTTGCGACTGAAAACCATAAAAATAAAATGAATTTTTAATCAAATTAAAAGCATAATTATTGACACAACATGCTCATCTGCCTATAGTCGCCACACTGATAGTGAAATCGATAAGAGAGTCTTAAATGAAAAAATCCATGTTATTAGGCGGCCTGACCTTAACTGCCACCTTGTTGTTAGCTGGATGCGGAAAAAGCGATGACGTGTTAGTCGTTGGCACCAATGCCGCCTTCCCTCCTTTTGAATATGTTGGCGGCCAAAGTGGTGATGAAATCAAAGGCTTTGATATCGATCTGGCCAAGCAAATCGCTAAAGATGCTGGCAAGACGCTGAAAGTCGAAAACATGAAATTCGATTCACTGATCGTCGCGCTTAACTCAGGCAAGATTGATTTTATCGCCTCAGGCATGACGATTACCGCTGAACGTCAGGCCAACGTAAACTTCTCAGAGCCTTACTACGAAGCGACCCAAGTGGTACTGGTTAACAAAGATAACGATAGCATTCATACGCTTGAAGATATTAAAGGCAAACACTTTGCGGTGCAGTTAGGCACAACCGCTGACATCATGTCGAAAAAATACACCCAAAATATCACCGCCTTTAATACGGGTTTCGAAGCCATTATGGAGCTTAAAAATTCAAAGGTAGATTTAGTGTTATTCGACAGCGAACCTGCCGCTAACTATCTGGCTAAAAATCCTGAATTAAAGATGATCAAACTGGATTTTCCTGCTGAGTTTTATGGCTTCGCCGTGTCAAAAGAGCAGCCTGAACTGCTGGCTAGCATCAATAAAACACTGGCTAAGATGAAAGCCGACGGCCAATATCAGACGCTCGTTTCTGCCCATATAAAGTGATATCAGCATGATAGACGCAATTAACAGCTCGCTGTTCAGCCCAATTGGCGAAGACGGCATGATAGGTATACTGCTGATATTAAATGGTTTGAAGGTGACGTTAATCGTCACTTTCTTCGCCATGTTATTAGGCGCAGTGTTAGGCATTGGCACCACCTTTATGAAGATGTCGTCTAAGTGGTATATCCGCTTCCCCGCCAATCTTTATGTCGGTGTTATCCGTGGCACGCCAGTGGTTGTGCAATTAGTGATCCTTTACTTCATCGTGCTTTCAGCCTTAGATGTCGATAAAATCACCGCCGCCATCATCGCCTTTGGTCTCAATAGCGGCGCGTATATCTCTGAGATTATCCGCGCGGGCATTCAAGCCGTCGATAAAGGTCAAACCGAAGCGGCCCGTTCACTTGGCTTGTCCCAAGCAATGACCATGAAATCGATTATTTTGCCCCAAGCAGTCAAGAATATTCTGCCCGCACTTGGTAATGAATTTATCGTGCTCCTCAAGGAAACCGCCGTTATTGGCTTTATCGGTGGTGTCGACCTTATGCGCGCCGGTGAAATCATCCGTAGCCGCACCTTCGAGGACAGTGTGCCGTTATTTACCTGCGCACTCATCTACCTATTCCTGACCTACAGCTTCACATTTGTGCTGTCGAAATTTGAAAAGAGGTTGAAACAAAGTGATTAAAATAACCAACCTGCATAAAAACTTCGGCGATAACCAAGTGCTCAAGGGCATTAGCGAGCATATTCGTCAGGGCGAAGTGGTGAGCGTGATCGGTCCAAGCGGCAGTGGCAAGAGTACCTTTTTGCGCTGTATCAATCTGTTAGAGCAGCCAAGCCAAGGCGATATCGAGATTGAAGGTCAATTGATCACAGCGCCAAACGCCTGCGTAGATAAACTGCGGCAAAAAGTGGGCATGGTGTTTCAAAACTTTAACCTGTTCCCCCATAAAACCGTCATCCAAAACATCACCTTAGCGCCCATTAGTCTAAAACTGATGACGCCAGCTCAAGCCGAGACCAAAGCCCTCGACCTACTGGCACAGGTTGGTTTAAGTGACAAAGCCAATGCCTACCCCGCCAGTTTATCGGGCGGCCAAAAGCAAAGGGTCGCCATTGCCCGCGCATTAGCGATGGAACCAGACTTGATGCTGTTCGATGAGCCAACATCGGCACTCGATCCCGAAATGGTCGGGGATGTATTAGACGTGATGAAAGACTTAGCGCTAAAGGGCATGACCATGGTGATTGTCACCCACGAAATGGGTTTCGCACGGGATGTATCCGATCGCGTGATCTTTATGGACGGCGGTTATGTGGTCGAATCGAGCCCACCCGATGAACTATTTAGCCACCCCAAAGAAGCCCGTACCCAAGCGTTTTTAAGTAAGGTACTGCGCTAACCTAGACTGGCTGATTTGATTCAGTTGAATTTAGTGAGTTGAATTTAATTCAGTTAAAACAATCACGCTCACTGCCGTTACCTTGATCAGTACGTGCAGTGAGCGAAGGATTCCAACTAAGTCTCCTAGATCTCCCTCAAATACCTAAAGCCAAATCAGAGCTTAATACGAGAGCTCATCCATTAATTTTTGCTGTCAGCACATGATCCCGCCATAGCCCTGCAATCATCAAGTAATCTCGGGCAAAACCTTCCTTTTCAAATCCTAGTTGCGCCAAAACCGCAGCACTGCGCTTATTTTCAGGCATATAATTTGCCATGATCCGATGAAGCCCAACTTCCTTGAACATGTAATCTATTCCTGCAGATAAGATCTCAGTCATCAACCCCTGCCCCTCAAATCTTTGTGAAATAGAATAGCCAAGGAAACAGGCTTGAAAAGCTCCGCGGGTAACGCCTGTAAAATTACAGATGCCTATGACTTCCTGCCTGTTTTTTGTCAGTGCGACAAACTTAAATTCACTACCATTGCTAAAAGCTTGCTCCGACGCAGTTAACGACTCTTGCCAATATTCAAGTGTTAAATAATGACTTCCACGAATAGGTTCCCAAGGCGCTAAATGTTGTTGATTATCTTGATAGTAGTTCAACAACAAATGCGCAAAATCCCTATCTAGCACTTCAATTAAGCTTCTTTGTGTTTCAATCATTTTCATCACTTATCCTAAATCCAGTTTCAAAAATTTTTTGAAACTAATACCTGT
Organism: Shewanella scandinavica; assembly: GCF_031932065.1. Taxonomy (NCBI): domain Bacteria; kingdom Pseudomonadati; phylum Pseudomonadota; class Gammaproteobacteria; order Alteromonadales; family Shewanellaceae; genus Shewanella; species Shewanella scandinavica. The sequence goes on from NZ_JAUOES010000007.1 coordinate 166,562, forward strand.
CTTGATCACATTGTTTTTTACTTGAACCTGCTTAAAATGCTGCCATTGAATTTGTATTCCTGATGATTTGGAGCTGTTACATGAATGATTTAAGTTTCTTCGCCAAAAAACGTTACACCACTAAAGCCTTTGATCCAACAAAGACGATTCCAGCGGAAAAAATTGCAGACATCAAAACCCTACTGCAATTCAGCCCCTCGTCAGTAAACTCACAGCCTTGGCATTTTGTACTAGCAAGCACGGCCGAAGGTAAAGCGTTAATCGCCCAAGCAACCGAGAATTATGCGTTTAATACCCAAAAAATCCTCAATGCTTCCCATGTGGTGGTGCTCTGCACTCGCACTCAATTAGATGAAGCGTATTTGCTGCAAATCCTTGAACAAGAGGAAAAAGATGGCCGCTTAGCTAATGAGGAAGCAAAACAAGCACAACATAATGGCCGCTCTTTCTTCGCCAACATGCATAAATTTGAGATGAAAGATGCCCAACATTGGATGGAGAAACAGGTCTATTTAGCGCTCGGCACCTTAATGCTCGGCGCAAGCGTGTTAGATATCGATACTTGTCCGATTGAAGGTTTTGATGCCACTAAAATGAATCAAGTCTTAGGCTTAAGAGAACAAGGTCTATGCGCCTGCGTGGTTGTCGCCTTGGGTTATCACGCAGAAGATGATTTCAACGCTAAATTGCCTAAATCTCGCCTAGAACAAGAGGTGATTTTCACCGAAATCTAGTTCTACCTCTTAAGTGAACAATCAGCATGCCCTTGATTTGATGTGATATAAACAAGGGCATATTTTTTAGCGCAGTAACCCGCTTCAGCAACAACATCCTAAAACCTGTCTGCTATTAACGACTTATTTGCACAAGAAACCATCTAAAGTAGGAGTAAACCACCACGGTATTGCTCTAAAATTCATCTTTGCCTACACTTTGCCTCTATGGCATGATTTGCTGCACAGTCCAGAACGGCATAGCTTAGTGGATCATCGTTTATCGTAGTTTCGAGTCATCTTTTTTGCAGCCCAGCGGTTTTATCGGCGCATTGGTCACACTCACAATTTAGGATGGGACAGTCAGTATGTTATTTGCCAAACCCTCGCTCACTGAAGAACCTCAATCGATTCGAGTTGCAAACACTAAGGGCGATAACCCACTGATTTGGCCATTACTCACGGTTTTACAAGCCTCGAACCAAAGTTGGAAAATTCATCATTTAGCCACAGAATTACAAACTCAAGGGCTAATCCACCAGCTTGATGAAAATCCGGGTAACGATTTATTCAAACGTAACTTCCTGCTGATGAACGCCTTGTTTGAACTGCAAGAAATATTACTGCCAAAGCAATGGCTGCAAGTCAAAGCCATGGAAATCCAAATCTTCCGCTTAGTCCCATCGAACGTTAACCTGCTGATTATGCAAGATACGTCCCTGCGTGAGTATTATCTCGATTGGAATAACTACGATACCAGCGAAAACGTAGTGCGTGAATTGCTTGAGGCCTTCTGGAGCAATTATAAGAGCTATATTGGCTTAAATATCAATCTGATGAATAAGGGTAATGCACTGCGGGTTTTCGAATTAGACGAGAGTGCTACCGCCCGTGATATCCGCAAGCAATGGCGCCGTTTAGCGCTCAAGTGGCACCCAGACAGACCCGAAGGTGATGCGGCGCGTTTTCGCGAAGTGTGCGAGGCGTGGCAGTCACTAAGGGACATTGCCTAAGCATTTCACCAGCGATAGTACTTGCCATTAATCAACACCTATCGAATCGTTACCTATCGACACCTATCGCTTTAGCGGTGTGATCCTGTCTGCACTATTGCGACGCTAAAGTAAATCTAAGACGAAACTTCCATTGGGATCACAGATTTACCCCAGTCGCGACGGGCCAATTCAGTCATAATTAAGCCTTTCCATTTAACCTGAACTTATGCGTCAACGCTGGCATTTTGGCTAGCTTAACTCCTAGGTTGAAGCTCACTCTATCGCTTATGCTGGCCGTTGAATGTCGACAATAACAACGACTGACACAGTGAATTCAATCCCACCGAATTTGAGGAAACTATGATTAAACAATTAGCCTTGGCTGTAACCTTAGCAATTGCGCCCTTGAGCAGCTTTGCCGCCAATTTTGTTGAAGGCACACATTACACTCAAATCTCGGCCAAAGCGCCTAGCAGCGAACCTAAACTCACTGAATTCTATTCATTTTATTGCCATAATTGCTTCAATATGGAAACCAACTATTTGCCAGATATCAAGGCAAACCTCAACAAACAGATAAGTTTCGACAATAAGCATGTCGACTTTATGAATAGCGATATTGGTACCGAAGTGATGCGCTCTTTGGCCGTGATCCAAAGCCTTGATAATAAAGACGCCTTAACCCATGCCATGTTTACCGCAATCCAAGGTGCTGAGGGCGCAAACGGTCACGATCACAGTGCACCAGGCCATCAACATGAGCCGCAAATTAATAGCCGTGATGACATCAAAAAAGTCTTCGCCCAATTTGGTGTCGATGCCGCTAAATACGACGAATTAGCCGATAGCAAAAGCACCGATGAAAAGCTGGCCCTGTGGCGCACTCAGCAAAATGAATTCAAAATCGACAGCGTCCCCGCCTTTATCGTGAACGATAAATACGCCGTAAACTTAAACAGCATCAAAACCTTAGATGAGCTAATTGGGTTAATTAACTATCTTGCCGTTGAGAAAGATGCCGCAACCGCTAAAACCTCATCGGGTGGCAGCCTAGGCTGGTTATTTCTAGTCTTTGCCGCCGCGATAGGTGTGACGCGTCAGCAACGTCTTAGCTAAACCAGACACAAAGGTTCGTTTAAGGTACAAGCGTTAATCCAAGATACGCGCCAGCATAAAAAATGGCCTCCAAATTGGGAGGCCATTTTTATTCGCATTCGATACAAGCTTTCAATACAAGTACTTAACATTAGTTCTGAACCTATTATTGGCGAATAAAATCGAGAATATGGCTCGCTGCCAAGACTAAATGTACGATCAAGAAACCGATAAAAGCCTGCGCAAAAATTTGATGATAACCGCGCCACGCCAGCGCTGTGGGTGTGCTTTGAAATAACAACCAAACGACACCCGTAATCCCTGTCGCCACCAGCAGTAGCATGCCTATACCTTCGATGGCACTAAATAACCCTTTGCCGCCTGCGACGGGGAATTTGCCTTTTGTGAGTCCAACCATATCCTGTTTTAACTGTGCCCAGTCGCCAACTAGCCAACCAAAGTATTGGTGCCATTTGCCCTGCAAGGTATTGCTGAGCAAGAACAATATCCCCAGCACTGCGCACGCTAACCCTAAATACACATGCAAATAGTCCCAAAAACCGGCGTTATCGGGTATCCGTCGGCCCATAAAAATCCACGGGCTGGCACACACGAGTAAACTGCTCGATATCACAATCCACACATGCAGATACGCCATCATGACTCGGAACAAGGAGCTGAGTTTACTCATTATATTTTTCATCCTACTTAATGCTTCCTTTGCCCTTTGCGATGAATGCATTCGTGACGGCTTAATGAACGCGAATAAAGTGAACTAGGGCAAAACGCGGCGCCGCGATTTAATGCCAGAATTAGGCGCGATGGATCTGCTCACCAAAATCATCCACTTTCTGCCAATCCGTGTATTCCACATTCGTAACAGGATCCGTTGGTCCTTTCGTTAACCACATGATGAAACGGATGATATTTCTATCTAAGGCGTTATAACCTTGGTAATTCAGGTTACCCCCAAAAACGCGTAATAACTGTGGCCGCCAAGTGATTTTACTTAAGAATGCCTGCATATAAGGATTGGTTTCTGGGGTGTTTTTCTCAAGTTTACGCGCGACTAAACTAACGGAGAAAAAACCGCTGACCTTATCCGTCAACACAGCTTGATGTTTTTCAATAAATTCGTACAAGCTAGGATTATGTTTACCATGGCGAATACTGGCGCCAATGATGATTTTATCGAACTCATTGAGCGCGGGAGCGGCCTTGATATCGGCGGTAACCACCTCATTGTCCAAGGCCGTTAACTGCTGCGCGAGCTTAGTTGCAATTTTTTGGGTCTGGCCGTGAACACTAGAATAAATGATGAGAATTCTTTTCAATTTAGCCTCGATTAATCCCAAGTAAAATAACCATTAAGATATTTCATATTAGGTGATTTACCCTGCAATTTACATGAAATAGATCACGGGCTTAGCCCCAAACCACTCAGGTATATGCGGTAGTTTTAGCAAGCTCACAAAAAAAGGCAAACCCTGAGGTTTGCCCATACTGAAATACAGTAAACAGGATGAATCGACAAATCATCCTGTCACGCTTTACAAAGACATTAAAAATGCAATGACTTGCTCACGTTCATTTTTAGATAAATTCATAAAGGCAATTTGACTCTTTTCAGCTTCACCACCATGCCACAATATCGCTTCTTCTAGAGTTGCGGCTCGTCCATCATGTAAGAAACCGGCTTGAGGATTAACCGTCTGAGTTAAACCTATACCCCATAGTGGCCTTGTACGCCATTCGCTTCCCGAGGCTAAAAAGTCTGGTCGGCCATCGGCGAGCCCTTCGCCCATATCGTGTAATAATAAATCAGTGAAGGGATATATCTTCTGTCCTTTTAAGCTATCACTCATGGCTCGTCCACCAATGTCGCCACTCGTTTTAGTGGTATAAGAGGGCACATGACAAGCGGTACAATTAAGTTGAGTGAATAATCTCGCCCCCTCTCTTACATTCGGTTGAGCGACATTCCGCCTTGCAGGAACTGCCAAGGTTTCAGCATAAAAAACAACAGCATCACTGAACTCAGCTCCGACTTCAGGCGCACCATTTTCATCTGCCCCTGTATCAATAAAACCAGTTCGAGTGAGATAAGCATCGTGTAGCGACGTACCTTTGATACTTTCATCGGGGAATAGAGGATTAGTTATGCCAATATCGCCACGCAGTGCACCTAGGGATTGTACACGCACACTTGGGGTATTCGCCTTCCAACCAAAACGGCCTAAAGACACAGGTTCCTGATCACCCGCTTGTGCCTTCACAGCATCAAAAACATAGTTTGCCCTTGCAGAAATCCCATCATGATTTGCATCATTTTCATCGACATGTTGCAAAATATCCTCCTGCGCAATCGCTTCGAGCAAACCTAAGCCAAATACTGGCATTCCATTACGCCATCCCATTAACACATCGTCTTGCAAAAGATTTGAGGTCAAATTGGGGCTTTGCTTAGTTTCTCCTGGCGCATCATAGGGGTTTTCCACTTCAAATAGCGGCTTCTTCAATAAGACTTCAGTACCGTCTGGGTAAGTCACTGATTTTGTCTCATAAGATAAGTAAACATCCGCTTGCCCAATAAACTGATTCTGTTGCCAATCACCACGTGCTTGCAGTACGCCTCGATGAAACAGTTGTCCGCCGAAATCAGGCACTGGAATGGGTGCACAATAATCATTACTCACATCGCCTTTAATACAGACGTCATTGGCAGCCTTACTTATCCGCAAAAAGATGCCCGCATCTGATCCCAGTTTGACTCGTGCCTGACCTGCACTGACTTGTGGAGTCGAGTTGCGTCCATCACGTTGATGGCATGCATTGCAGTTAGCGTTATTAAATACGGGGCCTAAACCATCTAACTCAGGGTGTTCAGCGTTTGGCGCCGTGGTAAAAGAAGTCTCAAAAAACTTATCGCCCGCCATGTGCAGCGCAAGTTCAGTCGCTGTTAGATTTACCGATGGTGTAGAGAAACCATGTCCTGAATTGCCTGCATCAAAGGTTGTCGTTGCGCCGCCGCTGGCAGTGATATCCGTATATTCAGGATAAACAATGGGTTCAGGTATGGGTGTATCAACATATTGTGCATCGCCACTGCCACCACAGGCGCTCAGCTGTAAACAGCCAATGAAAAATGCAGGTAATAAAACGTGTCTGTTATTCATCAAAAATCTCACACAAATAAAATGACAAAGCAGCAACTATGCAATTGCATCCTTGCTGCTTAAGACATAACTCACCAAACGGGTTCCGTCGTTTAGCGTCATTTCATGACAATGCCAAGAACCTCTATCGCCTTAGCATTGCTCTGAATATGAAATTAAGATTTCCAACGAGAAAGTAATGGTATGACATCAGACTCAAGTGTGGTTTTCAGCTTAGTCAAGGCATCCACAGCCACTTGAATTCGAGCTCTTCCCGCATCATCTTTAATCGCTTGGCGGAAAGGCTGTTGATTGCTGCCAGCAATAGCGCGGATCTTGATAATGGCATCATCGATTTCACTGCTAACACGTGTCGCTAAGTTCGCATCGGCAGCGGCCACGAAGTTAATGATGCCCTGACGATCACTGTTACCAGTAAACTCTCCTTGATATACATTTCGTACACCAATGATGTTATTGGCAAAGTCATCTAATGAGTTCCAAGAATATTGCGACTCCACCTTTGAAGTATCAGCGGTGGCAAGGGAATCACCAAAGGGATCAGCAATCTTACCGTTACCGACCTCATCGACAATCGCGATCATGCCATTGATCAACTCTTCAACTACAGCCAATTGCGATGAGTAAATAGTATTGCCTGCTACACCGGGATGCTTCAGCAACTCAGCATAGGATTTAGCGGCAGTATCTTGCGGATTGTGGTTTATCTGCCAAGCATCGTCGAGCTGCTTAGTGTAATCACGGAACACTTCGGCCAGTGCAATGAGATACTCACGTTCTTTTGCTGTTAACTGACTGATAGGTTTAGTATTACCATTCACACCATCGCCGAATAATAAAAATTCAATGGTATGAAAACCTTGTACATCATCGTTCCAGCCCTTAATCGTCTCAGCATCAAAACCTGAGTTAGTATTTAGCTGTGTTTGTAGATCGGTCGTATTGAGTGGCCAGCTATCAAGATGTGGATCGATGCTAAGTGAGTCAACTGGGCCAAAAATATGTGATTCACCTTGTTCCCAAGGTAAACGTGCCGCTTTCCACGCAGCTTGAGCTGCGTCTAAATCCGCTTGTGCTGTTGAGTTAGTTAGCTTCTGAGTCGCCAGTAAAAGTGCTTCCGCTTTCGCGGCTAAGTCCGCATAACCAGCCACGATAACGTCATCGGTCAAGTTAATGATCATCTCAGTGGCGGCGTAACTAAAGCGATTATCCGGTGTAGTTGGTGTTGTGGGCGTTGAATCATCCGATCCAGAACCACCACAGGCAGCTAAGGTACTCATAAGGGCGATGGCTATTGCCGTTTTACGTAATGTCATAGTGCTTAATGTCCTATTTGTTCCATCAAAAATGAATGTGACTAGAGCGAAAATTGATAACCCACGCCAAGGGCGAAGAAATTAGTATCTGGAATGCTCGCGACAGCCACTTGTTGTAAGCCTGCTTCCGCTTTAATCACTATCTGTGGGATAGGGAAATAGTTAATGCCGACACTGGTCCAAGTATTTTCAAAACGCTTAGTCGCCGTGCCTGTTTCGACTTCCATCAAAGGATTGGAATAATCTATGTTGGCAAATACGGTTAACGGAAGAGAGGTGAAATGATTCAAATCGATGCCAGCTTCAACAAAGAAAGCCTGTGACTGCGATCCTAACTGTGCGAAGTTACCAGGCCTTAAGCCTGGCGTTGTCTTATTTGCTTGAGTAATGGCATCGCTGTCGCTCAAGGTACCGTAGAGATACTGACCGCGTAAGATCCAAGGACCTTCAACATAAGCTGCTGCGACGGACACTATGCTAACTGTGCCATCCACATTGATTTTATTACTCTTGTGACGATTACCACTGGTATTACCATAGTAGTAAGCGACACCAACGGCGGAACCTTTCTTAAAGTTGCCGTAATCTAAACGTCCTGCAAATGCTAAATCGTCACCATTAACATGCTCGAATCGTTTTTGATGACCCGACGCTGCCCAATCATAGGTTCTAAAATATTCTGAATTGAGACCACTGATAATTTGGGCCTGATAGTGGAAATCAGCCATTTCACCATATATACCGATACCGTTTTCATTCCAAACGGCGGGGATCATGGCGGCTTCGCTTCGATGACGCATCACGGTAAGATATTGATTTGGTTTGTGCAGCATACTGGTCAAGCCAATAGGAACATGGATATTACCAAATTTAATACCAAAGGCTTTAGACGGACGATAACGCAGCTCGGCCTTTTCAATCATCACCTCACCGCCAGCTTCGACTTCAGTTTCAAATTCACCGAACTCATCAAAACCATCGTATTCTAAGGCGACGCCTGTGCCGCCATGTTCATACTCTATTTCGACTTCCATGCTCCAAGCATCGGTAAATTGATAGCCGAACTCAGTGACAACGCGCTCTAAATCGAAACGATTACGGCGCTCTGGTGTGGTGTCTTGGACGTTATCAAAGTACTCATCACTGGTATAAACGGCGGTACCGTAGGATTGAAATGAAAACTTGCTAAGTTTATCGGCGGCGGTTTCAACACTATCTACCGCGGTATTGGTCTTAGTTTGATAGTCTGCCTGCTGAACTTGCTGCTGTTTCTGTTGCGCAGCTAATTCTGATAACTGCTGCTTTAATTCTTGTAATTGAGCCTCTTGCCTTGCGATAGCCTGCTCTAAAATCGCAGGGTCCGTCGCTGCCTGTGCAGTGCAATTAACCCCACCTATGAACGCAGTGACCAAGATGGCCAGTGAACTCAACTTTAACTCTGCTCTCATTTCTTTCTCCGCGCTGTGTAACAGCTTCCCCGTAAATGCGCGAACAAAATAGATCAATTGAGAATGATTTGCATTAGAATTTACAATTAAATTTACAAACAAATTACATTAGTATCTGATTGTATAGCGGATCTGACGGCCGTATTTTTATTCAAAGAAATCGCTATATTGATTCATAAACCACACACTCTTTAAGCGTTAAGTGATCTAGCCTATTAGCCAAAAAAGCATTAGCATTTGCACACTTATCGCCTGAGTCCATATCCATGAAATCCATTCAAACCAAAGATCCTAAAGCACTCTTGCTATGGATGACCTTTGTAATGTCGCTCGTGTTTGCCGTTTGGCAGGCACTGCTCAATAACTTCGTGATTGAAAAAGCTCAGTTCACTGGTGCTGAAATCGGCATGTTACAAAGCCTGCGCGAGATCCCGGGTTTTTTGGCTTTTACCGCCATTTTTGTGCTTTTACTCATTCGAGAACAAGCCTTCGCCCTGCTTTCTCTGGCCTTGTTATGCATTGGCGTAGCAGTGACAGGTTTCTTTCCTCAAGTCATAGGCCTGTATCTGACGACGGTATTGATGTCTGTTGGATTTCACTATTTTGAAACCATCAACCAATCACTGACGCTGCAGTGGGTCGATAAAAAAGATACTGCGGGTTTTATGGGGAAAGCACTGGCGTGGCGCTCGGCCGCGGCCTTAGTGGGCTACGCCAGTATTTGGCTGGTGATGACCTGGTTGAAACTAGACTATCAACACATGTATCTGATTATTGGTGCGTTAGGTCTAGTCATGGTGCTAACTATGGCTTGGTATTATCCAAAATTTGAGACCACGGAAGTCCAACATAAAAAAATCATCCTGCGTAAGCGCTATTGGCTCTATTACCTGCTGACCTTTTTCTCGGGTGCGAGACGGCAAATTTTTATGGTGTTTGCGGGCTTTATGATGGTCGAAAAGTTTGGTTATAGCGTGAGTGAAATTACCGCGCTGTTCTTAATAAACTATGTCGTCAATCTGCTGTTTGCGCCTGCGATTGGGCGGTTTATTGGCCGAATTGGTGAGCGTAATGCGCTGACAGTGGAATACGTCGGACTCATCATAGTCTTCATCAGTTACGCCTTAGTCGAGCAAGCACACATGGCGGCAGCGCTGTATGTGATCGACCATTTACTGTTTGCTATGGCTATCGCGATGAAAACCTATTTTCAAAAAATCGCCGACAGCAAAGATATTGCCGCCACTATGTCGGTCAGTTTTACTATTAATCACATTGCCGCTGTGATTATTCCTGTGCTTTTGGGCTTATTATGGTTAACCGATCCCGCCTTGGTATTTTACATAGGCGCAGGCTTTGCCGTATGTTCGTTAATTCTGGCGCTCAATGTACCGCGCCACCCTGAAGCGGGTAATGAAACCTTATGGTCTTGGACAAGCAAAAAAGCTAAATCCATCGCTAAAGCGGTCGAATAAAGCGGCATAATAACGAGCCAAGGAATCAGCTTAGCTCAATGTTGAGTCCAGAACTGAACGCTTAAGTGATCGCCATCTAAGCTAGGCACACAAGCGAGCTATTCAAACAAGATGTTCAAGTTAAATGCTCAAACTAGACAAACAAGTTAGACAGATAAAGGTGGGGGCTATGCCCTCACCTAACCCCAATGTAGGCTCAAGGATTAACGCGATGAAGGATTCAGATATTTTACTGTTGGCAGAAGATGGCGAGTCAACATCCGAGGCATCTGCTCGCAAAAAAGCCCTGCTGCTCGGCCGTCAACTAGGTTTAGCCAGTGAGCAAGAATATCGCCCCGCGAATGCTTCCATCGCCGAACGCGCCCAACATAGATCCCGCAAGTTATCGAGCCAGTATCAAGCTAATGTGGAAACCATTTTTGCCTTAGCCCTCAGCTATACGCCGTCGGATGTGACTGGAGTCGATCTCGATCCCGACTGGAGCCATCAATTCTTTTTAATGGCGGAGCAAATCCATAACCGTAGAATGCAAGACTTGTGGGCACGAATATTATCGAGCGAGATAGTCAATCCCGGTAACTTCAGTCTGCGCACCTTAGCGCTACTTAAGCAATTGACCCACAGGGAAGCACAAATTCTTGAAAAGGCCCTTGGCATGGCTGCTAAGGTCAATAGCGAACAGCGTCTAAAACTCATCAGTGGCTACCGCTTGTCGGGTGGGATTGGCCAATATTTCCGTAAAACAACCTCAGTCAATTTAGGTTTATCCCAGTTTGGCCTACCCTACTCGAGCATTCTGACCTTAGTCGATGCGGGAATACTGCACAGCAGCGAGTTCGAAACTGGTTTACTCAACAATAAAACCCCCATTCAATTTGCCCTGCAAGGCATACAAATGAAGCTTACGCCCAAGAGCGGTAATCTGCTTTTTAGTTATTATCGCTTAACACCGATTGGTGATGAACTCGCCCAACTCGTGCAACCTAAACCGGATCAAGAATACCTCAAGGCACTGCAACTCTTGTTCGCTAAGGATTTTAAAATAGAATAACACCCCCATAAAAATAAAATATAAATCAACAACATAACCAGCCAAACCCAGAAATAATAAAGGAGCCTAAAGGCTCCTTTTAAGTAAGATAAGGGCTAAATGTTAAGCTAGCGCTTTAGCCTTATCGGCATTGATAACATTGATTGCCGTTAGATAATCGATTAAGGCGCGCACTTGAGTCGCTAAATCGCCTTTGCTGGTATCTATGGTTAATTCGGCCGCTAATGGCGCTTCATAGGGTGATGAAATACCAGTGAAATTACTGATTTCACCACTGCGTGCTTTCACATATAACCCCTTAGGATCACGCTGCTCGCACACACTTAATGGCGTCGACACGTGCACTTCAATGAACTGACTGGCAGGGAAACGGGCACGAATGCTATCGCGCTCCTCACGGGTCGGGGAGATAAAGGCCGATAACACCACAAGCCCCGCATCCACCATCAATTTAGCCACTTCGCCGACACGGCGCAAGTTTTCGTCACGGTCTTCAACCGTAAACCCTAAGTCTTTACACAGGCCATGACGCACATTGTCGCCATCGAGCAAATAAGTGTGGAATCCCGCCTCAAATAACGCCCGCTCTAATGCACCCGCCAATGTCGACTTGCCCGCACCAGATAGCCCTGTAAACCAGAGTAATACGGGATTTTGGCCTTTCTGCTCGGCTCTGGCAGCTTGATCTACAGGATGTTGATGCCACACGATATTTGTCATAAAAACTCCTCAATCCTTATGCTGTCAAACGGCTAACACAAGGGCAATAAACTCAAGCTAATCACTAAAATGGAAAGATGATCGGCACCATAAATATCACTATCAGGGAATACAGCACAGATAACGGCAATCCTAGGCGGACGAAGTCACTGAAGCGATAATTACCCGCATTAAATACCATCAAATTAGTTTGATAGCCGTAGGGCGAAATAAAACTCGCGCTGGCACCAAAGACCACGGCCATAATAAAGGGTCTGGCATCGACACCGTAATTAAGCGCAATCGCGTAAGCGATAGGGAAAGCTAGCGCCGCGGCGGCATTATTGGTGACCAGTTCAGTCAACAATAAAGTCATTAAATACACACCAATAAAGGCGCCAAACACCCCATAACCATTAATAACCGAGAGTAATCCTTGGGCTAAACTGTCCGCAAGGCCAGTGCTCATCATCAAGTTGGCTAGCCCTAACGCACTCCCCACTATCACCACTAGTTCCAATGGAAAACGGCGTTTAAGCTCAGCTAAAGTAACAGCGCCAATAACAAAATAACTCAGCAGCAGGAGCACTAAACCTTTAGCCAATGGCAATACACCGGTGACACTCAAAACGATCGTGACCGCAAAGCCGAGCAATACCCAACGACCACGGCGACTGTCTAACCGCACATTCAAATCTAAGCCGCTGATCGCCGCAAATTCTGAACTCAATTTTGCGCTATTACTAAAACCATCGCCTGGCGTCAATAACAACACATCGCCGGGTTGAAGAATAATGTCACCAAGCCCGCCCTTCAGCGGATGATTGCCGCGGCGAATGGCCATCACGGCCGCATCGAATTGCTCACGAAAAAGCGATTCTTTCAACGAACTGCCGACTAAACTGGATGATGGCGCGAGCACTGCTTCAACTAAATTTTGTCCCTTGGCTTGATGCTTACCAAACCAATCTAAACCATCGAATTGATGCAATAACTCAACCGATTCCACCGCGCCACTGAAGCGCAGCACGTCGTCCGCTTGCAGCACTAACTGGGGCGGCACAGGGCAAATACAAATGCCGCTGCGTTCTAATTCAACCAGATATAACTTCTTCAGCGCCCTGAGTTTGTTATCGACCACACTGCGACCGACTAAGGACGAGCCTTTTGCCACATGGGCTTCGAGCAAATAAGGCAGCGCCTCTTCACCCGACTCTTCCCGTCTATCTGGTAAAATGTTCGCTAGTAAGATCAATAACAACATACCAGCGACGACGATCACAACCGCGACCGGTGTGAACTCGAAGAACCCTAAGGCGGGCAAGCCGGCGTTCTCCACAAAGGAGTTCACAATCAGGTTGGTCGAGGTGCCAATCAGGGTCAGTGTGCCACCTAAAATTGCCGCATAATTCAACGGTAATAATAACTTAGCAGGTGCGTGCGCTTGATTGCGACGCACAACCCCAATAAGCGACGCCACCACAGCCGTGTTATTGGTAAAGGACGACAGCAAGGCAGTAGATAACCCGAGTTTTGCCATTGTCGTAGGCAAAGAACTATTGCCTATGACTTGACTCAACTTCCCCAGCAGGGAGGTTTTTTCTAACGCCGTCGCGGCCAACACCAACAGGACAAGTGTGACTAAGCCAATATTTGTAAAGCTTGTTAATGCGGTATCGAGCGCAACCATGCCAAGCAAATAACAGAGCAAAAATGCAAATAAAAACAATACCGCTGGATTGATACGGCCGCTAATTAAGCCAGCCACAAGACCTAACAAAATAATCGCTAACAGCCACAAGTCACTCACAAATTAAGCTCCAAGCTTAGAGATATCTATCGCTTGCCAATGTGGGTAGTGTTTACGCACTAAGGCATTAAACTCAACTTCAAAGGCACTAAATTGTGATGCTGTTTGCTTGTTAACATGCTGACCCGACACCACCATCACTGCGGCAACCGTCGCATTGCTCAGGCGATCGATTAAGATCATTCCGCCCGTATCACGCACTAATGAATACGCATCGAACACTATGTCTTCGGTCAGCTCTAAGGTCACGCGAGCAATCGCGTTTAACCCAAGCGTATCCGTCGCGCTGCGCGCTAAAGTATTAACATCAACCACATAATCGATGCCAGTCACAGAGGCTTGCGTCTTCTTACCGGCCACTTTGATGTCGTATAACTGGCCGAGTTGCAATGGCTTTTCATCCATCCACACTATGTCGGCGCTGATCACGTTAGCGACGGCGGGTGCTGAATCCGGTCTTGCCAGTAAATCGCCACGGGAAATATCAATTTCATCTTCCAGCGTGATGGTCACAGCTTGGCCAGCAACCGCTTCTTGTATGTCACCATCGAAGGTCACAATGCGTTCAACCTTGCTGCGTTTGCCCGATGGCAAAGCGACTAACTCGTCGCCGACATTGATAATGCCAGAGGCTAAAGTGCCTGCAAAACCGCGAAAATCTAAGTTAGGACGCGACACATATTGCACAGGGAAACGCACTGGCAATGAGCTGAGTTCACGTTGAGTATCAATGGTTTCTAGCAGTTCCAGCAGAGTACCACCTTGATACCAGTCGCTTTGCGTACTGCGCTCAACCACGTTGTCACCATTAAGTGCCGATAACGGCACAAAGTGGATATCGAGGTTACCGAAATCTTTAACGAAATCGGTAAAGTCAGCACGAATGCGATTGAATACTTGCTCGTCAAACCCAAGCAAATCCATCTTGTTCACGGCAACAACGAAGTGACGAATCCCCAGTAATGACGCGATAAACGCATGGCGTTTAGTCTGAGTCTGCACGCCGTAGCGGGCATCGACTAAGATCACCGCCAAATCACAGGTCGATGCACCCGTTGCCATGTTGCGCGTGTACTGCTCATGCCCTGGCGTATCGGCGATGATGAACTTACGCTTATCACTTGAAAAGTAACGGTAAGCCACATCGATAGTGATGCCCTGCTCGCGCTCAGCTTGCAGACCATCCACCAGCAAGGCTAAGTCGATAGCTTCACCTGTGGTGCCCATCTTAGCGCTGTCGCTCTTTAGGCTCGCCAATTGATCTTCATAGATCTGGGCGCTGTCGTGTAACAGGCGGCCGATTAAGGTACTTTTGCCGTCATCCACACTGCCACAGGTTAAAAAGCGCAGTAAGCCTTTGTGTTGCTGCAGGGCTAGATATTCTTTCACACCATGGAGGGTAATTTCTGCCGCCATGAGATTGGTTTTATTGACCGCTTTGTCCATCTTATTCTCACTCTTGATCTGCTTGGCTGAAGGTCGCGCTTTACTTGCGCCACCTTCGCGAAATAGGGTTAACCTTGCCGAGATTAGAAGTAGCCTTGACGCTTCTTCTGCTCCATCGAGGCACTTTGATCTGAGTCGATCAATCGACCCTGACGCTCGCTTGAACGGGTTAACAGCATTTCTTCAATAATCTTCTCTAGGCTGTCGGCCTCAGAATGCATGGCGGCAGTAAGTGGGTAGCAACCTAAGGTTCTAAAACGCACCAATTCTTCTTTAAACTGCTCGCCTTCGGCTAACTTCATCCGCTCGTCATCGGCCATGATTAACTGACCACCACGCTCAACAACTTGACGTTTAGCCGCAAAATACAAAGGCACTAACTCAATGTTTTCTTGATAGATATATTGCCAAATATCCAGCTCAGTCCAGTTAGATAACGGGAACACGCGAATACTTTCGCCCTTGTTCACAGCGCCGTTATAGGTGCGCCACAATTCTGGACGTTGGTTTTTAGGGTCCCATCTGTGGTGACGGTCGCGGAACGAATACACACGCTCTTTGGCGCGAGATTTTTCTTCATCGCGGCGAGCCCCACCGAAAGCGGCATCAAAACCGTATTGATTAAGTGCTTGCTTTAAACCTTGGGTTTTCATGATGTCAGTGTGTTTCGCACTGCCATGGTCGAAAGGGTTAATCCCCTGCGCCAACCCTTCTGGGTTGATGTGCGTCAGTAACTCAAAGCCAAATTTCTTTGCCTGGGCATCACGAAACGCGATCATCTCTTTGAATTTCCAACCCGTATCGACATGCAGCAACGGAAACGGGATCTTGCCCGGATAAAAGGCTTTACGCGCTAAGTGCAACATAACGGAAGAATCTTTCCCGATGGAATACAACATCACAGGATTATCGAATTCGGCTGCAACTTCACGAATGATCTGGATGCTCTCGGCTTCCAGTTGTTGTAAGTGGCTTAATTCACGCCCGGCCATACTATTCTCCGTTTACCTTAAATTCGCTGCATCACTACAGCATGGGTTAGCTTAATTTTCTTAATATCTTTAACTACTTAGCATCTTTAACTCTTAGTATCTTTAACTGCTAAGTATCTTTAACTGTTTGCGGCTTAGCTTATCGACGCGGCGGCCGAGACTCTAACCGATTGAGTCTGCTCATCACTGGCTTGAGTCGATTCAACCGCTTCAGGGTTGAACCAATGCAAAGTGTCACTCAGCGCAACCACTTCACCTATGATCATCAAGGCTGGCATTTGTAATTCAGGATCGGCGGCAAGCTGTTCGAGCTCACCTAAACGGCCGATAAAACGACGTTGCTCTTTAGTGGTCGCCTTTGACACTATCGCGACGGGAGTGTCAGGGCTTCGGCCCGCATCGACTAAACCTTGGCGAATAATGCCGGCGTTAAGAATCCCCATATACACGACTAAGGTATTGTTAGGATTAGCATAACCTTGCCAATCCATAGGGCGACTCTCTAACTGACAATGACCGGTGATAAAAGTGACGCCTTGGGCATGGTCTCTGTGGGTCAGGGGAATTCCCGCATAGGCCGATGTGCCGCTGGCGGCGGTAATACCGGGGACGACCTCAAACTCAACCCCCGCTTCGACTAAGGTTTGCAACTCTTCGCCACCGCGACCGAAAATAAAAGGATCGCCGCCCTTAAGACGCACCACATTTTTACGGGTGTAGGCTTTAGTAACGAGTAACTGATTAATCTCGTCCTGTGCAGCGCTATGCTTACCCGCACGTTTACCTACGGCAATCTTTTCAGCGTCTTTAGGAATAAGAGCTAGGATATCTTGACTGACTAAAGCGTCGTATAGCACAGCATCTGCAGTTTTAAGGATGCGCCATGCCTTTAACGTCAATAACTCAACGTCACCAGGACCTGCACCCACCAGCCAGACTTTGCCTTTGGCCGCTTGGCCCGGTAAAGATAAAATTTCCATCAGTATCCCCAAGATCACTTTAGTCAGTAGAAATATAGCGCGTCTTATATTCCATAATAAATAGATAATTATTAGTTTTTATATCATTTAGATATAAAAGAAATCACTGACGTCGATTTAAAGTGGAAAAATATTGAGTTTCAAAATCAAAAACGCCACAAAACACCAATAACCAGTTGAATTTAAATAACTTAATATGGATTCATCTGTTGTATAAAACGAACACCGCTCAGCTAAGTGTGTGATTCTGGCACTATGTTATTGCCAAAAATTCTACCCAAACCAGCCCTAACAGGGCGAAAACCTCACTAACAAGATAAATTGTCACCAAATGACGCAGAATTTTTCCATAACCATAAATTCACTTTCTAATGTTAAGCTGGGCATAACTATCTTTGTTGAGTACGACTGACAAATACACAAATAAGCACATCAAGGAGGGCCGATGAAACGACTTTATTCAGGTATTGCAATGGCTGGGCTATTAGCTTGTACGAGTATAAATGCCGAAGAATCATTAGTAGAAGGAAGAGTCAAAGATGAACTTGCCACGGCAGAACTGCCTTTTGTGATTACACCCCATAAAGTGAATTACATTTTACCTGCGACCTATAGCCCAGATCCCAACATGGCACCGTTCGCTGAAGATGCCCTCATCAATCCCTACACTTTGGATGAGTTCGAGGCTAAGTTTCAAATCAGTTTCAAATTCCCTATTTGGTACAATGTCTTTGGTGATAATGGTCATTTATTCTTTGCCTATACCAATCAATCCTATTGGCAGGTTTATAACAAAGACACCTCATCTCCGTTCCGTGAAACCAATCACGAGCCTGAAGTCTTTATGCTGTTTAATAACGATTGGAAAATCGGCAGTGTGACCAATTCCTTTTGGGGCGTTGGTGCTGTGCATCAATCAAATGGTAAATCAGGACCGCTTTCTCGCAGCTGGAATCGACTCTATGCCACTATGATTTTTGATGCCGGTCCACTCGCCTTTTCAACCAAAGTCTGGTGGCGTATTCCTGAGGATGAAAAAACCGATCCGCATCAAGCTCGCGGTGACGATAATCCCAATATTGATGACTACATAGGCAGAGCTGAGTTTATTGGTGTCTATGGTATCGATGAACATAGATTCACCTTAACCCTTAAAACAAACCTAGAAGATATCGACAGAGGTTCAGCAGAAGTAACCTGGAGTTATCCTATCGTCGGCAACTTACGCCTTTATACTCAATACTTTAATGGCTATGGCGAGAGCCTAATCGATTACAACTATCACAACCAACGTATTGGTATCGGGATTTCGCTCAACGATATTCTGTAGCAAATATAAAAGTGACAGAGTACAAAAATCAGCCATAATTTGCTGCTAATCTACAAAACCTGCTGCTAAATTGCTCAGATGGACCTGAGTTTATGACTCAGCGGGACGATTTACATTGATCCGAATGGCATTTAAGCCGATAGTCGCACACCTTTTTGTGCCCTGAAGCTACGCCTTAACATCATGGAGGAATATGAGTTTTAGCTACCGCAGCATAGTCGTGCTACTCAGTGTCATTATTTTCGCGAGCTTACTTAAGCTCGCGTTTTTTGCTGTGCCAAAAGATAACACTGCACCTATGCTTAATGCGCAAGAGGTACGCCAAGATCTCTATGCCTTATTGGATCAAATCGAGCAACACTCGGCGTTTTATGCGTTAACGCCCGACAAAGCCAGTCCGCAACTCAAATATATGGCGAGCCTGATTGTCGAGCAGTACCAAGACATCACTCCCAATGACCGCTTTGCCGCTGAAATCACTAAACTACTCAATAGCCTCAAAGATCCCGGTGCTCAAGTACACAACTTCAACGCTCAAAGCGGCGAACTCCCGTTAACCTTACGACCACTTAACGACCAGTGGTTAGCCTTAGATAGCAGTAATAGTCCAATCAACAACGACTTTCCCTTTGTGACTCATATCGACGGTTTACCTATGAGTAAATGGGTAGCAGCCAGCCAAGCCTATTTACCTGAACCTGCAAAACAGAGCCAAGAAATGCAGTTACCTTGGCTGAAAAAACTTAACCTATTGCGTGAAGATTTAGGCCTCAGCATCAAGCCCTATGTGCTCATTACGCTGATTAATGATGATCTGCAAACCCAGCAGGTGACCCTCGCCCTGCCAAGCCACGAACCGCAGACTCAATTAGTGGAAAATAATCAAGAAGATCAGACACAAGATATGAGTGTTTTTGAATTCATTAATCAGTTATCTCAGTTTGAGCGCACCGAATTTCAAGACGTTCCACATCAATTAGAGACGGTTAATAATACTACGGTCAAACTGAAGATCAGCGATCTGTACGCCTTTGAATTGAATAGAGATCTACAGCAAGAACTGCTCAAGGGTATGACGCATCCATTACTGATCATCGACTTACGTGATGCTAGTGGTTTTAGCCCAAAGTTATTGACCCTATTATCGCGATATCAAGATACTGATTTAAATAACACTTTAGCGCCGAACGTGATGGGATTTGCACACTATCGCCGCTCACCGGAACTGAGAAATGACTATCTGCAGCCACTCAACTTTAAGCCTTTAGATGCGCTCGAATACAGTGTGCCTCGACTAAAATCCCTCACCCGCAACTTACCCTCAGTCGATGAAGATAAATTCAGCCCTTGGTACGTTCGCACTAAACCTGCGGTGACTCCTGAAGGGCGAAATCGCTTAGCACTGCTCGTGAGTCCCAAATGCCGCCAAGAATGTGAGTGGATTGCCTATCGCACTAAATCTTGGTCTAGGGCGAATTTGATTGGTGAAAAAACCTCGGGCGACTTTGCTCGACAGTACCATTTTAAACTGCCAAACAGTGAATTAGACATAAGATTCAGTAGTTCATTGACCTATGACGCACAGGGAAAACTCTTGTCAGGTGCTGGGACTGAGCCCGATATTTGGCTTCCCCAAAACAGTGATATTCAATGGCAAGGATTAGTGAGTTTAGTGCGTTCCGCTAAACCAAAAACTCAGATAATTCAAACATCACAACCCACTAAGCTAGCTCAAGCTAAGCTGAATTGAATCAAAAAAAGAGCCAGCAATCTGCTGGCTCATTTCAAACATTGATTCGTTAACTGATATCAGTTAGCTAAAGAATGGATTCTAGAATTATTTCTTTTCAGTCGCTTTAGAATTGGCAACTGAACCTATAACCAAACCTTGCTTATTCACATCAAAGCTCATTTGAACTCGCATGTTGTAATCTTTAAGCATTTTCATTTCTTCAGGGATTGGCTCGCCGCTCATTTCTAACAACGTCAGCATTGGAGTGAACATCTTGCCGTAGTCAGCAGATAAGCTGTACATGCCATTCGCAGACAGTTTCTCGCCCGCTAATTTGTTTGCCAACGCCAGACCTTTATCACCGCTATACACCACTAAATGCTGACCTTTAATCGCGAGCATAGGCTTAACACCTAACTCAGGAGGCAACATCAATATGGGTGATAAGTCAGTGGCATCGCCGTTATCGGCTAATTGCAATTCGGCCAACATAGGTGCAAAAGGCTTCACCATATTGAACAACATAGATGGGTTTTCGGCGCTGAGGCTGACTAACGCATCTAAGCTTTCTAACTTAGGCTCTTGATCTTGTGTGCTCATTTTAAAGTCGAGCAATGAAACGCTCATGCCTTTCACACCGTTCGCCATGCCTGTGAACATGCCTAGCATAGCTGGGCTCTGTTGGCTCAACTCTGCTTGCAACTCTGCCAGTGGCGCACAGGTCAATTGCGGCTTTTGCAGATCATCCCAAATAGCCGTTAATGAAGGTGCAACTTCGTTGACATCTAAGCCTATGCCCATAGAGAAGATAGTGCTGTCGATATCCGCCAGATGTGCAGGAATAAAGCCACGCATCTTTTGCATTGCCGCAAGAATTGGTTGATTCTTAGTTTCAACCACAAATGAGGCCGCCATATGGCTTTCTTTTTCTGTCACAGAAAACGCGGTTAAACCCGCAACCGTGCGCGGCCAATTAGCAGCAATGGCGGTTAATTCGGTGCGACATTCAGGTGTTCTAATTTGCGCTAATGGATCTTCACCGACGCTTTCATTAGCAAAAAACTTCGTCAATTGCTTAGATAACATATTGCTATCGGCTGAGGTCAACGCCTTTACAATTTCCACATGGTTGATAAAGCTGATGCTGTCATCTTTAAAACCATGGGTCTTAATAATATCGTCCAATATGCCAGAAGCGGCTAATGACTGCGGCGCCTTCTTAATACCGAATGCCATTTCTAATAATTCAGGCTCGGTAATAGAAGTGCTGAAAGTAATCGTTAATATGCCATCTTTTTGGGCAAATAACAGATCAGCTTTTTCAGTTGAAGCTTCATCCGATAATGCATAAGCGCGATAATCAACATCACCCACTTTACGCATTTCGTGGGTCACGCCACTGTCTTTTTCGGCTTTATCTAATGCAGCCCAAAATGCATCCGCTTGATTGACGTCAATCTTGAATACAGGCAAAGCACCTAGAGTATAGAAATATGGTTTAATTTCATCAGGAAAACCAAAGGTTTTCAACAGTAAGGCTGGATCTTTAATGCCATCCATATACTGCTGATAAATGCTGACGAAGAACTTACCCATAGGGCTATCCAGCTCACCAAATTCGGCAAGCGCGTTACTTGGATATTGCTGATAATTTCCAGAAATAGACTGTAAATACGCTTTCAACGGGAAGGGTTTTAGCTGACCCGAAAATATCGGCGTATCAGCAGGCACATAGTCGAGCAAAGGATTTGCAGAGGCACTAGAGCCAGCACCATTCTGCGTATACCAATAACCACCCGCACCAGCTGCAATAATTGCCGCGGCAATCACAATCTTTTTCATTTAAGAAACTCCATTTAATGACAATTCAATTTTATGAAATCAATACCTAAAGTAATCCCTAGGTATTTGAATATTTATCCGCTCTTACATATCCCTTACGCAGATAATGCAAAATCAGAAAACTAAGGTATAAATTTTGCCCGATAATTTAACATTAAACCGATACAGAAGCGAACAGGATAGGGAATCAAACCGTTAAAACGCATCAGCGTTAACCTTAATTCAACAGGTTTCCAATCTTATTTCAATTCAGTAATAAAAGATCTTTAAGTCGTCGACGATTAACAAAGTGCCCAATGACACATAAATGCATCTGGGCAAAACTCACACGTCAGACCTTCATCCCGCTTCGTGGACTTTTTTAAGCGTGACGTCACCTAACTGGCGCATTTGTTTGCGGATCCAAGCGGAACGCTGCTGCACATAGGACGACGGAGGTGACACTTTATAACGCCAAGGATTGGGTAAGATAGCTGCGAGTAATGAAGCCTCATATTGGGTGAGTTTTGCCGCAGACTTTCCAAAATAATGCTTTGATGCCGCTTCGGCGCCGTAAATACCTGGACCAAATTCGACGATATTTAAATACACTTCAAGGATGCGCGACTTATCCCAAGTCAGTTCCATCATTAAGGTAAACCAAGCTTCTAATCCCTTACGAAAAAAACTGCGGCTAGACCACATAAACAGGTTTTTCGCCGCCTGCTGACTTAAGGTGCTGGCTCCGCGAACTTTAGTGCCTTTCTGATTGTATTTCAGCGCCGAGCTTATCGCGGCTAAATCGAATCCCGTATGCTCGGCAAAACGTTGATCTTCTGCGGCGATCACCGCCAATTGTAACTCAGGAGAAATGTGCGCTAAATCGCGCCACTGATGCATAACTTCCCCCATAGGTGCAGGTGGAAATAAGGCGCGTTCAATCCGCCAAGTCCACATGGGTGGATTAACGAATCTGAGTAGAATAACCAATAAGATTGAGCCAATTAATGCCCATACTAATCCCTTGAATAGCCAAGACAATAAACGACGAAAGCCACGCTTACGCCTCTGAGGAGCAGGACTACTCGACTTATTGGCACTAGGACGCCTGACATGATCTCGCATCGCATATAAAGGAGCCGTCATTTACACCATCTCATCCGCGCACTCTCGTTTCTGATATCCAGTTAAGCTAATCCATTAGGCATTCTTTACAACGTCCAAGGCTTATTAGAAAACCGTTTAAAGCACTAAGGAAGTTGCGGGCCGATCATGCTACGACAATGGAGGAAATACCAAGGATATCTTACTCGATAATCAAAGATAGGCAGAGAAATAACCACAATAACAAATCACTATTGAATATGGCGAGGGCTTAACTTAACTTGACCTCGGCAGCTTTGACGACAGCTGACCGAGGTTGCAATGACTGATTAACGAGGGCTAGCAAGTCAATCAAACAGCTTGTTACTCGCAGCTGCGAGTCAGGTTTTTAACGATTTCACTGCATCCAGTCGAATGATATCAATACACAGCAAACCCAGCCCATAAATACCGATATACAACCACTTAACCTCGGAAAAGACATGAATCATGTCAATTTCACAGTAAAATCCCTCAAAACCATCTACGGGAACTTCAAAATATAGTTCAGGCTTAACCAATGTGCATAACTCTGTGAGTAAAAATGTACAACATTTTTATACTTTAAAGAGCCACTAACACTAACCCTATGAATATCAATATATCTCAGTGAAATGACGCTTAAATGACATCGATTCGCTTTATCGTCAATCCAGAGTATTAAATTCAACCAAAGATAACGCTTATCATACAGAAATATAAAACGCCCCAATGGCAATTGAGGCGTTTAATATTTTAAATCAATAAGATGACTAGATATCGTAATGCAGGCCACACTCACGTTTCAGCCCATTAAAGCGCGTTTCTTCCTCTGTCATCCCTAATTCAAGTGGTTTACTCGAATGGGTATCACCAACAGAAACATAGCCTTGATCCCAAAGTGGGTGGTACGGCAAGTCAAATTGAGTCAAATATAGGTGCACATCTTTATTCGACCACTCGATAATCGGCAGTAACTTAAAGCGAGTGCCATGAATCGCCAGTATCGGCAGCGCCTCACGAGTGCTGGCTTGGCTACGTCTCAGCCCTGCAAACCAAGTACCGACGTCAAGCTCGGCTAAGGCGCGTTGCATAGGCTCAACTTTGTTTAAACGGTTGTATTGCTCTAGCCCGTCTAACCCTTGCTCCCACAACTTACCAAAGCGTGCCTCTTGCCATGCAGCTGTCATCACTGCTTGATATACTTTTACATTCAGTGATAAACGCTGTGTCAGCTCATCGATAAACTGATAGGTTTCAGGGAACAAATACCCTGTATCCGTGAGGATAACCGGAATATTCGCCTGTGCCTGGCTCACCATATGCAGCATCACTGCGGCTTGAATACCAAAACTTGACGACAGTGCATGATTACCGGGCAAATAAGTTAAGCCCCACAACACTCGCTCTTGTGCGCTTAATCCAGCTAAGAACTGATTTATGCGTTCAAGCTCTATCGCTTGCTCGGCCTTAGGCGCACTCAATAGCGCCGTTAACTCGGCCGTGCTGACCACAGTCGGCACTGTATCACTGGTTTTTTGCTCAAGATCAACCATGAAAATCCTTAGCGGCATCAATCACCGCCTTCACAACGCCTACGCGGACGGTGAAGTTACCAAAGGTTTCGCCTGCATCACGCTCAACGGCGTAGCGGCCAAACAGGGTATCCAATTCGGCGAGAATTTCCGCCTCTTGGATATTTTCTCTGTGCATCTTGTTCAGACGAGTCCCTTCAAAGCTTGCGCCTAAGTACAAGTTGTAACGGCCTGGCGCTTTACCTACAAGCCCAATTTCAGCGGCAAATGGACGTGCACAACCGTTTGGACAACCCGTCATCCGCACCACAATCGCTTGCTCACTGATGCCGTGTTTTGCCTGCAGCGCATCGATATGATCGATAAACTCAGGGAAGTAACGCTCAGCTTCCGCCATTGCTAATGGACACGTCGGCAAGGCCACACAGGCAATCGAATGACCGCGGGTTTGCGTCAACACTTGGCCCAGTAGTCCGTGTTTACGGGCTAAGCCTTCAATCGTGGCTTTATCTTCTACCGCTACACCTGCGATGATCATGTTTTGATTCGAGGTCATGCGGAAATCGCCTTTGTGGATCTTAGCTATTTCACGCAGTCCCGTTTGCAGGGTTTGACCCGGTAAATCTTTAATGCGGCCGCTTTCGATAAATAAGGTTAAATGCCATTTCCCGTCAACACCTTCAACCCAACCATAACGATCGCCGCGATCGCCAATCACTACATCACGCTTAGGCTCAAACTTCACCCCAGCGCGCAGTTCGACTTCGGCTTTAAACTGCTCATAGCCATGGTCGACGATAGTGTATTTAAGGCGTGAGCGTTTACGGTTAACACGATTACCCCAGTCGCGTTGCACTGTCATGACAGCTTCAGCAAACTTCATTACGTCTTCAGTTTTAATAAAACCAAAGTCGTCAGCCAGACGTGGGAAGGTTTCCACTTCGCCGTGGGTCGAGCCCATGCCGCCGCCCGCCGTTAAGTTAAAGCCAACCAGCTCGCCGTTTTCAGCAACCGCGATAAAGCCTAAATCGTTAGTGTAAACGTCAACATCGTTATCGGGAGGAACCGCAACCGCCATTTTGAACTTACGTGGCAGATAAGTTTTGCCATATACAGGTTCAACGGTTTCATCTTCGGTTGAGAGTAACTTTTCTTCGTCTAACCAAATTTCGGCATAAGCACGCGTGTGTGGCAGCAGATGATCAGACAGTTGTTTCGCCACCGCATAGGCCTGCTCGTGCAGTTTCGATTCCACCGGATTGGGGTTACACATCACGTTACGGTTAACGTCACCACAAGCGGCAATCGAATCCAGCGCTTCACGATCTAAGTCTTGAATAATGGTCTTCAAGTTACGCTTAGGAATACCGTGGTATTGGAAGGTTTGACGGGTCGTTAAACGTATGCTGTTTGAGCTGGTTAAGGTCGACGCAATTTTATCTACACCTAACCATTGCTGTGGAGAACAAATACCGCCAGGTACACGGGCACGCAACATAAAGCTGTATAAAGGTTCGAGTTTTTGCTCTTTACGTTCGTTACGTAAATCGCGGTCATCCTGCTGATAGAAGCCGTGGAATTTGATCAGCTGCTGATCGCCGTCACTGAAACTGCCGGTTACCGCAGAATCTAAGCCTTCTTTGATCGTACCGCGCAGGTAATCACTGTCGGTCTTTAGGTATTCGTTTAACGCTAACTTTTGCTCACTCATGGCAACTGCCTCTTCAAATTCGGTTCGCTGACTGCACTGGTCATCACGTGTGCAGCTTTGGCTATTCTTATGCGTTTCTTATATGCGCAACGGTTGAGATTAATACACGTCTTTTTGGTAACGCTTATCGCTGCGCAGTGTTTCAAAATAGGCTTCAGCAGCTTCGGGATTCAAACCACCGACTTCGACTGCTACCTCAATCAAGGCTTGGTGAACATCTTTTGCCATACGTTCAGCATCACCACAAATGTACAGATGCGCGCCGTTTTGCAACCATTGCCACAGGGCTTGGCCTTGTTCTTTAATACGGTGCTGCACATAAACTTTATGGGCTTGATCGCGTGAGAACGCCACGTCGATACGGCTTAAATCACCATTTTTCAAATACTGTTGCCACTCAGTTTGATACAAGAAATCCTGCTCAAAGTGTGGATTGCCGAAGAATAACCAGCTATCGCCTTGGATCCCTTGTGCTACGCGCTCCTGCATAAAGGCACGGAACGGCGCAACACCTGTGCCTGGGCCAACCATAATGACCGGTGTTTCTGGATTCTCGGGTAAACGGAAATGCTTATTAGGCTCAACATAAACCTTAACCTGAGTGCCTTCCTGCGCAGAGGCTAAGAAGTGTGACGCGCCGCCAAAACGGGCCGCGCCGTGACGCTCATCTTCCACTAACGCCACGGTTAAATGGACTTCGGTTTCCACTTCACTTTGGCTTGAGGCGATAGAGTAAAGTCTTGGGGTTAATGGGCGCAGTAACTCAAGCAATCTTGCCGCGCTTAACGTGACAGCGCTATTTGTTAACGGATACTGGGCGACTAAATCCGCAAATTGATGCTTAAGGATAAACTGACGCACTTGTTCTTTATCTTCGCTCAATGCCAACAGTTCAGCACTGCCGCTCAGTTCGGCCCATGCTTTGACTAATTCAGGATACAACTGAGTCAGCTCTTTCTTCTCAAGCAAAGCTTGCTTAAGGGTCAAAGATTCTGTGCCTAGGGTTACTAACTCATCGGCGGCCAATGACAGACCCGCTAAGACTTCATCGACTAACACTTCATTATTGCTAAACCACACACCGAGGGCATCACCCGCTTGATAGCTTAAGCCTGAGTCGCCAAGGTCAATTTCAACGTGGCGCACATCTCGGTCTGAACCGCGGCCGGTAATTTTTTGGCTCGCTAGCACTTCAGCGCTATAGGGGTTTTGCTTAGTAAACTCGCTTTCGCCAATCGTTTTAGCGGTACCGATAGATACCACACTGGCGGACGAGGTTTCGATAAGCGGCTTAACGGCCTCTAATACATCGGCGTGCCACTGGCCCGCGGCGGCTTCATAGTCCACATCGCATTCAATCAAAGGTAACAATGACTTAGCACCCAGTAGCGCTAAACGAGTACTAAAGTCTTTACCGGTTTGGCAGAAGAATTCATAACTTGAATCCCCCAGCGCAAGTACTGAGTAATGTAGATTGTCTAACTTAGGCGCACGTTTCGATGCTAAAAACTTATGTAATTCAATCGCGTCATCCGGCGCTTCACCTTCACCATGAGTGCTGACCACCAGCAAGAGCACAGTTTCTTGTTTCAGTTGGCGAACATTGTATTCGCCCATTGAAGCCAGATTGACCGCATAACCTTGCGCCTGTGCTTTATCGGCGAGCGCTTTGGCGACACCACGGCCATTACCCGTTTGACTGCCATAAAGAATCGTCACTGTTTGAGCAGTTTGCGCTTCGGTGGCGGGAGCTAGTTGGCCAGCATTGGCGGTGGCAGCAAGATAGCCACTCACCCAAGCCAGTTGCACAGCACTTAACTCAGAAGTGAGTTGTTTTAGCTTCTCGACTTGTCCTTGAGACAATGGCGAAGCCAGCGATGAAAGTTCTTTTAACAACATGAGACGGCCCTATGACAGTGTAATGTCCACAAGCTTATCGCGGTTTAAGAAAAGCAAAAAAGAATAAAATCGGATTTTTAATTCCATTTTGGAATATACAAAGTGCAAAATTTAAGCTACAAAAGTGTGCACTGGTTAAAAGTTTTTGATCCGACCAGTGCAGAAACGGCCTGCTTGAGAAATATGCACTTGTGCCAAGCTAAAGTATTGCCACAATGGTCATGAGCCTGTCGAACAGAAATTTCTGTTGCCCACAGAATAGTTTGTTTTTAAAACAAAAAGTGTCCATCCTAGATTGAATGCCCGAACTGACTCGAATCACCAGCCGAGTAATCGCTGGCGATGACAGATTTTGCAGTTGAGTACGATGAAGGAAGCACAGCAGGCGGAACGATTATATAAACCATCAGGGAGTAGTCATGCAGATTGGAATACCGAGAGAAAGTCTCGCCGGTGAAACTAGGGTCGCCGCGACTCCAGCCACCGTCGAGCAGCTTAAAAAACTCGGCTTTGAAGTTGTTATTGAGGCCAATGCGGGTCAACTGTCAAGTTTCGATGATGCAGCCTTTGAAGCTGCAGGCGCGAAGGTGACAACTGACGTTTGGCAAGCCGATCTGATTTTTAAGGTCAATGCGCCAAGCGACGCCGAAATCGAACAAATCCAAGACGGAGCAACTGTCGTCAGCTTTATTTGGCCCGCACAAAACCCTGAGCTGGTTGAGAAGTTATCTAAACGCAAAATCAACGTGATGGCGATGGACATGGTGCCACGCATCTCCCGTGCCCAGTCACTCGATGCTCTCTCCTCTATGGCCAACATTGGCGGTTATCGTGCCGTTGTTGAAGCCGCGCATCAATTTGGCCGTTTCTTTACCGGTCAAATTACCGCTGCCGGTAAAGTGCCGCCCGCTAAAGTGCTAGTGATTGGTGCCGGTGTGGCAGGTCTTGCTGCCATTGGTACTGCTGGTTCGCTTGGCGCCATAGTGCGCGCCTTCGATACGCGCTTAGAAGTGGCGGAGCAAATCGAATCCATGGGCGGCCAGTTCCTTAAACTGGATTTTGGTAACGAAGAAGGTGGCTCATCCGATGGTTATGCTAAAACCATGTCGGATGAATTTATTGCTGCCGAAATGGCGCTGTTTGCTGAGCAAGCCAAAGAAGTCGATATCATCATCACTACGGCGCTGATCCCCGGCCGTCCTGCGCCTAAGCTCATCACTAAAGCTATGGTCGATAGCATGAAGAGCGGCTCAGTGATCGTCGATTTAGCCGCTGCAACTGGCGGTAACTGCGAATACACGCAATCGGGCGAGCTGTTTGTCACTCCGAACGGCGTAAAAGTGATTGGTTATACCGACCTACCCGGTCGTCTACCGGCGCAATCGTCACAGCTTTACGGCACTAACTTAGTCAACCTGATGAAGTTAATGTGTAAAGAGAAAGACGGTACTGCCAGCATCAACTTCGATGATGTGGTCATGCGCAACATGACTGTGATTAAAGAAGGTGAAGTGACCTTCCCGCCACCACCGATTTCGGTTTCTGCAGCGCCGGCAAAACCTGCCGCGAAAATCGCGCCTAAAGACACCACCCCGAAAGCGCCATCTAAGCTCAAATACGTGCTCGCCGGCTTAGGCGTTGCTGGATTTGCAGCCGTGGCATCGGTTGCACCGCCAGAGTTCCTGTCCCATTTCACGGTATTCTTGCTGTCCTGCGTCGTGGGTTATTATGTTGTGTGGAACGTATCCCACTCACTGCATACGCCTTTGATGTCAGTCACTAACGCGATTTCGGGCATTATCGTGGTCGGCGCCCTACTGCAAATCGGTCAGGGTTCAACTTTGGTCACTGTACTGGCGTTTATCGCCGTGCTGATCGCCAGTATTAACATCTTCGGTGGCTTCACCGTCACTCAGCGCATGCTGAAGATGTTCCGTAAGGATTAAGGGGGTTTAACGTGTCTCAAGGACTGGTAACAGCAGCTTACATTATTGCCGCCATTCTCTTCATCTTCAGTCTCGCGGGACTGTCGAAGCAAGAGACGGCAAAACACGGCAATTTATTCGGTATCTTAGGTATGGCAATCGCCCTACTGGCTACCATTTTCAACCCTGATACTAACGGTATTGCGTGGATCTTAATCGCCATGGTGATTGGCGGCGCGATTGGTATCCGTTTAGCATTAAAAGTCGAAATGACTGAAATGCCTGAACTGGTTGCCATCTTGCACAGTTTTGTTGGTATGGCCGCGGTATTGGTTGGCTTTAACAGCTTTATCGACTTACACCCACAGGAAGTGTCGCAAGTCGTCGTAGCTGTCGGTGGCGATATTAATACGACCCTCGCCGCTGTGCACGATGCCCTCAGCGAAGCGGCCAAAGCCGCCAGCAAAGAACATCTCACTGGCGCCATGCTTAACATTCACTTGGTCGAAGTTTTCCTCGGGATCTTCATCGGTGCGGTCACCTTCACAGGTTCTATCGTGGCCTTTTGTAAGTTACGCGGCGTGATTTCATCTAAACCTTTGATGCTGCCACATCGCCACAAGTTGAACCTAGTGGCAGTGCTCGTGTCTTTCGCCCTGTTGGTGTACTTCGTCCAAACTGGCGGCACTATGCCAGCACTGCTATTGATGACCTTGATTGCCTTCGCCTTTGGCTGGCATTTAGTCGCATCGATTGGCGGCGCAGATATGCCAGTGGTGGTGTCTATGCTTAACTCCTACTCAGGTTGGGCAGCGGCGGCAGCGGGCTTTATGTTGTCAAACGACCTCTTGATTGTCGTTGGTGCATTAGTGGGTTCATCGGGTGCAATTCTGTCTTACATTATGTGTAAGGCGATGAATCGCTCGTTTATTTCTGTAATAGCTGGTGGCTTTGGCACAGATGGCGTGGCCTCGACTGCCGATGAAGAAATGGGCGAATACCGTGAAACCAACGCCGAAGATGTGGCGGATATGCTGAAAAATGCCACCTCTGTCATCATCACCCCAGGTTACGGAATGGCAGTGGCGCAGGCGCAATATCCTGTCGCTGAAATCACCAAAAGACTGCGCGATCTTGGCGTGAAAGTCCGCTTCGGCATTCACCCCGTTGCAGGCCGTTTACCCGGCCACATGAACGTACTGCTGGCGGAAGCGAAAGTCCCCTACGATATCGTGCTTGAAATGGACGAAATCAACGACGACTTTAACGACACTGACGTAGTACTCGTCATTGGTGCGAACGACACGGTTAACCCTGCGGCAATGGAAGATCCAGGTAGCCCAATCGCAGGCATGCCTGTGCTCGAAGTATGGAAAGCACAAAACGTTATCGGCTTTAAGCGCTCGATGAACACAGGTTATGCCGGCGTGCAAAACCCACTGTTCTTCAAAGAAAATACCCAAATGCTGTTTGGGGATGCAAAAGCCAGTGTCGAAGCGATTTTAAAAGCACTTTGAGTCTGATGTAATTTCAGCAGAGTGGCAATCGCTTAGGCGAAACACACTGTTTCAATGATAAAAAGGGAGCTTAGGCTCCCTTTTCATTTCACATTTCTTTAAGCCTTTTAAGATAGTCTCCGCGCCCATAGGATGTGAGGCTTTACATGCCCACAATCCCCATCGCTTTCGCAGGTCAAAATGCGAAGTAGAATCTAACGCTATTTGAAGGAAAGAGTGAATGCTACTTGGACTGTTTATCCTGTCTGGCGTATTAATCAAAACCTCATTACTCGGACTTGGCTGGATATCGATTGCCATCGGCCTCAGTGGGTATCTGTTTTGTCGCTGGTTTCATTTCAATTTGGATATCAAACTGATTGGGAAATTTAGACGCCTTTTCATCACAGCTGCGGCTCTGCATCTTCTGGTCTATATCGGCTTAATCACTAAGCTTTTCCTTATCGACAGCTTAGAAGACTTGCCCACATTTCTGATAAGTCACTTAGTGTTTCACCACATCATCAGCGCTGCTATTGCTGCCACATTAACCTTCTTGGCGATTCGCATCTATTTACAGCAGCAAAAACTAACTCAAGCCTATCGACAGGAATTAAGCTAACTCAACAAGGTTTTGATGACAAATGCCGAAGGAGAAAGACTGGTTAAATTCATCATTAGCTTAAGTGCCATAAAATAATGGGGTACTAAAACAGATCATGCAGAGGTGGTGTCAGCAACACTGAATTCATCAATGAATTCAAACATCAGGGATAAGAATGACCCCTGATGTTTAGGGAGGAGCTAAGCCAAGATACGTTAGTCTACGGCAATGTCGTTATCGTTAAGCTCTTTTGACAGGGTTTCATAATTCGTTTTAAGCTTCGGCAAAGTATCTTCTTGGATCTTACTCAGTAAATTTTGTAGCAGGCCCTTGCCGTAGGAAACACTGTAGTGGCGGGTTTCAATATTACTGATGATCTGCTCAGACTCTAAATAAAAACGACGAATATCGGACAAGATATGACTCGGCGTCTCTAGGGCATTGGCTGAATAGCGCATATTATCCCAAACAAACAGTCCCATTTGCGGGCGCATTTTCACTAAGCTATTACCGCTCACCGTTTCAACCGTGTCGACATAACGGCTCAAAGTGGCCACGTTATCACTCACTTCATCATAGAGCGCATGGCGCAGATGATAGTTGTTTTGCATATTACTTAAGTTATCGAACTTAATCGCCTGCGATAAACCTTCCTGCGCGGCCAAATACACCCCGACAACCGTCGCAATGATCATAAAGACCTGACTCACCCAAAAACTGGTTTTGATGAGCTCTGTATTATCGAGCTTGATGTTACGTTTGGGAGCATCGGCGGCATTAGGGCTAGGGTTCATGTCCATATGTGTATCCTGTCAAATCAAGAGTAAAAA
Organism: Shewanella scandinavica; assembly: GCF_031932065.1. Lineage (NCBI taxonomy): Bacteria > Pseudomonadati > Pseudomonadota > Gammaproteobacteria > Alteromonadales > Shewanellaceae > Shewanella > Shewanella scandinavica. The sequence goes on from NZ_JAUOES010000007.1 coordinate 199,763, forward strand.
GCGGTATAACGCAATAAAGGGCCTATCTTACATGACAAAAGGATGAGTTTCCTCAGTAAAAATCACGATTTCCCCCCATAAAAAAGGAGCCATCGGGCTCCATTTTTATATTTGTTGATCAGTCTTTTATGCTGCTTTTGCCACATCAAAATTGGACAACAACATCATAGCAGTACGGCCTATTAAATGGTTGATCGTGCGATCACCCGCTAAGCCTAACTCAGCAATCGCTTGTTGACGTGCTGTGCTCACAGCTCTAAAGAGAGTGATTTCATTGTTGGCACCACCGCAAAGACTAAAGAACAGTCTCAATACTGCGCGGTAATGCTCTTCCTGCATAGCCTGCATCCATGATGTTTCTAATGCCTCTTGGCTAGAAAAATCCAGAGCCGCAACAAATAGATTACCAATACGGCTATCTAAGCGAACGAGAAAATCGCTCTTGCGTGGAAAATGGTGGCTAATACCTGTGCGGCTAATCCCCGTTGCTTCAGATAACGTGGTATAAGACATAGTCTCAAAGCCGATAGTCAAAATTTGTCTTAACGCTTCATCCATAATCTGATTTATGGTTTGCTCAGTTTGTACTCGCGAGCGCTTAGCCATAGTAAAGTCTCCCCTCTTATTTTTAGGGAGAAAGCTTACCAAAGCCGCTCAGGGATTACTGCTGTTCACTCGGCTGCAACCAGCGTATTTCGCTTTTGTTCAGCTAGGGTTCAGTTTAAAACAGGCTTAAACATAGAGTTCATTAACACCTTCATAACATTGAATTTTGTACCAACCAGTTATGCGCTTTTTCCTCGCCCATGAGTAAAACGAAGGTGGGTTGTAGATAATGTCCAAGTTCGGCTTTTCGCCAAAATAGATATTCAGGAAGGGGTTGCAACACACTCGCGCCAAAAGTGCGTTGCATTAAGCTCGAATACTCGCCTAATAACCTCGGCGCTAATTGCTCGGCTTTAGGATAAAAATCCGCCAAAAAATCCCGATAATCGGCAAAACTCGCCACGTGAGCCACCTTATAGTGGTGCAACACTTGTATCAGCATAGGCGAACTCCAATGCGACAAGTATTGCGGACTTGTTAACGCATCGAGATTGCGTCTATGGTATTGCTGCCATGCCAAGGTAAAATCACCTCGCTCCCGCGCGATACGCCAAACCAGATAGATATCGGCTAGCCATTCATGCTGATATGCGCTCAATTGAGTCGGTAATACTGTGCCTTGTAGGGCGAGGTTCTCCAAATGACCGAGCTCATGCCATAGGGTTAATTGCGGCTGTTCGAGCAAAGGTAATTGATAGGTCACGAGATCGACACTGGCTAACTGCACTTGCGGCGACTGCAACTCGTTGACTAAGACTAGGCCCGCAATCTTATTGTCATCGACGGGCATGACCATGGCGCCTCGCTGGCCTAAATCGCGCCTAAATTGATCTAACGTAGCGGGCAGCTGCGCCAACACTTGCTTAGGCAATAATGCCAAGCAAGCGCCAAGCTCTGGTAAAGGGCAAATCAAAGCCTGCTTATCGGCGATGGGCGTCCAAGACAGGCTAGATGCGAATACCAGAGCAACTAAGCTCACTGATTCGCCATGATATTTTGAATAATAGCCGTGGTCGAAATGCCATCCTCAAATCCCAGCACTTGCACTTGACCGCCAGCGGCAATCACTTCATCGCCGCCTGCGATATCTTCAAGCTTATAGTCGCCGCCTTTAACCAGTAGATTTGGCAGCAATCGAGTAATGATGCGCTGCGGCGTATCTTCACTAAAAGGCACCACCCAATCGACAGAGGCTAAACCCGCTAACACGGCCATACGACGATCCACCTGATTGACCGGACGCCCCTCACCCTTTAGGCGTTTAACCGAGGCATCATCGTTTACAGCAACAATCAAACGATCGCCTAAGGCTTTGGCTTGTTTGAGATAACTCACGTGGCCCGCATGCAAAATATCAAAGCAACCATTGGTCATCACCACACGCTCACCGCGCAGTTTGGCTTGCTCTAATGCATAGGCGAGTTGATCTTCACTTACCACTCCAAAACCCGATTCTCCATGATGCAAAGCTAACGCTTCAATAAGCTCAATGCGGCTCACGGTAGAAGTGCCGAGTTTACCGACCACTACGCCAGCGGCGGTATTCGCAATTGCGCAAGCCTGCGGTAAATCGGCGCCCGCAGCTAATGAGGTTGCTAAGGCAGAAATCACAGTATCGCCAGCACCCGTCACGTCATAGACTTCACGGGCAACGGTAGGAATGTGCAGCTCGGGCGCATTGGCGGTCACTAAGGTCATGCCCTTTTCAGAGCGGGTGACTAAGATGGCATCGAAATGATGTTGCTTAAGTAAGCCACGGGCTTTTTCCAGCAGATCCGCTTCTGAGGTCACAGTGCCAACAACGGCTTCAAACTCGCTCATATTCGGGGTAATCAATGACGCGCCCTGATAACGGCCAAAGTCACTGCCCTTAGGATCGACTAACACCATCACACCTTTTGAACGCGCTAAAGCAATAAAATCTCGCGGCTGATCGATAGCGCCCTTCGCATAGTCAGACAACACCACCACATCGACGGAATCGAGTAAAGCCTCAGATTGCTTGAGCAAACGCACACTATCGGCCTTGTCGAAGGCTTCTTCGAAATCGAGTCGGATCAACTGCTGGTTACGTGATAACACCCGTAACTTAGTGATGGTTGGCTTGTCAGCAATGGTTAACCATTGGGGTTCAACCCCTAAGGTTTGCACGCCAAGCGTTAAGGCATGGGCGGTATCGTCTTGACCGACGAGCCCAGCAAGTAGGACTTGACCACCTAAGGTCGCGATATTGAGCGCCACGTTGGCCGCGCCGCCGGGTCTGTCTTCGACTTGATTAATCTTCACCACAGGTACGGGGGCTTCAGGGGAAATACGTCCCGTTGGGCCAACCCAATAGCGGTCTAACATCACATCGCCGACGACTAACACTCTGGCTTTTTCAAATGCTGGCAGAGAAACCTTCATAGTGCTCTTATCTTTATGCAGAAATTAAACCGTGATTGTACCTAATTTTCAGTAAAAATTGAGTTAGAATAAGCAGTAATTTTCAAAAGTAGTGAGTATTTTTGTGGTCGAGAAAGCCGAGTTTTCATCTTCTTTATATCATCCTAAGCATTGGCCCATGTGGTTTGGCGTATTTTTAATGCGCTTAACTCAGCTTCTACCGCTCTCTTGGCAGATGAAACTGGGTAAAGGTTTAGGGCGCTTAGTGATGAAATTTGCTGGCAGTCGCACTCATACGGCGCGCCGTAACTTGGCCCTATGTTTCCCTGAAATGTCAGAAGCACAGCGAGAAGCACTACTCACGCGTAACTTTGAAGAAACGGGCAAAGCCATTTTCGATACCATCAATGCATGGTGGTGGTCCGATGAAAAAGTGCAGCAGCACATGAGCATCACAGGCAAAGAACACGTGAAAGACACCCTCGATGCTGGCCACGGTGTTATCCTGTTTGCAGTGCATTGTTTACCGCTGGAAATGGGCGCACGTATCTTCGGCCAATTCCAACCCGGCGTGGGGGTTTATCGCCCACACAACAATCCTGTGATGGAATACCTCCAAGTTAAAGGCCGTTTACGCTCGAATAAAGGGCTTGTTTCTAAACGCGACTTGCGCCAAATGGTGCGCTGCCTGCGTAATCCCGATGTGATTTGGTACACGGCCGATCAAGACTTTGGCCGATCAAGCGCGGTATTTATCCCGTTTTATGCTATGCCAGATGCGGCAACGATTACGGGTGCCACCACGTTAGCCAAACTCGGCAAAGCCAAAGTCTTACCCTTTTTTGTAGAACGTACCGAAGGTGATGAGGGCTATCGGATTGAAGTGATGCCACCGCTGGATAATTTCCCCGGTGAAGATGAATTAGCCGATGCTATTCGCGGTAACAAGATTATCGAATCCATCATAGATAAAAACCGCGCCCAATATATGTGGTTACATCGCCGCTTTAAGACCCGTCCCGATCCAACGGACAAATCTTTATATCAATAAACTCAATTAGCTTTGAGTACAAAAATGCCAGCAAATAAGCTGGCATTTTTTATGGTGACTTTCGATGGCAAGAAGCATCTAGCGCATGGGATTACAGCGAATGCTCGGTCGGTAAACGAATACCCACGTTAGTAACTTTGCCTTCATACAGCCCCGCCACCACCCAATGCAACGACTGCCATTGGAACTGATCGCCCAGCACTGGATTTGCACCAAGCTGTGACACCACCAGATCGGCGACTGTCATATCGTCGGCGAGATTATCTAAACTCAAGCCATAAATTGGTGCGAGATCCGCAAGCTTAACATCTGTTTCAATAAAGAAATCACCGAAGAAACGTTGCACTTCTTTATTTTCAGGCGCTTGGCTAAAGAGGTTACTCAAGGCTTCTAAACTTTTCTCCTGACCCAGCACACAGAGTATATCTCCCGCTTCGAGGCGAGTACTGCCCGACGGATGCAGTAAAGTGTCATTCCTAAATACCGCCGCAATCCGTGTTCCATCAGGCATAGCTAAGCGTTTTAGCGGCTCACCAATGCACCACTTACTTTCACTCAAACGATAGACAAACACTTCCCATTCGCTGCTCGGGTAAATTTCAACTCCCGAACGCGAAACGGGCAACGGCTTTGGGGGCAGTTCCACCTTAGCTAAACGCGCCGCAGTGGTCAAAGACGCACCTTGAACCAGTAACGATACTAATACGACGAAGAAGGCTAAGTTGAAATACAACTGAGCACCCGGCAAGCCCGCCATCATAGGGAATACCGCCAAGATGATAGGCACTGCGCCGCGTAGTCCTACCCACGAAATAAACCAGCGGTCGCGACTGCTGAAGCTCTTAAAGGGCAATAGGCTGATCCACACAGCGACAGGACGAGCGAATAGAATCATCCCAAATGCCAGTGCAAAACCTGGGATCAGGATATCGACTAAATCTGAAGGGGTAAGCAATAACCCTAATACCAAGAACATACCGATTTGGCTGACCCAAGTCATGCCATCCAGTACGTTTAAAATCGCATGGCGACCACGGGTCGGCTTATTGCCGAGGAAAAGCCCGACTAAGTAAATCGATAAAATGCCACTGCCGCCGAGTTTGTTAGACGCAGCATAAATAATCAGACCACCGCTTAAGACTAAAATAGAGTACAGGCCGTCGGCTAATTTGCTCAAATTAACCAGCTTCCACAGCATCCAGCCGCCGCCTAAACCTAAGCAAATACCCAGACCAAATTGCTTAATAAAGCTGATAAACATAAAGCTGAAGGACATCTCAGTGTCCACATTGGCGAGAATCGCAATCAGCGTCACGGTTAAAAACACCGCCATAGGGTCGTTACTGCCGGACTCAATTTCTAAGGTTGCTCCAACCCGCTCGTTGAGACTGCGCCCTTTCAATAAAGAAAATACCGCAGCGGCATCGGTCGAGCCCACAATCGCGCCCACCAGCAAACCTTGCAACCAATGCAAGTCAAATAGCCATGCGGCCATCATGCCAGTGATACTGGTTGTGATAGCGACGCCAAAGGTCGCTAGCGATAAAGCAGGCCACAGCGCCACCCTAAAACTGGCGACACGGGTACGCATTCCACCATCGAGTAAGATGATAGCTAGCGCTAAGTTACTGACTAAATAAGCGGTGGAATAATCATCAAACAATATTCCGCCAGGGCCATCTTCACCGGCCAAAATACCCACGGCGAGGAAGATCAAAAGAATCGGGATACCCAAACGGGAAGACATGGGACTGAGTAAAACACTCACTGCAGTTAGCAAGGCGCCAATCAGAAAAAAACTATTGATGGAATTTGCATCCACAAACGCCTCCTTATACAGGTTGTTTAGTTAAACGATAGACAAATCACCGAGGTTAAAAATGACTCAACTTACAATTTTATGATTTTATATTAGCACAAAAATAGCGAATTATTGGAGCGTTAAATATTAAATTTCAATCATCTACATAGAAAATGCCATAAATGTAACTTTGCATTAACCTTGAGATAAAGGCTAACGTAAAACCTAAAGAACCGCAGAACATTTTCACACGACTTATAAAAATTAAAATAAATAAATATCAGACAGTTAAAAATAACAAACTAAACGTAAACTTAAATCATTCAAGCTAAATTAAGCTCATAAACCTGTATAAACTAGGGTTATCATAGTGAATTCAGCACCAGACAAAACAATGTCGACTGAAACGGCGAATATTCGAACATCACCCTCAAGCCAATTGTTTTCACTCCATTTATCCGACAATCGGCTCAGCTAGGCGGACTTTGTCAGGTTGAGCATCACCCCGTTAGAAAAGTACTTTAAAAAAAGTCTCGCAAACGCTGTTTCGCAAAACCAATCAATTCAGCCACCCTTAATTCGCCATCAAAAACAGACACTATGCATAACGTCAATATTTTAGACGGAGCAATCACCATAGAAGCGTTGCAACACAGCTGCTTAGATCAGGGATTTGCAGCACATAGAACAATAAAGCAGGCACAGGGTTTAATGATAAGCCGAAATACTGACAATCTCAGTCGCCGAGGAAAACCGTTAAAACAAAAATTAAGCGATAAATACGCTGTACGGATCATATTTCAGTTGAAATAATGTCCAAAATAAGGAAGGATGCGAGCTTCGCGCGCCAGTGCATTTTGCTCGTCAAATTGCCGCTCTCGTTTTAAGAGAGAAAGCTGCGTTAAACACGCTTTTTTATTAACAGGAATCGTAGTATCCGCTTATGAGTATGCTTCGCACCACAGCTTTATTATTGACTTTGGTTTTCCCTAGTCTGTCCGCTTTAGCAACGGAATATCCTTTACCAGCCGCCCAAAGCAGGCTAATTGGCGAGAACCAGTATTATACGGTTCCAGAGGGTAAACACACTCTCGAAGATATTGCAGCCAAATACCAGCTCGGTCTCAGTAACTTACTCGAAGCTAACCCAGGTGTAGATCCATTTCTGCCAAAACCAGGTAGCCAACTGTTAATTCCATTACAACTGATCCTGCCTAACGCTCCCCGTGAAGGCATAGTGATCAACGTGGCCGAAATGCGTTTGTACTACTATCCAAAAGGCAAAAAGACAGTTGAAGTCCTGCCTATTGGTATTGGCCAGATTGGTAAAGACACGCCAGAAAACTGGGTGACCTCAGTACAACGTAAGCGTGCCAATCCAACTTGGACACCGACGCCACGCATTCGTAAAGAATATGCTGCTAAGGGTGAAATCCTGCCAGCAGTATGGCCAGCGGGTCCAGACAACCCTATGGGACTGTATGCACTGTATATAGGCAACTTGTATGCGATTCACGGTACTAACGCGAGTTTCGGTATCGGTTTACGTGTGAGCCAAGGTTGCGTGCGTTTACGCCATGAAGATATCGAGCATCTATTCAAGACTGTACCTGTGGGCACCCGCGTACAATTCGTGAACCAGCCGATTAAAGCAACTGAAGAGCCAGACGGTAAGCGCTACTTAGCCGTGCATCAACCTCTGTCTCGCACTGTGGCTGAGTTTGAATCCAATGAGCCAGTCGCGATTTCATTACCTAGAGATATCGCCAAGTTTATCGCTAAAGCTGACACAAATTCTTCTGTGATCAAAAAGCTGCTCGATGAGCGTACCGGTGTGCCAATGCGAATTAATCAATAATTCACTGGCAAATATCACCTAAAAAAATACCCGCTATCAGCGGGTATTTTTTTATCATTTATAAGATGATTAAACACCTAATAGAATAACAAGATCAATCACATAAAGGTGCACATAGGGCTAAGAAGTGAGTCATAGCAGCACTGTTTGCCAATACGCGTTGGTCGAAGTTTTGCAGCGCTGGTGTTTCGGTACAAGCACCCACACGGGCACCGCTTCGCACTAAACACGCTTCAAACGACGTATCGAAGTGATTGAAGATCAAGCCATCCTTCACAGGACACGCATCAATCTCGCCATCCACAGCAATCGGGAAATAACCGCCTAAGGTATCGCGCAAATCGAGGCTAAAGCGTCCTGGCACTTGGCTTGGCTCAAAAGAATACACATAGGCTTCACGGCTCAAGACATCTTCGTGGCAAGTTAAAATACCGTCACGGCAAGCAGCAATCAGTAACTGCGCATGATCTAACAACAACTTACCTTCCACCGACGTATGTTCGTTGGCTTTAGGTTTACCATTCTCAAATACAAAACCGCGATTTGGATTTTCACCGTATTTGTTAAATCTATGGCCGCGGCTGAATCCGGTTGGATTAACGAGGGGCAATAAACTCAAGTTCACCCGTTCAAATAGGTCTGCTGACGCTTCACTCAAAAAATGCAGCAAACCCCAAGGGCCAGCAGATTCTTCGCCATGAAATCCTGCGCTGATCAATAAAGAAGGTAAGCCTGACTTAGCGGCGGGAGACTGATACAAGCTAACCTTGTATTTACCAACTTCACCCAAATTCTTCTCAACCATGCCCAAACGGGTCATTTCCTGCTCAAGCAGCAGATAAAAATTATCAATATCAGTGCTTTCACAGTTAAAAATATCGCTTTTCCACTGAAAGGATTCGAACGGGGATCTGCTTACCATATCTTGTACTTATGCCAGAAAAAGAACTGTGCCATCATAGCAGTTCTTTTTAAAAACTGAATGCTATTCAACTGATTTCGATGAAATCCGAGCAGTCGCTAACCACATCGCAATCGGTATCGATACCTGTTGATGGGTTAATCGCCACTTGGTAACGGCATTCAGCTTCGATGAGTTATTTAACGAATTCAAAAAATATGCTCGGCAGGATGCACTTATGAAAACTCACATCGCCTTTTTTATCGCCCTTGCGACCAGTGCTTTTAGCAATACGCTGCTGGCACAATGCAACGCCGAGCATGATGCACAAGCCTTATACGCGCTCGAAGCGAACCTAAAAACCTACACACTCGAAAATGGCTTGACGGTGCGGTTACTGCCCATGGCTGATAAACAGACAGTCACAATCGCCAGCCAATTTAATTTAGGCGCCCGCAACGAAGCTGAGGGCCAAAGCGGTTATGCCCATCTGTTTGAGCACATGTTATTTAAGGGCAGCGAAAATGCCCCCGGCGATACCTATGCCCAGCAGCTCAGTGCCTTAGGTGCACGTTTTAATGCCAGCACACATTTTGACTACACCAATTACTATGTGACGCTGCCAAGCCCAGCATTAGAACTGGGGCTGTATCTCGAAGCCGACCGCTTTATCCGTCCAAGCCTTAATGCCACTACCGTTAAAAATCAGCAGGAAACCGTACTGCAGGAAATGGCGCAAACCATAGATAATCAGCCCTATGTCCGCAGCGCGATGGCGTTCTTACTCGATCAAGTGCAAGGCACGCCCTATGGCCACGGTATTATTGGTAGTCGCGAAGATATCTTGCAAGCCACACCTGAAAGTCTCACCGCCTTTCACCGTGCTTATTATCGCCCCGACGCGATGCAGCTTTCCCTTGTCGGCAAGTTAAGCCCACAAACCCTGCAATGGATTGAGCAAGATTTTGCGACTTGGCCTAAACCAGCGACGACTGAACCTAGATTCACTGAGTTGAACATCCAGCCAAAACAAGTGCATGCTGAATTAGTTGATGAACGTGGGCCTTGGCCTGGATTACTGCTCGCTTGGCATACCGTAGGTAAAAATCATCCCGATGCGGCGGCGATTCAACTGCTCGAAGGCTATTTATTTCAAAATACCGCCAGTGCAATCGCGAAAATGAGCCAGCATAATCCTGCGCAAATGCTCAGTTATTCCCTGCCCTTTGAGCTAGAAAATCATGGGATTGCCAATATTGTCTTGGTTCCGCGAGCTCGCACTTCACTCGATGCCTTAGTGGAAAAAGTGCTGGGACTTGTCGCACAAACACAGCAAGAGACTCTGGATGAAACCAGCCTGTGCGCACTTAAACAAGTGTGGTTAAACAATCGATTACAACAACTCAGTGACACCCAAGCACTAGCCACGCAGCTTTCGGCGACCTCAGTTCAAGATAAAGACCATCCCTTTAGCGCGCAGTGGCAGCGGATTAACGCAGTCACGGCTGGCGATATCCAAAGAGTCGCAAAACAGTATTTTACTCAAGACTATGTGCGGGTCGACCTACTGCCACCTTGGTATATTCGCTGGGGAAAAACACTGCTGGAATGGCTGCCTGGTGAAATGAGCGACAGCCTAGAGGATGCGGTATTATGATGAACCTAACTCCTGTAACTCACGGACGACCTAAACAACTACAAAGCTTAATGTGCTGCGCAGCGGCGTTATTACTGAGCGCCTGCCAGCAAACGCAAATCGTCTTTACGCCGACTGAACCACCGAGCTTAGCGAGCTTTGACACTCCCTATCCTCTAGACAATCATTTACCCGAAAGCGGCATCATCATCCCCGCAACGGATCCAATGTTTAGCGATGAAGTGCATACCGAGTTGAATTTACCCTATCAGTTACATAGACTTGCTTCAGTGCAAAGCAATCATGATCTAAACAGCAATAGTCTAAGCAGTAACAGTCTAAGCACTCATGCTCTAAGCCGTAACAGTCTAAGCAACAGGGTCAGTTTAGCGGCGGTGAGTCCGCAGGCTCCCTTCAATAATCCCGATATTTTACAGATTGCCTTGCAAGAGAAAGCACGCGCACTGGCCATTCATCTCGCAGACCCGTGCCTTGAAACTTTCAGTATTCGCGTCAGCTTGCATAGCATAAATCTAAGCCTCACCTGCCCCGACGATGTTAACCATATCTACGGCTTGCTAATGCAATTTTGGCAGCCAAATACCTTTATTGATGCGACAACCGCTCCCGTCGATATTGATAATATTCGCCGCCAACTCAAGCTCAATAAACACTTGAATGCCTTTAGTGGCGCCGAGATAGATAAACTGTGGCGCGAAAAGCTACTCGGACCTGAACATCCCTACAATAAAGTACTCAATAATGATGAGCTGTTCGATTCACTTAACCTAAAGCAGCTGCAACAGATCCAGCAGCAGGCGGCATCGCAAGCACAATGGCATCTGTTTCTCCCCAATATGCAGGCTAAAAACGCCGAATTTGATCTTCAAGCCAGCATCAAACAGTGGCCTATGTTGACGAAATCGCTACCTAAATCCTTGTCTAAGTCGTCACCGCAAGCAGATAAGCTAGAAACAACCACACCTAAGCAAACCAAAAAGATTTTCCTTATCGATGCGCCGGGAAGTGTGCAGACCCAAGTCCGCCTAGGCTATCGCATAGATCATGCCATAGGTCATACCGTTGATAGTGAGTTAGGCGATATGTCAGAAAAGAGTCAACTCAATTCACAGGAAATCGCCTTAAGCTGCCGCAGTTTATCCGCGCTGATGGGGCGCAGTTTTTCGGGCAGACTCTATTATGATTTGCGGGAAAAACGCGGCCTCACCTATGGCATTTACGGCCAGTGCGCCAATGCGCCGCTGTCCACTAGCATCAAGTTTTACGGCAGTACAGCCATAGAACATACGGGCGCGTTTGTGGTGGGCATACTCGATCACCTCGCGCTCGTTAAAACCCAAAGTGCCAGCCAAGGTGAAATCAATGCACTTAAAACCTATTTGATGGGTGAGGATGTACTCAGCCAAGACAACAGCATTCAGCGTGAAAACCAATATCTCCAACAACTTGCGACAGGATTAACCCAAGTTGATGTGCAACAGCTAAATGCAGAGTTGCAGGCGCTAACGCCAAAAAGGTTGCAGCATTTAGCCAACGGGGCATTTAGCGGTGAGCCATTGATTATCTTGCGGGGCGATATCGATAGAATAATCCCAGACTTAACCTCTAAGCTGCCAGAGTGGCAGCTTGAAAGGGTCAAGGTGGACTAAATTCTGAATGCAAAAAAGCTGAAAGCTGAATAGTAAGACTAGCGCACTCTGTGGTAGCAACGTTCGGGGCGACCGATGGAACCATAACTCTGATCCGCCGCCAGCTCATTGCATTCCAACAAAAACTCTAAATAACGCCGCGCGGTAGAACGGCTAACGCCTAGCTTTTCACCCACCATTTGCGCCGTGAGTTTATCCTGCGGCTTAGCATCAAACACTTCACGGATTTTCTGTAGGGTCAATTGATCGACCCCCTTTGGCAAACGAGCGGCAGCCTTGGTCGTCCCTGTCGGCACTTCCATAAAGGCATCGACCACGGATTGAGTAAGCTCCTCCGTGGCAGAAAGTTTGAGCTGGCGGCTCTCGAATCGACTCAGGGCTTGATCTAACCGGCTCAACAGTACAGGTTTCACCAAAAAATCGAACACGCCCAGCTGCATGGCTTTTTCTAAAATCTGCACTTCCTTGGCCGCAGTGAGCAATACCACTTCGCTGCGGATCCCTTGGCTGCGTAATTCTGCCAGTAAATTCAAACCATTACCGTCGGGTAAATACACGTCTAGCAGTAAGAGGTCCGGCGTGATGGCGCCCAATAAAGACCGCGCGGTACTGATATCGCTGGCCATGCCAATCACTTTATAACGATTGGTCGAGAACAAATATTGCGCAACCAAATGGGCGACTTCGACTTCATCCTCGACGATGATCACTGTATGCATTAAACAATACCTATTTCAGGCAGAAGTTCAGGAAACAAATACGGTGCGGTTAACTCAGCAACACGCGCAACTTGGTCCGCAACAATCATGACGGTATGCATTAAACGGTACCTACTTCAGGTAAAGGTTTAGTGGGAATATACACAGAAAAACGCGCGCCACCTAAATCTGAGTCGGCAAACTCTAAGCTGCCATGGCAGGCACACAGGTAGGTATTGACGATATACATGCCCACACCGTGCTGCGCCCCTTGCTTAGAGCTGTAATCTGGATCGAATATTGTGCTGTACTCGGTTTTAGAAATCCCATCGCCACTGTCTTCCACATCAAAAATCAGGTTAGAGGCGGTTTCATCTAAGGTCACGACCACGCGGCGGGGCTTATGATTGTTCGCCCTGTGCACGGCCTCAATGGCATTATCGATAAGATTGCCCATAATCGACACCATCCGCTCTAGCATAATGGCGTCTTGAACATCGCTGAGTTGACTATCTGGGCTGATTTGAAACTCAATATTGAGCTCTTTCGCCTTGTGATACTTACCCAAGAGTAATCCCGCGATCGTCGGCTCATGGATTTGCGACAGTAATAAATGGATTTGAGCCTGCCAACCTTGGCTTTCTTGACCGATAAATTCGACCGCTTTGTCGTAGGCTTTGAGCTGTAATAATGCGCCTAGGGTATGGAGTTTATTCGAGTAATCATGGGTTTGCACTCTGAGCATTTCGGCAAACTCTTGTACTTTTGCCAGTTGTTGGCTCAAGCGCTCAATTTCATCGGCGGGGCGCATCGTCAGTAGTAAGCCATCATTTTGATCCCGTACCTGAAACGGCACCCGCGACATCACCAGCCATTGCTCATTGGCAAATAACTCGAATCCCCTGATGGTTTTGTTTTGGTTCGTCAGTAGAAAATCGGCGTGCTGCGGCAATAAATCACTCAACATCAGAGTATTAGGTTGGCAGGTCGGAGATAAGGCTAAGATCTCCCGCGCCCTTTGATTCAACTTGCGGATACGGCCATCGGCATCCAATGCCACCACGCCCATTCGCACTGTGTTAAGAATCGCGTCCTGCTCGACGAATAAACGGCCTATTTCCGCAGGTTGCAAGCCGAACAACATTTCCCGTACTTGCCGTCCCATCCAAAAAGCCACCAGCACGCCCATCAATAACACCCCTAGGACTGTCATGATGATTTCAGGAATACGCTTATCGATTAACGCGCCCACGGACTGGCTCAAAAAGCCCACGGAAACCAAGCCGATAATTTGACCTTGCTCGTCAAGCACTGGCACTTTGCCGCGAATAGAGCGACCTAAACTGCCCTGCGCCTCGGAGATATAAGACTCCCCTTCTAATGCCGCTTGGCTGTCACCGCCCTCCATCTTCTTGCCAATTTTATCTGAATCTGGGTGCACGATACGGTATTTATGGGTATCGCCCACCACGATAAAATCGGCCTTAGACGCTAGACGTATTCCCTCTATCGCAGCCAGCAATTGTGGGCTCGAATGCCCAGTCTGCAAAGCGGTAATCACATCGGCCCGTGTCGCGACCGCATGGGCCAGCCCTAATGCCTTAGCGCCCGATTGCTCAGTAATACTGCGACTCAAAATTTGATAGCTGATGCCGCCAAATAAGGCGCACAGCAACAAACTCAGGCAAGTCACCCCACTGATTAACCACGTTTCTAAGCGCTTAGGGCGTCTCATTAGCGTACCTTTACATTAAGAGGCTTTCGCCAATTTATCACTACGATGACTACGAATAAAACCGATCAATGGCACAGCCAGCATCGCAATTGCCACAATCAAGATAGTCAGTGTCAGCGGGCGTTCCCACAGGAAGCTCAAAGAACCATCGGAGGCGATCATAGCACGGCGGAAGTTACGCTCAATCATATCACCGAGGATGAAGCCCAGTAGCAGCGGCGCCATCGGAAATGCCAGCAAACGTAGCACCACAGCGACAATCGCAAAACCTATCATCAAGAACAGATCAAAGGTGTTAAACGAGACTAAATACACCCCAATCAAACTGAAGAACAAAATCATCACAGTCAGAATCGACTTAGGTAAAGCCAGCACTTTGGCAAAATAAGGGATTAGCGGTAAATTCAGCACCAGCAGAATAATATTGCCGAAATACATAGAGATAATCACAGACCAAAACACGTCTGGACGCTCTTGCATCAACATAGGGCCAGGTTGAATACCATAAGCGATCAATGCACCGAGCATGATGGCCGTGGTACCCGACCCCGGAATACCTAAGGTCAATAACGGGACAAATGAGCCAGTACAGGCCGCATTGTTAGCCGACTCAGGCGCCGCAACACCGCGAATCGAGCCCTTACCAAACTCATCGCGTTTCGCGCCGCGGGATAAATTACGCTCAGTGCCGTAGGCCATAAAGCTGGCAATCGTTGCACCTGCGCCCGGTAATACCCCAATCAAAAAACCGAAAATCGACGAGCGACCAATCACAGGTGCTATCTCTTTCACTTCCTCTTTGGTTAAGCGAGTGCTACCAATCGGCTGCGCTGAAAAGTTGATGTTTTCGGTCGACTTAGGCGGCTTAATCACATTCATTAACGCTTCCGACAGGGCAAAAGTCGCCATGGCGATTAACAGAAAACTGATGCCATCGAGTAAATCTGGCTGACCGAAGGTGAAGCGTTCCATCCCCGAGAAAGGATCGATCCCCACTGACGAGAGCAACAAACCTAAGTGAGTCATCATCATGGCCTTGAGGAAATCGCCACGATTCGAAAACGCCGCAATGGCCGTCAAACCGAGGAACATCAAGACCACATAATCGCCCGATTGAAAGCTCAGAGATACTTGCGCTAATAATGGCGCCGCGACCATCAACATAATGGCGCCGATAGTGCCGCCGGTAAACGAAGCATAGGCCGCAATCGCTAATGCTTTGCCCGCCATGCCTTTTTGCGCCATCGGATAACCATCGAATGACGTCGCAACCGTTCCTGCCACGCCCGGGGCGTTGATCAGAATTGATGATGTCGACCCACCAAAAATAGCGCCGTAGTAAACGCCCGCCATTAAGATCATCCCTGAACTGGGGCCAATGCTGTAAGTCACAGGGATCATCAGAGCGATCGCTGTGATCGGCCCTAATCCCGGCAGCATACCGATCACTGTGCCGACCAAGCAGCCTAAGACCACATACATGAGGTTTTGCAATTCAAACGCGGTCGATAGACCAATAAACATTGCATCGAACATAGTTAACTCCAAAGAGAACCTGAGGCCAAGTAGATACCTAAGACTTGCGTCATCAACACCCAGAACACCAACACCACGGGCACAGAGGCGAGCAGCAAAATCTTAAAGCGGCGCTCTCCCATCAACCAAAATCCAGCGACCAAAAACAATAAGGTAGCGACAACAAACCCCAACGGTTCGAGTCCGGCGGCATACAAGACCATCAGCACAATCAGCGCCGCGGTTTGTTGTAAGGCGGCTTTAGTCAGCAGCGCCCCCCGCTGTTGAACCGTGTTTCCTTTTAGCAAGACGGCAACCAGAGAGAACAGACTAAACATCAATCCCATGGCAGCATAAATCTTCGGCATAGTGGAAGATGTCACGACTTCAAATTCTTCAAACGGCAATAAGGGAATTTGCCATGCCAGCACGCCATATCCAGTAAACACGGCGACAAATAGCAAGGAACCAATCAGATCACGATTCAACATCTGTCACTCCTTACTTAATAAAGCCCAGTTGCAACATAGTGGCTTTAAGCTGTTGCTCCTGTGCTTCCAATGACTTAATGAATTCGGCTTGGGGTTCAAACAAATTGATCCAACCATTACGGGCACGCACTTGTTCCCATTCTGGCGTCTTAATCAGCGCCGCAAACTTGGCCACATACTCATCAACTTTGGCTTTAGGCGTATCGGGTGCCGCAAAAAAGCCGCGCCAGTTAGTAAACGTCATGTCATAACCGAGAGATTTAATCGTCGGAACCTCTGGATGCTCGGCAACGATTTCAGGTGCCGTCATAGCAAGGATCCGCCCTTGACCACTGCCTGCAATTTCTAACGCTTCACTGAATCCCGTCGACAATAAATCGACTTCGCCCGAGAGTAAGCCAGCCTTAGCTTGACCACCCGCATCGTAGGGAACATAACGTAAACGACCGCCATCTAAGCCCGCCGCCGCAATCGCTTGCGCCGCAACTAAGTGATCCATACTGCCGCGCGCCGAGCCGCCAGCGATATTGAATCTTTGTGGGTCCGCCTTAAAGGCCGCCAACACATCGTCCCAGGTTTTCAACGGTGAATCGTTACGCACCACAAAGGCACCGTAATCGGCGACTATGCCTGCAACCGGCGTTAAATCACGATAACTAAACGGGATTTGTCCTGAAAGTGCACGGAGCACAATCGGAGTCGAGTTAACCAGTAAAATATCGCCCTGTTTGTTTTTCGATTTGATCATAGAGGCAATCGCACGACCGCCACCGCCACCCGAAAGGTTCTCAAAAGAGGCATTACCATCTATTTTCGACTTCACTAAGGCTTCACCGACGCCGCGCGCCGTAGTATCCCAACCACCGCCTGGACCGCCAGGGATGATAAAGTGGATATCAGCACTCGCCATGCCAGAGACACTCAGTAACAGCGCACTCATGACTAAAGATTTCATTTTCAACATGATTCATTACTCCTAAAACACGTATTGCAAACGGGCAGCGAAGGCATCGCCCACATCTTCATTGCCGACTAAGGCAATCGTGCCTGCGCCATCGACGGAAGAATGGATGTAGTTAGCCATCACTTTGATTTTTGGATTGAAGTAGTAAGACACGCCTAAGGTGTAGGTCTGAGCTTTAGTACCTTGGAAGTCGGAGCTTGCATCCACGCTAGAAAAACGTGCCGCCAATTCCCATGCATCGGTTACGCCCTTAGGCTGAGAAAACACCGCGCTGCCCTTGGAATAGCTACGCTGTTCGCCCGTTAAGAAATAACTCGCCTGCAGGTAATACGCCTGATAACGCTCACCATCGAGCACTGACAGAGGATCTTGGGTCGTTAAATTACGCTGAGCGTATTCGCCTTGTAGTAACAAAGCCTTATGTTGAAATGCCAGCTCTAAACCCGCTTGATTTAGCCGATCAATCGCCGCCGTTTCACCACCCGCAACATAGTTAATCAGGCGAGTATTCGTCTCGCGCAGTTCGCCGCGGGCAAAGCTAGCAGACAAGTCATCGCCGCCCATTTGACGCGCTGAGTACCACAAGCCCGCATGTAACACTTGGCCCGGTTCTTTGGCCTGTGACCAAGTCACTCGCGAGCTCAGGGCATAATTCAAATCATCGGTTTCATCTTTGCCATCGCTACCAAAGGCATCGTTTTTATAAACACCCAAGGCGTAACGTAAACCCGTGCTGGGGAAATATTGATATGCAGAAACACCCCAGCGGAAGTACGGCGACATAGTATCGGCGAGGCTAGAACGTTCGATCAGCGCAATGTGATTACTGCTGGTGAGCGCATCAAGGCTGATATCCTCACGCAACTTACCAAATTGCAGTTTAGGGCCATTCTCAAAACCCGAATAACGCATCCGAGCCATGACGATTTCAGCGGTATTTTCAGCAAATTCAAGCAACAGCTTGTAATCCCAATCCTGTAATTCGCCTTCAACAAAGGTACGGACTCGGCGGGGGAAAATATCCTGCGCGCTACTGCCGTTATGTTCGGCGTTATAGGCACCATTGAAGAGGTTGTAATCGAGTTGAATGCGACCACCTATCTCAAAAGCTGGCGCGCTAGGCTTAGATGGAGTCGCAGTGGCATTCGCTGCCTGCTGTTGTTTTAGCTGGTTAACTTCTTGAGTCAATTGGGTGAGTTGTGCTTGAAGCTCTTGTGGCGTTAAATCTTGCGCATTCGCAAAACCAGTAAAGGCCACAGCGGTTGCCGCGGCAAGTAAGGTCAATCTAGGCATCAATGCCTCCTGTATTGCAGTCTGCCATTCCCTGTGGGAATGCCTGTGTTATTAGAATTGTGTCAGGTCTGTGACGGACTACTTCCTCGCCCAGAGGATGAAATGTATCGTTAACATTTCGTTAAAGATATTTAACGCACTTAATCTTCATTAAGGGACTTAAGGTGACTAAAAATCATAAAGTTCACGAACAAAATGAACTTAACTCAAGGGAAACGGCTTGAAGTGCACAAAACGGGTAAGAATGAGAGATAACTCAATGAAAATATGACAGGAATATTAGCTGGCGCTGAATGTTAACAGATGAGTGAAATAGCATAAAAATAGGACGGATTTACTCTTAGAACGTTAAATTAAGCATAGAAGCCATCCATAAAAGCAAAGCGCCATTAAGCGCTTCATAAGGAACTTGGACCAATACTTGAAGGGATATTGAGCAGGATTGAGCAAGATATTGGGCGATAAGCATTAGCAACGATGAGCAAATAACTGTGGTCGAACAAAAAACACCAAATGCTCGACCCAAGGATGCGAGTACTTATTTGTTCGAGCTAATTGATTCAAGCTAATTGATTCAAGCTAATAAATTCGAGCTTTCGCTTAGCAATCAGAGCTTATTGCCTGCATTCTCGCTGGTGGGCGCGGTGCCATTATCACCCTGCGCCATCTGTGCATGACCTTGTTCCATTTGCTGTAAATCTTCCATCGCAGAATCCTGCGATAAAGCCAGCGGATCGGGATCTGCGGATACCGCCGCCGTATTGTCGGCATTCGCGGTATCTGGCGCAGTCGTTTGTTCAGTCGGTAATGGATTGGCGGCCTTTGCAGCATCTAGCTCCTGAGTCACAGGGGACACTTCAGTGTTAAGCGTGCTATCACTGACATTAGGTAACCACTCACGCAATGGCTCGGGTCCAAAACTAAAGCCCAAGGCGATGACGACAGTTGCCGCAGCAACATACAACCAAGGGCGAATCGCCCGATTATCGCCTCTTAATGAACCGCTCTCACTGGCATATAGGTGCGCATCCGAGCGTTGAGCCGCTGGGGCGATCGCTTTTAGCATGTCAGGCAAGGCATCAAGCTCAGGACCTTTAATCCGCTGACCAATAAACTGGCCGCCTTCGTAAATCTCCATCTGATGGCTGGCAACTTCACCGTCAACCACACCAGAACTGGTAATAATCAACTTATTACAACAGACTCGACCACTAAATACGCCGCACACCCGCAACTCATCACAGCTGACTTCACCGGAGATCTCGCCGCCAAGTTCAATCTTAATTTGTCCCGCTGAGCCAATCTTGCCCTGCAATTTACCCGCAATTAATGCCGTGCTCTCTAACTGGATGTCACCCTCTATCGAGGTTTGTGCACTGATAAAAGTAATGCCATTGCCTTTGCTAGCCATAGGATTCATTCCATATCATTATTTTTGTGACAAAGATGTTAAGGTAAAAGTCCCCGAGAATAAAGCACTGGTTTCGTTTAGTATTTGACCTAAGCCTCAGAGCGGGATTTAAGTCACGCCAGCGACTATGTTACCCTGAGCATCTTGCAATATGGCTCCCGAGTACCTAAGTATGAGTAGCATGATGCCTCAAAAGGCGAGTACTGATATCGCACTTAATCAAAGCTAAAGCACACACTGACTGCAGCAAACACCTAAAACAACCGCCAACGAGACCCCGACATGGCTCATTCAAACTCCGCTAGCTCGCAATCGATAACGCCAATGATGACGCCACTGGAAGTGTATCGCGCCAAAGTGAGCGACAATCTAGTTGACGATCCGGCGCAGCAACAGGCGGTGTTGGCGCTCGATATGTTATTTAAACACTTGATGCCACAAGCCTATTCAGCACGCCTCTCCCATTCACAATCCATCAAAGGCTTGTATCTGTGGGGTGATGTCGGTCGGGGTAAAACCTTTCTGATGGATTTGTTTTTCGATTGTTTGCCAAGTGATGGCAAGTTAAGACTGCATTTCCACCGCTTTATGGCACGGATACACAATGCACTGCGTGAGCATTCGGGTAAACGCGATCCGCTAACCCTGATTGCTAAAAATCTCGCGAAAGAGTGCAAGGTGCTGTGTTTCGATGAGTTTTTTGTCTCGGACATTGGCGATGCCATGATACTCGCAGGGCTCTTTGAGTGCCTATTTGAACAAGGTGTGGTGCTAGTCGCGACCTCTAATATTCCTATTGAGCGCTTATATGAGAACGGCTTAGCTAGACACAGATTTTTACCTTGTATCCAATTGCTGCAAACGCACACGCAAATGCTGCATCTCGATGGCAACCAAGACCACAGGATGCACGCCATCAATGCTTTATTAAACAACGAGATTGGCATTGATAGCGCTGAAATGAGTACCTCGATTTCCCGCAATATCGGCATTAGCGGAACACTCGATTTTGAGCAGATTTTTGACAAGCTAGTGAATGGGTTAACGCCAAATACACTCAGTATGAGCGCTGTTGACATTAGCGATTCTGGTATTCGTGGGACTAGTATCTGCGGTAGCAGAATGAGCAATGCTAGCCTCACCATCTGCAACCGTGAAATCCCTGTGATCCGCGCAGCTTTAGAGCCCACAGACAACGCTGTTGCTTGGTTCGACTTTTATGCCCTGTGTGACGGCCCGAGATCCCAACTCGATTACATCGAAATCGCCAGTCGATTTAAGATCTTAATGGTGAGCGGTGTTCCCAAACTGGGCGGCGAAGTGAAAGGCTGGATCCGTGCCCGCGGCACGGAGGACGGCACAGGTGAAAACCAAGCCGCTGCCACGGGCGAGCGCAAACTCTCCTACGCCGCCAACGATGACCCAGCGCGACGTTTTATCAGCTTAATTGATGAGTTGTACGATCAAAATGTCAGTCTCTATCTCAGCTGCGACGTGCCACTTAGCGAACTCTACCAAGGTGGTGCACTCAGTTTTGAATTCCGCCGTACCTACAGCCGATTAATAGAAATGAGCCGGCATGAATTACCGCAAAACAATTGATTATTTATCGCTTCGCATAAATAAGAAAAGAGATAAGAAAAGAGACAAGAAATAAGCACCAATCGTTTACGTCTCATTTATCCATTTATTATCGAACAATCCTGATCACAAGAAATAAAAACGCTTAAAGGAACAGTCGATTACAAAGGTTTTATACAAAAAGAATACTAACGGTTTGAATACTCTCTTTAAATGCAGATATTAAACATAAAGCTAACGACCTAAATTGCTTTATTAGAGCCTGATTAAACCAGCAAAAATTCACTTTAACTATCTAAAATTAAAATAGTAATCACGTTCATACCTTTATTCAAACTGACCTGACTCTAATCGACAGTCGAAATAAAACCACAGACATCATCACACTCAATTGGGCAATACAGTTTGCTAACGCCAATATTTAAGGTACGGTACAACTTAGTTTAAGCCTTACTAATTTACAGCCAGTCGCTTTTAATCAGCTAAATTTACAATCCAAAACGAAAAAGTTAGAAAATATAATCTATAGTGTATTAAACCAAAAACTCACAGTTCCGACTCGGCGCGATAACAGTTAGTTTAACGTTAGCAAGCATGAGTTCAGCCATTTGGCTCAAGCTTCATGGCTCGACAGCAGTGATTAAAAAGTATTAGCTCAAAAGCAGTAAGAACGACCTTAGACGGAACTCATTTAAATACAGGGACGACTAGCTTATGTGGTTACGACAAATTAAGATTGGCTCACGACTCATTACTGCCTTTGGCTTACTCGGCCTAGTCTTGTTACTTCAGGGACTCATGTCGCTGCAAACTATGTCATCTATGCGCGCCTCCTCTGAAGAAATTGAAAAAAATACCCTACCTACACTCGTCACCCTTTCTAGCATCAATCTTAACGTGATGCGCGCTAGGGTATTTACATTTCGTCTGTTACTCGCCGACTCCGCTGCTGAGCGTGACAAAGGGCTCGAAACCTTAAGGCAAATTCGCGAGGACATTGAAACGGATCAAAAGGCCTACGAGCCTTTAATTAGTTTGCCTGGTGAGCAAGCCCTCTATCAGGATTTTAGTCATAATTTAGAGCTGTATTTACAGAATCAAGATCAAATGATCAGTAAGCTGCAGGCCAATGACACGACTGAAGCTAAACGGATCATGGATGAAGTGATGACGTTACAAGCTGATAAAATAACTAAAACGCTTATCGGCATTGGCGACTTAAATACCGAATATGCAAGCAAACAAGGCGAACTCACCGCACAAGCCTACGAAGAAAGTAAGCTACTCAACAGCGTAGTGATAATAGCCTCCTTGATTGCCGCATTTATCGTGGCCACATTATTAACCCGTAGCATTGTGCAGCCAATGAAAGAAGCGGTAGACATTTCAGTGACAGTCGCAAGCGGTGATTTAACACAGAAAATTAGTGCCGATGGCGAAGATGAAACCAGTCAACTGATGCAAGCACTAGCAAAAATGCAGCAGAACCTGCGCGATACCCTATCCCACATCGCAAACTCCTCTAACCAGCTCGCCTCCGCCGCCGAAGAACTCAATTCAGTAACTGAAGATGCGTCCCGCGGCATACAGCAACAAAATGATGAAATACAACAGGCTGCAACCGCAATTACCGAGATGAGTTCGGCGGTGGATGAAGTCGCTAATACCGCAGTCCTCGCTTCAGAGGCCTCAGAAGAAACCGCCCGCAATACTGAATTAGGTAAAAAACAGGTAGATCAAACCGTCGCCGCCATTATCGATATGAATCAGGATGTGACGCAAAGTTCGCAAATTGTCCAAACCTTAGCCATGCAAGCTGTCGATATTGGTAAAGTTTTAGATGTGATCCGCGCAATTGCCGAGCAAACGAATTTACTGGCCCTCAACGCAGCCATTGAAGCGGCACGAGCGGGCGATACTGGCCGTGGTTTTGCGGTGGTTGCCGATGAAGTGCGCGCGCTAGCCCACCGCACTCAGTCTTCGACCCGTGAAATTGAATACATGATCAACAAGATCCAGCATGGCACCGAAACCGCTGTGCTATCGATGCAGCACAGTGGTCAAAAAGCGGAGCAAGCACTCGCTGTTGCAAGGCTCGCTGGGGATGCATTGAACACGATCAACACTCAAATCAGTACGATGAACAACAGCAATATGGTCATCGCAAGCGCAGCCGAAGAACAAGCGAAAGTCGCCCGTGAAGTCGATAAAAACATTGTAAACATTAGCGATCTCGCCAGCCAAAGTGCCGCGGGAGCCCAGCAAACCAGTGCATCGGCACATGAACTATCAAGGTTAGCGGTTGAACTGAACAACTTGCTGACGCGCTTTAAGGTATAAAGTCACCAGGTAAAGTCGTCTCGATTTAAGGCCAAAAGCCTCGCTTTTCGATTTGAGGTCAAATCTCGTTTTACAAGGGAACCAGAGGGTAACTGCACAAGGTGTGCTAAAAGACGTTACCCTCAATCTATAACCACATCTCTAACTTAATAAAATCATTCAGTATCAAAAACATGAACTCAGCTAAGACCGAGTTTGCGGCGCCTGATTAAAGTGCATAGCCAGTTCACTGATATCGGCGGCAACCCATTCGGGCTCGATACACTCGGCCAAATGCGCCGCCATAAAGTCCACCAGCTGCATGGCAGCATAGGGCAAGCGTCGATCTTTACGGCCAACCAGATACCAGTTACTTTCGAGCGGAAAACCCATCACTAGCAAAATAGCCGGTTTTTCGCGCCCTTCTTGCAGCGTGTGCGCCGAAATCACTGACAAGCCTAAGCCCGACGCGACGCTTAAGCGTATCGCCTCATTGCTCTCAATTTGCATAGTGTCACTAAGCGTGATGCCTTGACCGCTGCACCAAGACTCAAACATCAAGCGGGTGGCAGAACCTGGCTCGCGCACGATAAAACGCTCATTTTTGAGATCGTTAAAATTCACTTGCTCACGGCCCACCGCCCAATGATCTTTTGGCGCAATCAATTGCAGCGGATTTTTAATGATCCGCGCAGATAAGACGTTATCGCCACTAGGAGGATGACTAAACAGATATAAATCATCTTCTTGGCGCTCAAATCGGCCCAACACATGGGCACGGTTACCTATGTTTAAGGTCACTTTAACCTGCGGAAACTGCCGATAAAAAGCCCCTAAAATCCGTGGTAACACGTATTTGGCGGTAGTGACGATACCGATATTAATATGCCCGACGCTGCCACCTTTGGCCTGCTGCATAAAGGCATCGAAATCCTCAAAACGACTCAAGGTATCGCAGGCGGCGCGGTAGAGTTCATTGCCAATCAAGGTCGGTAACATACGGCCATCACGACTCTCGAGTAACGGCTCACCTAACACATCGGCCAGCTTTTTAAGCTGTAATGACACTGTGGGTTGGGTTAAATGCAAGGCCCTTGCCGCTGCGGAAATATTACCTAACCGCACCACTTGCACATACACCTGCAGTAACCGAAAACTCAAGTGCCGCAATTTAAGCTGAGTCGATGACGAACGCTTATCCATAGACAATTACCTATACCTAAGTGGCAAACAATTTATTTTTCAATATAACCAATTAGGTCCAAAATCACCAGCCATCAGGATCACCCGACAATTAAGCCTGTTTTGTACGGCTTAAAAATCAAACTTAATGAGATACTTATGCCCGATATTGTCATTGCCTTTTTCGCCTTAGGCTTGTTAGCTGGCCTAGTGAAGTCAGATCTTAAAGTCCCCCCCGCGATCTACGAAACCCTATCCATACTGTTAATGCTCACTTTGGGCTTAAAGGGCGGAATGGCGCTCCACGGTCACACCCAAAACTTAGTGATCACTGAGCTGTTAGCGGTTATTGCTTTAGGCTTTATTATCCCCTTGGCCTTATACCCAGTATTAACTCGGCTGGTTCGCATTGGTCACACTGATGCTATTAGCATTGCCGCCCATTACGGCTCCGTTAGCGCGGGAACCTTTGCGGTAGTGATGGCTATGGTGGAAAAATCAGGGCTGATCTTAAGGCCCGAAACCACCCTGTATCTCGTGCTGCTAGAACTGCCGGCGATCGTCGTGATGCTCTGGCTACATAGATACTTAAGCGCCAAAAAAGCAATTGAAACATCACCCAAGAATGAAACTCAATCGAGCGTATTGCACGAAGCGTTAACCAGCCGCGGCGTTGTCTTACTCGTGGGTGGCGTAGTGATAGGTTGGCTTTACGGCCCAACGGGGCTTGCGCCGCTCACACCTGTGCTACTAGGCGGATTCAAAACTTTACTGGCATTATTTTTACTAGAAATGGGCTTAGTGACGGCCAAAGTGTGTTTGCCGCTACCACTAAAACAATGGCGCTTATTGGTGTTCGCCGCCGTAACGCCCTTTGTATTGGCTTGGTGCGGTATCGCCGTAGGATTATGGTTGGACTTACCTTCTGGCAGCATTTTAGTGCTAGCAGCATTAAGTGCCAGTGCATCTTATATCGCAGCGCCTGCGGCCATTCGAGCCGCAATACCCGAAGCTAATATTGGACTGGCTATGCTGGCCTCACTCGGCATTACGTTTCCGGTTAATGTGTTAATTGGCTTACCTTTATATCAACACTGGGTCATGCTCATTACAGCTTAATGGTGTAGTTTAGTACTTGTTCGCCGAATAAAAATCAATAAAAAGGGAGACATTATTGTCTCCCTTTTCATCTTGCTTAAGCACACATCATTTAAGGCGCATCATTTAGTGCACATCATTTAAGGCGCATCACTGTGGTGCGCGGCCTTATCCTGATACATGGCTTTATCGGCGGAATCTAACAGATCCTCTAAGCTCACATCAGAATCTGGCGTCCAATGGGCGATACCAATACTGGTCGCTAAGCTATGTTGCTTAGGATGCTGTTGATTATATTGCTCAAGTAATTGCTTAAAACGCTCAATCACGCGATCGACTGTATCTCTATGCACAAAACTTAATAGCACCACAAACTCATCACCGCCAAGCCTTGCAATCACATCCGACTCCCTAAAAGCGGTCATCAAGATATGGGCAAAATCGTATAACACTTGGTCGCCCTTGAGGTGACCAAAGTTGTCATTCACTTCCTTAAAGAAATCGAGATCGAAGAAGAGTAAGGCCGCCTCAGATTCGGTACGTCGACAACTCGCCAGCGCCTGATGGGCCAGTAACTCAAATCCACGCCGATTCGAAATCGTAGTCAAAGGATCTAAGGTGTTTTGCGCGATAGAGAGTAATTCCGCCTCCACCATTTCGCCTAAATCCGTCAAGGTTTCAATATCTTCAGCCGTAAACTCCCGCGGTTCAGTGCCGATTAAACACAAGGTCCCTACTCGATATTGCCTGTGAATGGTTAAGGGATAGCCAGCGTAGAAGCGAATATGCGGCTGCTCGGTCACCAGAGGATTGTCACTAAAGCGCGGATCTTTGAGGGCGTCGTTTACGATAAAAATATCGTCTTGATTGATCGCATGGCCACAAAATGAAATTTCCCTTGGTGTTTCAGTCACCTCCAATCCTTGGCGAGATTTAAACCACTGCCGCTCGGCATCCACTAAGGTCACAACACAAATCGGCAAAGAGAAAATTCTGCGCGTGAGCCGAGTAATACGATCGAAACGTTCCTCGGCATCGGTGTCGAGCACATTGAGTGCGCGTAACGTGGCCAAACGTTGCAGCTCGTTTTCAGGGATAGTAGGTAATTGCATGGTGCTCTCTGCTAACTGCTCTCATTAAACTCTAGCCTAAATTGTGCATTCTTGCGGTGTTAAGGCTGATATTCGTTTCAGCCTTACTCCCTTTAAATGACTGTATAAATGACTGTACTATTCAAGCACAGCACGGTAGATATTGAGCACTCGCTCGGCATGTTCCTCAACCTCTAACACAGGTAACTGCCCCGCCTTTTGTTGCAGAGTCAGTCGATGATTTTCATCCCTGAGTAAGCAATAGGTTTGGGTTAAATGCTGGGCACTCATCATAGGTAAGAGTTCAAGCTCAGCCAACACCCCAAAAATCCGCACATTGTCAGACCAAATCGTCAGCTCAGGATACTCATGGGCATTAGCCAGCACTAAGTACTGGGCGATAAACTCGATATCTGCAATACCGCCGGGACTCTGTTTTAGATCAAACATGCCATCGCTGGCTTTGAGCAAGTGATCACGCATCTTCTGACGCATCTCACGTACTGCTTTTTGCAGCTCAGTTTTATCCCGTGGTTTTTCCAATACCGAGGCGCGAATTCGGCTAAATTTGACCGCTAAGCTATTGTCGCCGAAAACAAAACGCGAGCGCACTAAGGCTTGATGTTCCCACGTCCACGCCTCGTTAGCTTGGTATTCGCTAAAGCGTTCTATCTCACTAACCATCAAACCCGAGGCGCCAGAAGGACGCAAACGCATATCCACTTCATACAACTCACCCGAAGTGGTACGAGTAGAGAACAAATGCAGAATACGCTGGGCAAGTTTGAGGTAGAAATGGCCAACTTCAATCGGCCGTTCACCATTGGTCTGGCTGTTATCTGCTTTGTTTTCACACAGGAAAACTAAATCGAGATCAGAGCCGTAACCTAATTCGATTCCACCGAGCTTGCCATAACCAACAACGGCAAAACCTGTGTCATTGCCCTCAAGGAGAGCGGGCACGCCGTGACGCACGGAAACCTGTTGCCACGCCTGCATCACCACTTGTTCTATAATGGCTTCGGCTAAAAAGGTTAAGTGATCGCTCACTTGCATCACAGGTAAAACCCCAGTGACATCGGCGGCGGCGATTTTAAGTTGTTGTGACAGCTTAAATTGTCGCAGCGCTTCCATCTGCTGCTCCATATCATCCTCGGGCACACGCAACATGTATTGGCGCAGCTCGCTAGGATAATCATCGATGGAGGTTGTGTCATAAAGCTGCGATGGATCGATAAGCTCATCGAGCAACATGGGAAACTTAGCCAACTGCGCGGCAATCCAAGGGCTGGCGCAGCACAGGCTCACTAACTGTTGCCGTGCGCCAGGGTTTTCACATAAAAGCTCAAGGTAAGTGGTGCGAGTTAAAATCTGCTCCAGCACCTTAGACACGGGCTCAAAGGCAGCCGATGGACTCTGTTGATTAATCAACTCTTCCAATAATCTTGGCATTAATTTATCTAAGGTTTCCCGCCCGCGTGGACCAATGGAACGCTTAGTGACAGTCTCACGCCAGCTACTGAGCATAGGGCACAGCTTGTCATCGTCGATTTGCTGTTCGGCCAATAACGCGACGGCATCATCAATATCTTGCACATGCCACAGCTGCGTTGTCCAGTGTTCAGCCTTTTCTTCGCCTTCTTCACCGCCCACGGTGGCTTTAAAATGACGATGAATTTTGCTCATCGCCGCTTCGATGTGAGTGCGTAAATCGACCTCGTTGGCCATATCGAGCACATGACACAATCGCGCC
This sequence comes from Shewanella scandinavica, assembly GCF_031932065.1. Classification (NCBI taxonomy): domain Bacteria; kingdom Pseudomonadati; phylum Pseudomonadota; class Gammaproteobacteria; order Alteromonadales; family Shewanellaceae; genus Shewanella; species Shewanella scandinavica. Next base: position 228,802 of record NZ_JAUOES010000007.1, read on the forward strand.
CAATCGAGTGGATTATTCGGCAAGGTTTGGGTTTGTTTATCATCTATAGCTTGCAGTAAATTCTCCACTCGGCGCAGCAGTAAATAGCTGTGTTTAAGCTCATCGACCGCCAAATATTCAAATTGCCCTAAGCTGTAGAGCGTATCGATAGCGCCGAATAAACTCTGCTGACGCAGCGCAGGCTCGCGGCCGCCACGAATTAACTGGAAACTCTGCACCACGAACTCGACCTCACGAATACCGCCCGCGCCGAGTTTAATATTGTCGGTCAAATGACGGCGACGCACTTCTTGGGCGATGAGCTGCTTCATTTTTCGCAGGGATTCAATCGCTGAAAAGTCGATATAGCGGCGATACACAAAGGGTCTGAGCAGGCTGTGTAATTCATCGGAGAAATGGCTCCAAGGTCCGAGCGCACGCGCCTTGACCATGGCATAGCGTTCCCAATCTCGGCCCTGTTCTTGGTAATAATCCTCAAGGCCACTAAAACTCACCACCAGCGGCCCACTTTCTCCGTAGGGGCGCAAACGCATATCCACGCGGAACACAAAACCATCGACGGTAACTTGGTCTAGCAAGTTCACTAGCCTTTGTCCCATGCGGATAAAAAATTGTTGATTGTCTAAACTGCGACGACCACCGACGGTTTCACCATGCTCAGGGAAAGTGAAAATCAAGTCGATATCAGAGGAGAAATTGAGCTCGCGGCCGCCTAACTTGCCCATGCCTAAAATCAGCAATGGCTGTGCATTGCCTTCTTTGTCCATCGGCGTGCCGTATTGGGCGCACATATCTTTATAGAGCCAATCGCGGGCGCAAATCACTAACGCTTCGGCAAGCGCCGACAGATCGAGCAGGGATGCTTCTAAACTGGCGTAGTCTAAAAAGTCACGCCAGGCTAAGCGCACCATTTGGTAGTTACGAAACCGTCGCAGGCTGGCTTTCGCCATCTCTTCAGTTGTGGCGCTACTCAGCACTTCGTGTAACTCAAGATCAAAGTTTTTACGCTCAATCAGGCTTAACTCGCCGGCAAACAGCCTGTTAATCCACTCGGGATGTCGGCATAACTGGGCCGCCACGTAATCACTGAGCCCTAGAACCGTTTTGAGTTCTTGCTGCTGGACAGGTGTTAATTGCACGAGTCCTTCGGACCATACTTCCTCTAACCGCAGCCAGTTATGCTCAGCGGTTTGATTAACGAGAATAGACAATGACTTATTACTGTCTTTTTGCATGGTCATAATAATCCCTAACAAATTTAGCTATCGACATATTATGTCGTAAATGATATAGATTGACGCCACATCATGTTATGTTCGACGAGACTTGCAGCTACCTGATGTAGCACACAAATAAAGGTATCCCCTTTTATCTGTGGCATTTAAGGGTACTATAACCTGCGCAGCAGGCATATTGGGCAAGCAGATTATTATTGCCTGCAAGTATTTGAGATTTATTTCATTACCATTTGGAGAAAACATGGCAGGAATGCTAACCCGTGTTCTCACATCGATCCTCTTTTTAGCCGTTATGCTGTCGCTGACGGGTTGTGGCGATGAGAGACCGGATAAAATCGCGAAGTATCAACAACTCACGCAGCAACGCCTCGCAACGCTCACTACGATGATCGATGACGGGCAGTTGCGTAACGCTAACCTCTTAAAACAATACACCACACTGTTAAAGCAGCAGAAACCTGATTTAGCCCCATTACTTGATGAATTAGCAAAGGATTCTGGCACCCAAGGTCCCATGTATACCTCGCTGAAACGTCGATTAGATGAGTCGAAAGTGGCGAGTAACTTTGCCGATCTCGATCAACAGCTGGCCGAAGCGGAAAATCTTTATCAAGCCGCAGATCCCAGCCTGTTTAACGATATGTTGTCAGACCCTGTCAACGTGGTCGCCGATATGTCCGACGGCAAACTGGCCCGCGTGAATGCGATTAGCCGTGAGGCCGCAACATTAGCCAATGGCGGCGAAGATTTTGGTCCAGGCAGTCAGCTAGTTGGTAATCCGTCTTACGGTAACTGGCAAACCGACTCGAGCGGCACGTCGTTTTGGGCTTGGTATGGCATGTATTCGATGTTTTCGAATGTCTTCAATCGCCCTATTTCCTACGATCGTTGGTCGGGTAACCGAGGTTATAGCTATTACAATGACGTAGGTCGTTATCGCTATACCTCACCCAAACAAGCGGATGCGCAAAATAAGACCTTCGAACAAACGAAAAAACGTTTCGATTCCCAAGGTAAGCGCTTCGACAGCCCTTATGCCAAACCGCGTACCGGTGGCACGGCGTTATCCCGTGAAAGCACCAGCACGCCCAAGGCCAGCAACACCACGAGCGCAAGCAAGAGTTCGAGTAGTAAGTTCCGCTCTAACTATGCTAAAGACAGCAGTTTCCGTAATTCCAGTAATCGCACGACCCGCAGTGTGCGCCGGGGCAAGTAACTAAGGATTTCCAATGACACTATTTCAGGATTTCGGTATCACACCAGAGCTAGCCATCATTCTGGCTATCGATCTCACCATAGCCGTGATTTTGCTAACGCTGATGCGTTATTTGCAAGGTTGGAGCGTTAAAGTTAACAGCAGTAAGGAACTGGCGGAGCGTGATAACTTTGCCTTCGGTATCAGTACCGCGGGCGCCGTTGCCGCACTAGGTATAGTGCTAACGGGCGCTATCACTGGTGCTGCTGCGCATTCTTATCTGAATGAAGCCATTGGCATGAGCGCCTACGGTTTATTCGGCTTAGTGCTGATAAAATTGGGTCGTTTCCTCCACGATAAGATTGCGTTAAACGAGTTCGATAAGAACGAGCAAATCATCAAAGGTAATGTGTCTGTCGCGATTGTCGATGCCAGTGCTGCCATCGCCACAGCGATTATCATCCGCGCCGTGTTGTTATGGGCAGAAGACTTAACCCTAGATACCTTTATCGCTATCTTCAGCGCCTTTGCGATTTCGCAGTTGATGTTAGTGCTACTGACGCGCTGGCGTGAAAACCGTTTTGCGAGCCGCAATCAAGACTCGTCAATGCAGCAAGCCTTAGTACAAGGTCATACGGCATTAGCACTGCGTCATGCGGGTTATATGATAGCAATGGCGCTGAGCTTTAACGCTGCCAGCCACTTTATTATATTTAATCCAACGGCTTATGTGACTAACGTGATCGGTTGGTTAGTGTTCTCAGTCATCATGCTGATCGCGCTTTCCTTACTGCTGTTTGTCGTGAAGAAACTGGTATTAGCCCGTATCGATTTAGCCAATGAAGTGGAAAGACAACACAATATCGGCATCGCCGCCGTTGAAATGGCGATCAGTATCGCTATCGCACTTATCCTCACGGCACTGATGGCCTAATAGAATGCAAGAAACCAGCTTAACCCCCTCGGCGGCTAAACCTAGCCGCCTAGGTTGGTTCGACGATGTCCTCTTATTGGGCATTATGGCCGTATTAGCAGGCTGCGGCCTGATTTACGAATATCTTTTATCCCACTATGCAGGGCGCATTTTAGGCGCATTAGAAGCCGCCATCTACACCATGATTGGCTTGATGATAGTCTCCATGGGGCTAGGTGCCTTCGCCGCACGTAAGATCCGTGATGCCTTTACCGGTTTTGTGATCTTAGAACTCACAGTCGCACTCTGCGGCTCACTCGCCATTTTAATCACAGCGGCGGTGATTGGTTTCGGCCAACAACTGCCCTTGATGATTGCCAACACCTTAGGTTTACCACCAGATCAACTGCCCGAAGGCGGCATGATAGGCTCGCTACAAAAACTCAGCGAATACCTACCCTATGTGTGGGGCGTGTTGCTGGGCCTGATGATAGGTATGGAAATCCCACTGATCGCCAGAGTGCGCCAGTCTCTTTCTGACGAGCATTTGCTGCACAATGCGGGGACCATTTACGGCGCCGATTACATAGGTGCAGGCATAGGTGCCGCCATTTGGGTGGGCTTTATGCTTGCCATTGATATCCAACTTGCCGCCGCCTTAACTGCCAGCTTTAACCTGTTGGCGGGTTTTGTGTTTATCTGGCGCTTCTGGCCTAAAATCCGCCGCCCTAAACTGCTTTTGACTGGGCACTTTATCGTGACAGGCATTTTACTCGTGTTAGCCATCCACGGCCCACGCTGGGAACAAGAATTTAATAATTTGCTCTATAAAGACAAGGTGGTTTACGCCAAGGCGACACGCTTCCAACAGTTGACCTTCACCGAGCGACTGCGCGGTAACGGTCTGCCGCCCGTTTATGCGTTATACATCAATGGTCGCTTACAGTTTTCTAGCATAGACGAACACATCTACCATGCGTTTCTCGTGCATCCCACACTCGCAGCCAGTGCCCGTCATCACAAGGTGTTGATCATTGGCGGCGGCGATGGACTCGGTCTTAAGCAAGTGTTGCGCTGGGAGCCTGAGCAAGTGACGCTGCTCGATCTCGATGTCGGCCTAGTGCAATTATTTAAGTCGCCCGATACGGATATGCCCGAGCGTTTGAGCCGCGCTATGTTGACGCTCAACGGCAATGCGCTAAACGATCCCCGTGTCACTGTGATCAACGACGATGCATTTAATGGCGTCGATAAGCTGATTGCCACAGGCGTGAAATACGATGCGATTATCGTGGACTTGCCCGATCCGAGCCATCCCGATCTTAATAAGCTGTATTCGGATTATTTCTACCGTAAATTAAAGGAACTTATGAGTAGTGATGGTGCTCTGACTGTACAGTCAACATCGCCTTACCATGCCCCTAAGGCCTTTATTTCGGTAGCAAAAACCTTGGCATTGGCAGGATTTGACGTCAAACAGTACCACCATAATGTGCCTAGTTTTGGCGAATGGGGCTGGAGTATCGCCACCGCAAGCGGACTTGATGCACAACACAGATTAGCTAAGTTAATTGAGCTGCCCATCAAAGATGACTGGCTCACCTTAGGTTTAGTGGATGGCGCGTTTGAGTTTCCTGCAAATTTTTATCAAGATGCCGCCAAAATAAAACCCAATGAATTGGGTTCGTTGCAGCTGTATCACTACCATTTACAAGACTGGTCCGAGAATCAGGGACTCAATCTTTTTTAATAGGATGAGATAGTGCTTGACATATTATGTCTCAGTGCTATCTTTGAACACAGACATAATATGTCAATAAGGACAAATATGAATATCCATACCATTGCCAATCACCTCAACAGTCTTGGCAACACCAGCCAAACTGGCTTTCAATTTGATTGTTATCCAATCGATGGTGAAGTCGAAGTGTTGCAAGTGAATGTGGTTGGCCGTGAAGAAATCCCGGTATTTGTATCGGTGACGGACAACCAAGTGCTCTGCATCAGCTACCTGTGGGGCGAGAACGAAGTAAACCAAGATCGTCGCAGTGAAATGTTTGAAACCATGCTAGAGCTCAACATTCCAATGCCTTTGTCATCCTTTGCAAAAATTGATGACAAATACGTAGTTTACGGTGCGCTATCACTACAATCTAGCATGCTCGAAATCGAGCAAGAATTATCAGTTTTATCCGATAACTGTTTAGAAGTTATCGATGAAATGGTCGATTATCTGAAATAAGGAGCCACAAAATGGGCATTCTGAATAAAATTTTAACAGCGTTTCGTGGTGGTGCTACCGAAGTGGGTCAAGGCATCGTTGACGCAAACTCAACCCGTATTTTCGAACAGGAAATCCGTGACGCAGAAAAGCATTTAACCAATGCTAAACGTGAACTGACCGATGTCATGGCGAAAGAAATGCAAGCCAGCCGTGAAATCGACCGCCTGAAACGTTCGATTGCCGAACACGAAGGTTATGCGACTCAAGCGTTGGACAAAGGTAATGAAGCCTTAGCAATTGAAATTGCAGAGAAGATTGCCGAGTTAGATCAAGAGCTGTCTGAGCAACAAAGCGCCAACGATAGCTTTAGCGCCCATGCTGCACGTTTGAAAGACTTAGTGAAGAAAACCGAGCGCCAACTGTCTGATTATCAACGTCAGCTGAGCATGGTTAAAACCACTGAAAGCGTGCAAAAAGCCACGGCTACCATTACTGACTCGTTCGCGTCTAGCAACTCTAAGCTGCTGAACGCTAAAGATTCACTCGAGCGCATCAAGGCACGTCAGCAACAGTTTGACGATCGTCTGAAAGCGGCAGAAACCTTAGCCGATGAAAACAGTGACAAGTCACTGCAATCTAAGCTAGCCGAAGCCGGTATTGGTGAGCAAAAGTCGAATGCAAATGCTGTGCTAGACCGAATCAAAGCACGTAAAAGCTAAGCAATGATTGACCGAATGCCGAGTCTCAGTGGGATCATCACCCCCTACTGACCTCGGCATTTTTTTGTTTCATCCGCATAAAATAATTGACCACTATTGCCCGTTACGATCCGCAGCCAATCGATTTGAAGCCGCACGCGAGCATAGTCAGCAGGAGTCACTATGGGATTTTTCAATAGTATTTTTGGTAAGAAAGCAGCGCCACAGCGCGAGCTCAATCACCCATCCCAGCTCAATGTGGGCGACATGATCTCAATTGATGACAGCTTTGCCCTGCCGCCACAACTTCGTGGTCAACAATTGAGGGTCGAAGCCGTACATACCTACGAGTCTGAACGTAAACAGCAAACCGAATGGTTACTCAAAGGTCATGGCAGCGACACACTCTTTTTAAGTATCGAAGAAGACGACGAAACCTATCTCGCCTTTTCGATTAAGATTTCCCGCGCCCAAGTGGAACAGTTATTCGATCTTGAGCAGTTCAGCGCCCTGTTCGATGAACCGGGCCATGCCGAGTTAACCACTCAAATATTACCGGCCGACTTAGCGGAACAACTGGAACAATGGCTTGGAAAGCAATATCACCAAGTAACGTTTGCCGCTTTTGGCTATTTCCATCGTCAGGATTACCGCGGTCAAAAACCACCACAAGACGCCAATGGCGCCACGGGTGAGCCCTTCGAGTATTATTTACTGCTCGATGACGATGAAAGCTGCGCCGTCGAAGTGGAAGTCTACGAAGGTGGCGACACAGATGTTGTCTTAACCCTATATCGTCCACTGACGGATATTCGAGATTACTGGCCAGCGAAATAACCCAAAAATAAGATAAAGTGCGTGCTCGCACTTTATCGATAATCCCAATACAATCTCACAGATAAGCGCTAGAAACGGTTGATAGCAATAGGTAATACGCCATGAGTAAAACCAAACACCCTCTCCCCGAGCAATGGTTGAAGAACCAACAGGCCGCAAAAGCAACGCAAGTAGCCTTCGATCTCGATGAAAAATTTCAATACTCAATTCGTAAAGCCGCGTTAGATGCAGGCGTGAGCCCTTCGGATCAAATTCGCACTATTTTGGGCTTGAGCGTATCGAAGCGGCCATCGCGTCCGCGCCTTACTGTGTCACTCAATGCCGATGATTATGTGCAACTGGCAGAAAAATATGGGTTAAGCGCTGATTCGCAGCTAGAAATTAAACGCCGTGTACTCGACGATTTAGTTCACTTTGTGGATGAAACCTAACGCCGCGATCACTTCACGCGTCAGCCCTTTATGTAAATGGCTGGCGTGATTAATCGACAAATAGCCCTTTTATTGACTAAGACAATTTACTCATAGACTAAAGTCTTTTACTTTAGTTGAGATATTCGCTGCACTTAACAGGGATCATGTTTGGCATGACAGATAAAAACCCATGGTCACTTCGCACCCTTGGCACCCCTTCTCCATTCGAAATGGCGATGATGCTGTTATCCCTGCTGTCGGTGATCATAGTGCTCGTTATGACCTTCGGCCGCCTCGATAGCGAAACCTACCGTTTACTCTTTTTCGTCGATACCAGCATTTGTATGATTTTCATGATCAACTTCTTTATTGGGTTGGTCCGTGCTCGCGATAAGCGCTTTTTCATTCGGCACCATTGGATTGATTTTATTGCCAGTATTCCGGCAATTGAAGCCCTGCGCATGGCGCGGCTGTTTCAAATACTGCGGGTAATACGCTTGATCCGTATGAGTCGTTCACTGCTGCTTCCGCTGATCAAACAACGTAAACAAGCCACCTTAGCCAGTTTGCTCGTCGCTATGGTGACGATTCTGACCTTAGCCTCAGTGATCATTTTGATCGTCGAAAGCGGCACCGAAGGCGCCAATATCCAAACCGCAGAACAAGCGATTTGGTGGGCGTTAGTCACTATCTCGACTGTCGGCTACGGCGATTATTATCCGGTGACGACAGCTGGCCATATCATAGGCGGTATTGTGATTGTCAGCGGCGTGAGCTTTTTCGGGGTGATCTCAGGTTATATGGCATCGGTATTTGTCGCGCCCGATGAAACTGAGCGTCAGGAACGCCAAGAGGCCCATAAAGCCGAAATAAAGTCAGAGCTTGAATTAGCCTTAGCGAGAATGGAAGAAAACCAGCAGAAAATGGAACAGAACCAAGCGCAAATGCTCGCAAAAATTGCAGAGCTTAAACAGGTTATCGAAACCAGAAATAACTGATTTAGCGAAGAATTGGCTAACAATCTACAAAAGAAAGGGCTCAATCCATATTGGATTGAGCCCTTAGTATTTTTCAGTGCCGAGCTAGAATCAGTGCTGCGCCAGTCAATAGACTTAGGATCAGTTCAACGTTATAAACATAACCCTACCAATAGGCCTGTTGCTGCATCGCATTACGACGCGTCGACTCCATGGCAAATAATAAACTTTGCTGTTTGTCTTCCAGCCATTCATTTAAATCGATATCCAACTCTCGGCTCGCATCATGCACCGCGCGGTAGCAGGCTAAGGTTTTAATCCCAAGCACTAAATCTTGCCAAGGTGCGCGAAATGCATTCCGTGATTTCGCCTCATATAAACTGCCATAGGCGTGACCGACTAAAATGCTCTCATCAAGCACTGCTGCCACTTGCAAGTAATTTGCGGCAGTCATGACAGTATTGAGTGGCATTACCTCCACGATTGCCATCCAAGAGGCTTGCTGGGCAAGGTCGGCATGCTGGCGTAAGCTAGGCTGATTGCTGATATCCACTTCACCGGCACTGACCTTAAGCAAAATCTCGACAATCGCCAGCTGTAATTGACCATATTCAGTTTGCTGCCACAAGGAGAGTAAACGTTCTGTTAGATGTATTTCACTCAGCTGCGCCATGAGCCGCGCTTTAACTTGGGCATGTTGGCCAAGTTTTGCGAATAAGCCCCTTTGGCTCCCAAGCAAGGCGGTTAGCGTCTGTGCTTGCTCGATAAAATCGAGCTGTTTTTCAATCGACATGAATTGACTCGACAGTGTCACATTCAATAATCCGAACTGACTTAAGGTCATCCGCAGTAGACGAATACAGGCGCGCATCCGCCACCACAGTGCCACACAGGCTTCGGGTTTGCTTTCCTCTGCAATCATGCTTTCTAATAATTGCCAACGCTCAAGCGCGGTTTCAAGCAGGATTTGGCAGTTTGCACTTAAATCCTGTGAAGAAGAATCATGTGACTCTGTCAGTGGCAAAAATTCCAATGCGTTTAAATCGAGCGGCTTAGCTTTACCCGCTAATCGATAGCCGCGCTGTGCTTTACTGGCTTTACCTAACCGCACAGGCACCACGCTCGCCACTTGCATAGCCAGCTTAAGTAGTGCCTCAGTATCGCCACTGAGGAGTTCAAACTCGAGCTCACACAGCGCTTCTTGCTGACCATTGGCGGTGATTTCACCTATGTCTAACGCCACTTCGACCAAGCTATTATCAATTTGGACATGCCAAGCACGGCGATAAAAATCGGTGTGAAATATACAGGTCAACTGGGCTTGTGTGGCGGCTAAATCCGCATCGGCGGGCCAAATACTGGCTGGGAATAGACTTAAATCTGGGCTATCGGCTTGGATAGTCACATTATATTCGGGCCGCGAATGAATCCCGCCCACGACTTGCCCAGCGGTTTTTATGGTCTGCTCTCTATGTGCATCGTAACCGCGCACCCGCAAACCCATGTCCCACTGACGCAGTTGTAAGTCAGGTGTGTCGAAGTAACCATTCGCCAAACGACGTTTACCTTGGGGGACGGCATTATCGAGACTATCTAACTTATTTATCAGGGATTCTTGATATATCGACAGGAAAAACAGTTTTAATTCAATCTCAGCATTCATTGCGTTACCGCTCATTTTGTCATCAAACTTTCATTGATGCGTCATCTTTAGTTCATAATGTCACAAATTTGTCATAAAAATCCCGTAGGATTTGGTTTTGCAGTTGATATATAACCCGTTAGAATAAAGCTGTCGTTTTTTCTGAAAAAACACAGTTTCAATACGCGGACGCATAGGTTAACATGCGCCCGCTTTTTCCAATAATGGAACAATCTAAATAGGTAAACGGCAATGCCAGTAAACTCTATTTTGGGCGTGTTTGCAAAATCGCCAATTAAGCCTCTTCAAGAGCACATGGACAAAGTACACGATTGCGCATCGTTACTCGTCCCCTTTTTCGAAGCCACTATCACAGGTAACTGGGACAGTGCAGTTCAATTACGTAAGCAAATTAGTTTAGCCGAGAAGCAAGCAGATTCACTGAAGCGTGAAATCCGCCTGACTCTGCCAAGCGGTTTGTTTATGCCAGTAGAACGTACAGATTTATTGGAACTTTTAACTCAACAAGACAAGATTGCCAACAAAGCAAAAGATATTTCTGGTCGTGTTATCGGCCGTCAGCTGTTAATCCCTCAGGTCATGCAAGTCCCTTTTATTGCTTATCTACAACGCTGTATTGATGCGGTAGCACTAGCAAAACAAGTCATTAATGAACTCGAAGATCTGTTAGAAACAGGTTTCCGTGGTCGTGAAGTCGACTTAGTGGCAAAAATGATCAACGAACTCGATATCATCGAAGAAGATACTGACGATCTACAAATTCAGTTACGCCGTCAGTTATTCGCCATGGAATCTGAATTGAATCCTGTCGATGTGATGTTCCTATACAAAACGATTGAGTGGGTCGGTGGTCTTGCAGATCTCGCCGAACGCGTCGGTTCACGTCTTGAGCTTATGCTGGCTCGCGTTTAACAAATAAGGTTATCAAGGTATCAATATGGTTGATGCAGGTATTGAGGTGGCTAACGTCTTAGTCACCAATGGCCCGTGGCTTATTGCCGTTGCGGCTGCATTTGGTTTTCTCATGGCATGGGGTATTGGCGCGAATGACGTTGCCAATGCGATGGGAACCTCTGTAGGTTCAAACGCAATTACGATCAAACAAGCGATTATTATCGCGATGATCTTTGAGTTTGCGGGCGCGTTTTTAGCGGGTGGCGAAGTCACCAGTACAATCCGTAATGGGATTATTGACCCCAGTTACTTCACTAATACACCTGAATTGCTGGTTTACGGCATGATAGGTTCGCTATTAGCGGCAGGTATTTGGTTAGTCGTCGCGTCTGCTTTAGGTTGGCCAGTATCGACTACACACTCTATCGTCGGCGCCATTATTGGTTTCGCGGCAGTCGGTGTAGGCACTGATTCGGTTGAATGGGGTAAAGTGGGCGGTATCGTAGGTTCTTGGGTGATTACCCCTGCAATCTCAGGCTTTATGGCATTTATCATATTCCAAAGCGTACAGAAGCTTATCTTCAACACTGATGACCCATTGAGTAATGCTAAGCGTTATGTGCCTTTCTACATGGCATTTGCTGGCTTTATGATGTCTTTAGTGACCATTCTTAAGGGCTTATCCCACGTGGGTATTCACTTAAGCGGCGCTGAAGCTTATATGTTAGCGGGCGCAATCGCGGTTGTGGTTGGTCTAGTGGGTAAAGTGGCGATTTCACGTTTAAAAATGAGCGACAAAACTGACCGTCAAACTCAGTTCAAAAACGTTGAAAAAGTGTTTGCGATCCTGATGGTACTGACAGCCTGTTGTATGGCTTTCGCCCATGGCTCAAACGACGTTGCCAACGCGATTGGTCCTTTAGCGGCGGTTGTTTCTGTCGTTAACAGCGGCGGTGAAATTGCATCAAAATCGCCATTAGTCTGGTGGATTTTACCTTTAGGTGCCGTAGGTATTGTGATGGGTCTGGCGATTTTTGGTCAGCGCGTGATGCAAACCATCGGTAAAAACATCACTCACCTGACGCCAAGTCGTGGTTTTGCGGCTGAATTAGCAGCGGCTTCGACAGTGGTTATCGCATCAGGCACAGGCTTACCTATCTCTACCACACAAACCTTAGTCGGTGCGGTATTAGGTGTGGGTATGGCCCGTGGTATCGCAGCGATTAACATCGGTGTAGTGCGTAATATCGTTGTGTCTTGGGTTGTGACCCTACCTGCAGGCGCAGGCCTATCAATCATCTTCTTCTACATGATTAAAGGTATCTTTAATTAAGAAGTTTCGCTAAATAAGTTGCTGAAGTTAAGTAGCATTAGCGCCTAGGACTAGAAGGTCATAGGAAAGATTGAGTGAAAAGGGAATGGTCATAGCATGGATGCAGTAAAGTTGAGGGAAGTCTATGACTTCCCTCTTGCATTACAGGCCTCAAATCCCTAGCATGTGCAGACTATTTCGTTGATGAGAATACAAAAGTGTTTAGACTCCTGACTCTGGTAGGAATGATGTTACTGTCTTCCAACCTGCTGGCCGAAGGCCAATCCCGTTACATCTCGGATAACGTGTTTCTTTATCTTTTAGGTGGCCCTGGTACTGAGTTTCGAATTCTTGGCTCGATTGAAGCCGGTCAACCTGTGACACTGCTCAACGAAACCCAAGGTGATTACTCTAAAATCATCGACCATAAAGGCCGCGAAGGTTGGGTGCAAACTAACCTAATCAGCTCGACTCAAAGTTTCCGTGAACAAGTGCCAGCGTTAACCACTGAGCTTGCACAAGCTAAAGCTAAACTAGCGGGAGTATTAAGTTCGACTGATAACCACGCCGACGAAGTGACCGAACTGAAGGCTAAACTAAGCGAGTTAGAAACGAACCTCGCCAAAACCACTCAAGAACGTGATGAACTTAAAGTCGCGGTTGATCGCTCAGCCCAAGATGAGCGTTTTGAACTATGGCGCCAAGGCGGATTAATTGCAGGTATGGGGTTAATCCTAGGCATTATTTTAGTGTATTTACCTAGACCACAACGTCGCAGTAAAAAACGTTGGATGTAAGTCTGACACACAAAAAGTCTTCATTTACCTTCCAAAAGCCAGTGTTTTCAAACACTGGCTTTTTTGTCAATCAAGCGTTACATCGACTTATACCAATCACCTTAAATATCTAATCAGTTCAGAGCCTCACAGGCATCTCAATCCAAGGCGCATTGACGCAGAAATGGTCATTCCCTTTTAAGTCAATGCAACACGGGAGTGGGATGCCTGTGAGGCTCCCGAAGGGCGGGTTTCAACGCGCTTTATACTGCGTTTAAGGCTTTCGACAGAGCACCACTATGCCTTCAAGCCTTCGCCTTGTCTAAAGCGCGTTGAACTCCCGCTGAATGAACAGATATTTAATACGATTGGTATTATTAACAAACCAATCAAACAAGCTTCACAATCTTTCACGCTATAGTGTTGTCCGTCACATTTTGGTTGTATAATCTGCGCGCGCAAACCTTCATATTGTATACAAAATATCAAATGCGTTTGGCGCCTCCCAATTTGTTTCAACAATAGCGCCCCAATAACGGCCAAGATGGAAGCGATAACTATGTTCAAAGCGAGTGAAGTGCTGGCAGGCCGCTACGATTCTGCCAATCTCGACGAACTGTTCAAAGCGATCAGCGACAACTACATTGTCGATGAAGAACAATACTTGTCAGAGTTGATCCAACTAGTTCCCTCCAGTGATGAAGCCATAGAGCGCGTCACTCGTCGTGCCCACGAACTGGTTAACAAGGTTCGTCAATTCGATAAAAAAGGGTTGATGGTCGGCATTGATGCCTTCTTGCAACAGTACAGCTTAGAAACACAGGAAGGCATTATCCTGATGTGTTTAGCCGAAGCGCTGCTGCGTATTCCCGATGCGGCCACTGCCGATGCACTGATTGAAGATAAGCTTTCAGGCGCTAAGTGGGATGAGCACATGAGCAAGAGTGACTCTGTACTCGTTAACGCATCGACCTGGGGCTTAATGCTCACAGGTAAGATTGTTAAACTCGATAAAAAAATCGATGGCACCCCAAGCAACTTACTGAGCCGCTTAGTTAATCGTCTCGGCGAGCCAGTAATCCGCCAAGCCATGATGGCCGCGATGAAGATCATGGGTAAGCAGTTCGTACTGGGCCGCAACATGAAAGAAGCCCTGAAGAACAGCGAAGACAAGCGTAAGTTAGGCTATACCCATTCCTACGACATGCTGGGTGAAGCGGCGTTAACGCGCAAAGATGCCGAAAAATACTATACCGATTACGCCAATGCGATAACCGAGCTCGGTGCTCAAAGCTATAACGAAAATGAATCACCGCGCCCAACGATCTCAATCAAGCTATCGGCATTGCACCCACGTTACGAAGTGGCCAATGAAGACCGCGTTTTAACTGAACTGTACGACACAGTTATCCGCCTGATAAAACTGGCTCGCGGCTTAAATATCGGTATTTCTATTGATGCTGAAGAAGTCGATCGCCTCGAGTTGTCACTTAAACTGTTCCAAAAACTGTTTAATTCAGAAGCGGCAAAAGGCTGGGGATTACTCGGCATAGTGGTGCAGGCTTACTCTAAGCGTGCCCTGCCCGTACTGGTTTGGTTAACGCGTCTTGCCAAAGAGCAAGGTGATGAAATCCCCTTGCGTCTGGTAAAAGGCGCCTATTGGGATAGCGAACTGAAATGGGCCCAACAAGCGGGCGAAGCCGCTTACCCACTTTACACTCGCAAAGCCGGTACTGACGTGTCTTACCTCGCCTGCGCCCGCTACTTGCTATCGGATGCAACTCGCGGCGCTATCTACCCACAATTTGCTAGCCATAATGCGCAAACTGTGGCGGCGATTTCCGATATGGCAGGCGATCGTCACCATGAATTCCAACGCTTACACGGCATGGGACAAGAGCTGTACGACACTATTCTGTCGGAAGCTGGCGCCAAATCGGTACGTATTTATGCGCCTATCGGTGCCCATAAGGATCTGCTGCCCTACTTAGTGCGTCGTCTGCTGGAAAACGGCGCTAACACGTCGTTCGTCCACAAGCTTGTCGATCCTAAAACCCCCATCGAGTCATTAGTGGTGCATCCGCTAAAAACGCTGACGGGCTATAAAACCCTGGCTAACAACAAAATCGTATTACCTGCCGATATTTTCGGTAGCGAACGCAAAAATTCCAAGGGACTCAATATGAACATCATTTCCGAATCTGAGCCGTTTTTCGCAGCTTTAGAACAATTTAAAAATACCCAATGGCAAGCGGGTCCTCTGGTTAACGGTAAAACTTTAACTGGCGAACATAAAACGGTTGTTAGCCCATTCGATACCACTCAAACCGTGGGTCAAGTGGCCTTTGCCGATGACGCAGCCATAGAACAAGCACTCGCGTCTGCTGAAGCGGCGTTTGCCTCATGGGCACGTACGCCAGTTGAAACCCGTGCCTCTGCGCTGCAAAAACTCGCTGATTTATTAGAAGAAAACCGCGAAGAATTGATCGCCTTGTGTACCCGTGAAGCGGGTAAGAGCATTCAAGACGGTATCGACGAAGTACGTGAAGCAGTTGATTTCTGTCGTTACTACGCAGTACAAGCCAAGAAGATGATGGCAAAACCTGAACTGCTTCCTGGCCCAACAGGTGAGCTGAACGAACTGTTCCTCCAAGGCCGCGGCGTATTCGTGTGTATAAGCCCGTGGAACTTTCCATTGGCTATCTTCCTCGGCCAAGTGTCTGCGGCATTAGCGGCGGGTAACACTGTTATCGCGAAACCTGCGGAGCAAACCTCGATTATTGGTTACCGTGCAGTACAACTTGCTCACCAAGCAGGTATTCCTGTTGAGGTTCTGCAATTCCTACCGGGTACAGGTGCGACTGTGGGTAGCGCAATTACGGCCGATGAACGTATCGGTGGCGTGTGCTTTACCGGTTCAACTGGCACAGCAAAACTGATTAACCGTACACTGGCAAACCGTGATGGCGCGATTATTCCATTAATCGCCGAAACTGGCGGTCAAAATGCCATGGTGGTGGACTCAACCTCACAACCTGAGCAAGTGGTTAACGATGTGGTTTCATCGTCATTCACCAGCGCAGGTCAACGTTGCTCGGCGCTGCGTGTACTCTTCCTCCAAGAAGACATTGCCGATCGCGTGATCGAAGTGCTGCAAGGCGCGATGGATGAGTTAGTGATTGGCAACCCAAGCTCAGTGAAAACTGACGTAGGCCCAGTGATTGACGCCACCGCCAAAGCCAACTTAGATGCGCACATCGACCACATAAAGCAAGTCGGTAAGCTTATCAAGCAAATGCCGCTGCCTGCTGGCACTGAAAACGGTCACTTTGTTTCGCCCACTGCGGTTGAAATTGATTCGATTAAAGTGCTTGAGAAAGAACACTTTGGCCCAATCCTGCACATTATCCGCTACAAGGCTGCCGAGCTAAGCCAAGTGATCAACGAGATCAACAGCACAGGCTTTGGTTTAACCTTAGGTATCCACAGCCGTAACGAAGGCCATGCCCTCGAAGTAGCTGACAAGGTTAACGTAGGTAACGTCTACATCAACCGTAACCAAATCGGCGCTGTGGTTGGCGTACAGCCTTTCGGCGGTCAAGGCCTGTCTGGTACTGGCCCTAAAGCCGGTGGCCCACACTACTTAACTCGCTTCGTGACTGAAAAGACTCGCACTAACAACATCACCGCTATCGGTGGTAATGCGACCCTGCTGTCACTGGGTGATAGCGAAGAATAAGCTCTCTCACCTGTGAGAGTTGAACAAAAGCCAGACTGAGTCTGGCTTTTTTATTACATTAATTAAAATCAAAGTCGTGGGGCTTCACCCCTTAATTTTTAGTAAAGAATCCGCCTTCTTAGAAGGCGGCTTTGACTTGCCCCTGGAAGGGGCTATTCCAAAAACTACATCATCTGCAACGACAATTGAGCCTCATGTTCCTGATCTTGTTTATCTTGATGGCGCACATATCGTCTAATGATTTCTTCATTAACCCCTACTGTATCTACAAAATAACCTCTGGCCCAAAAGCTATTGCCCCATAGCTTTTTACGTACATGAGAGAATTTATTGAATAGCCTTATCGCACTTCTTCCTTTCAATACTCCCATCAGCGTTGATACTGACAGCTTCGGCGGGATTATGACTACCAAGTGAACGTGGTCTATCTGAACGTTTAATTCTAAAACCTCACAACCCTTCATATTGCAAAGGATATAAATTGACCTGTATAACTCCTTACCAAGGTTTCCTTTTAATATTTTAAAACGGTACTTCGGAGTCCAAACAATATGATATTTGCAACGCCAATAAACATGTGATGAACTTCTATAATCGCCCATGCTTTTCGTTTCCTCTTACTTGTGGTGAATAAGAAGTCTCTTTTAGCATGGGCGTAATTCAGGCTATAGCCTCAAGGAACAATCACCACCGCCAGAGGCGGTGGTTTTGGGATGACAATAAAAAGTCGACCAAGGAGGACTGCTCGTCCTATCTTCCTTGCTCTTGTTTTCACTAGCAGCCAAGACGCCCCTTGCGAAGTTACATGCATTTGAGACTGGTTTTGAAGGGTAAGGTGAACTTCTGTAGTCTCTGTGTCGGCAGTTAATCCTTAAAGAGTTATGCATGTTCCATATTTTTCTCTTTTCTGATTCGCAAAAAGATTAAGTACTTGCATTCCAGTGACACGCCATAAACTCATCCCTGAGGGCTCGACGACGGCATCCTTGCCGCCCAACGGTCACTTTCATGCAAGTACTTAATCTCGTTAATTCCCGAGTATACCTGTCACTAAATTTAACAATGGATGTCTCAATAAAGTTTATTCGCCCTGCGGCAACTCCGAGGGGAGGCGTATTCTGTTGCTTCGGAGTTAACTGTTAATAACAAGAGAGTGGTCCCTATCCCGTCATTAAATCCTCGCGGATAAGCACTTGCCATTCACTAGTATTTAACATTTAATAACAGCATGTTATTGAACGGTGATCTTCCTACAGAGGACTTTCACCTCATTAGTTCATGCCCATGCTGGGCGTA
>NZ_JAUOES010000008.1:0-219138 GCF_031932065.1 Shewanella scandinavica
GTAAAAAAGACCTCTTGAAAAAAGACTTTAATGGTTAAACAAGGACTAAAAATCATATCCGAACAAAATAGGGGAGTGCGATGAGGGCGATGCCTATGGCGATAAGTAATGCGAGATTGGTGACAAAATAAGGGTAAAGACCAAACTCCATAGTAATAATACGGGATTATCAAACACCTTGAGTTCCTCAGTGGCTAACCTAGCTAGGCTTTGACCTTATCCTAGCGTCAAATTGGTTAATCGGCGTGTCGCTTGGTTCAGTCTAATCCTAAATCATTGGTAATTAAGCTTTGTTCATCTCATTCTCTGCTCTGAGGCTCAGCTTGATTCGCGCTATAGCTCATATAACTCTAAGGGTAGGCCGTCGGGATCGCTAAAGAAGGTGAATTTTCTGCCTGTGTATTCGTCAATGCGGACGGGTTCAACGAAGATGTGATGGCTATGAAGATGTTCGATGGCGGTTTCAATCGATGCGACGCGAAAGGCAAGATGCCTCAGTCCACAGGCTTCGGGATAGCTGGGGCGCTTGGGGGGAGTGTCGAATGAAAACAACTCGATTTGACTCTTATCCCCGAGCTGTAAATCGAGTTTATAGGAATTACGTGCCTCACGGTAATGCTCTGCGAGTACGCTAAGACCAAGAATAGTCACATAAAAATGTTTTGACTTTTGATAGTCGCTGCAAATAATCGCAACATGGTGAATGCCGAGTAACATCGCTTTCCTTTGTGATTTTTAAAGGGTAATCAAATAAGATAGAAAGGTTTGAGAGTATAACGGTTAAAAAATATAGCGTCACAGTTTAGCGTGACGCTATCGGTCGATTTCAATTTTTAGCTCACCTTGGCTTGTTGCTCGTTTAATCTTCCAGCTCGAATATGGCTGAAGACAACGGTGCAAGTTGCATCTGAACTAGACCTTCAGCTTCCTTAATGACTAACTTCGCCGCATGATCTTCGAGTAAATCCATAAGCGGAAACACGCCGTCCTTTAATTGCCACTGACGGATAAGCTCTTTGGGTAGCTTGAGCTGTAAGGTTTTTGATTTGGTCTGACTGAAGTTACTGACAATAATCAGCTTTTGAGTCTGCTTTGAGGTCCCAGATATCGCCTCGAAGCGGGCAAAAGCGAAGGTGCTGTCGTCATAGCCAGTTTCGTGCACGGCACTCTTTTGAGTATTTATATTTTGAGTGCTGTTATTTTCAGTCGTATCACCCTTGCTGCGATTTGCAGCATCGAGTGAATAGTATTGTCCTAACAGTGCGGGCGTCGTTCTGCCAGTGCTTAACGTTAATAGCTTTTGATAGTAAGCTCGCAGTGATGTTTCTTGCTGTGTCGATTGTCCACCATCAAACTTGCCATTGTTCATCCAGCGCTGATGGGCGGGGACACCAACATAGTCAAAAATACTGGTGCGTGATGCATGACCAAAGCCTGGATTGTCGATGGCGGCTTCTCCCACTTCTTGGCCAAAATACACTAACGTCGGTGAAGTACCTATCGTTGCCGACACTACCATGGCTGGCAGGGCATAGTTTGGATTTACGGCTTGGGTTTCTAGGGAGCTATTCGTTGGTCTATTTGTTTGTAGCGACGCTAAAAATGATGCATTACCAATACGTTGCTCGTCGTGGTTCTCTAAAAAGTGCAGCATGTGGGATTCAACATCGTGCACTTTTGCCTGATCCGCCGCGATATTAGCTGTGCTGGTTTTACCCGCCATCACGGCTTTTAGGGTGTCGTAAAGATCGACCTTATCGTACAGATAATCCATTTTTCCAAGCTGGATATAATCTCGGTATAACTTAGGGTTATAGACCTCGGCCAAGATAAAGGCATCGGGATTAGTGTGTTTTATCTGGCTGTTGAGGTAACTCCAAAACTCCACTGGCACCATTTCGGCCATATCGTATCGAAACCCATCGACTCCTTTTGCAAGCCAATATTGGGCAATCTGATTGAATTTAATCCAAGAGCTTGGGATCTCGGCTAAATGTTGTTGCCAGAAAGCGTAATGCTGCGCCTCAGTAAAAGTGGCGAATTTGGCTGGCAGGCGAGGGAAGTCATAGGTGCCATCTGGGCGTACGCCGTAATTGATTTTAACTGTCTCGTACCAATCATTAGCATCGGGCTTGGCTAAGCGTGAGCCATTTCCAGTCCACTTTGCGGGAAATTCGTCGAATTTACCGTCACTTAAGGGGTGAGTTTCTCCGCCCAGCGGTTTAAGCTCTGCGGGTAAGCTTGGCACCTCAAAGGTATGCGCTTGTCCTTTCGTTCCCTTCACACTGTTATCAACGACGTAATAGAAGTTGTTGTTTTTGCTGTACTCCAGACTGGTATCATCATCTTCGCCAAAATCGCGCACGCCTTGGGGTTTACTGACCGATTGATAATGGCGCGCCACATGGTTTGGCACGATATCAATAATCACCTTTAAGCCGTGTTGATGGGTACGGGCAATCAGCGCTTCAAACTCGGCTAAACGGTTGACAGGATTGACCGCCAGATCGGGGTTGACGTTGTAGTAATCTTTGACTGCGTAGGGTGATCCTGCGCGGCCTTTGACCACATCGGGATCATCCGCGCTTACGCCAATCTCACTGTAATCACCAATCAAGGCATGGTGCGGAACGCCCGTGTACCACACATGGGTGACGCCTAGGCCCTTGATGCTATTGAATGCAACATCGTCGATATCATTAAATTTGCCGACACCGTTGTCGGCAATTGTTCCCCAAGGTTTATTCGTTGGGTTTTTATTGCCATAAAGGCGAGTAAAAATCTGATATACCACAGGTTTTAGCGTCATAACCTCACTCTCAGACTTTGGCTGTAACTCATTATCAAGCGCCTGCGCCGATGCATTTGCCGATAAGCAAAAAAGCGAGGCAGTTAATAAAGCTGCACTAGATAAAGAGGCATTAAACAAAGACTGTAGACATAAATTGAGTGATGAATGCCGCGACTGTCGGCGCTGCGGGGCTTTCGCTGCTTTGGTCCGTAAAGCTGCGATGTAAAATTTAGCCGCTTGGGGGCTCTGAGTCACTCTGGAATCGATAGGCGATAAAAAGCTCAAGACTGAGTTCCTTTTTGAGTTGAGTTTTTCGCTAGGTTATTAGCGCTGTTGTTTGTACAGTTGTTAGTATGAGCGCGCGTTAAAGCGTTAGCCTGATTCCTCGTGAGCATTGAATCTTGGCTGCTCGGCAAGCCAGCATTCTGCGGCGACTTAGTCTTAGACTTAGAATTAGGCTTAAGCTCAAGGATAGTGACCCCTGCGTGGGACAAGGTTATCACTTGATTGAGTGAAACTGTTTTGCCACTGATGATGTCAGTAGCGGCGCCGCTATCGCCAAGTACACTGGCAAAGCGGTTTATATCTAGCGTGACTGCCTTGTCATTTTTATTGTAAATCACCATGACTTTATCGGCCGAGGGCTGAGTGCAGGCATTGTGTCGGGTTTGAGAATTGTTTTGTATTAGTGACTTAAGCGCCTCGGCATTCTGTTCAGATGATAATGGCGTATTTAATACACAACGAAATTGTACATAGACGCCATCCTGCGGCACAAAGTGCAGTAAATCGCCCGACTGCAGCGCAGGGGATTGTTTACGGTAATTCAGTAGGGTACGGACAAATTGTTGTGCTTGTCGCTGGGGTTCACTCAGTCCTTGGCCGGTAAAGGCGTTAGTGACACTGTTGGCAAATCCACCGGGGAAATCACTGCGTACAACGCCATCGTGACGGCCTTTTGTCGGGCTGGTCATTAATACTTCTGTGCCGTAGAACAGCTGCGGAATGCGTTTGGCGGTCAGCACATAGGTGAGGGCCATCTTGTATAAGTCGATATTTTCTTTCACTAAACTGAAGATACGATTGGTGTCGTGATTACCCTCAAATAGCACGAGCTGACTGGGATCGGCATACACAAGATCGTTGGCTAACATCTCGTAAAGCTTGATAAAACCTGTGTCCCAGCTTTCTGGCTCATTGAGGCTGGCAATTAATTTTTCATATAGCGGGAAGTCCATCAAACTGGGTAAATCTGAGGTATAACCATCGGCATTGATTTTGCCCTTTTGCCAATAGGACACTGTGATGGGGTTTGCGGTCCATTCTTCGCCCACAATATTAAAATTCGGGTACTCACTCATTACGGCCTTAGACCATTTAGCGAGAAATGCTTTGTCGGCGTAGGAATAAGTGTCTTCGCGTATTCCTGAAAGCCCGGCGTACTCGACCCACCAAATGCTGTTTTGGATAAGATAGGTTGCCAGTTTGGGATTGCTTTGATTCAGATCCGGCATAGTGTCGGTAAACCAGCCGTCGACAAAATCAATATGATCTTGCGCTGCCGCGTAGGGATCTTGCACTGTAGTGCGCCTATGACTGGTAAAACGGGGGCTGGTAACGCTGGATTTGGTATCGGCAGACTGAGTTAAGTCAGGCTTGGATTCGTGATTGTTTAGCGGCGTTTTTGTGGCGTTATTGAGCCAGTCTTGGCTAGGTAAATCGTTGAGCCACCAATGATTAGAGCCGATATGATTCACGACAACATCTTTAATCACCCCAAGGCCAAGCTTGTTTGCCTTAGCGACTAAGGCTTTATAATCCTTATTGCTGCCAAAGCGGGGATCGACGCGGTACAAATTGGTAATTGAGTAACCGTGGTATGAATATTGGGCTTGATTATTCTCAAGCAGCGGATTGATCCATAACTGAGTCACCCCGAGTTTCGCCAGATACGCTAAGTGCTGGCTGATCCCGGCGATATCACCGCCATGGCGAGCATCGGGATAATAGGGTTGGTTGGAATTGCTAGGAGAGTTCGTTGCGACTTGCTCTAACATATCGGCTTGATTGTCATTGCTCGTGTCGCCATTGGCGAATCTGTCCGGGGTGATAAGGTAAATCACATCCTTATTGCTAAACCCTTGGCGCTCACTGCTACCTTTAGCGCGCCCTTGCAACGTATAGGGCAGGCGATAAAGAGGCGTGTTGGTTTTTGAAGCGCTGGTTTTTGAAGCCAAGTCAGTGCTGGAAATTATTAGCTCAAAGGTTTGCGGCGCAGCTTGGCTCAGATCTAAATTGATAAACAGATAGTGAGGGTTATCAGTGTATTCAAGGCTTTTTAGCGTAATGCCTTGCCCTTGGATATCAACCTTAAGCTGCTGCGGTAAGCTAGGAAAATCGCGGCTATACAGCATCAACTGTAACTCAGGATTGTGCATCCCCGCCCACCAAAAAGCGGGTTCAAGTGTCAGGTCTTGACGCTGGCTTGATGTGCTTTGAAGTGGTAAAGAGAGACTGCTTGAACTTGCCTGCGCTGTGCTGGCAGAGGCGCCTAGGCTAAGCATAATCACTAAGGAAGTGGTGAGAGTCCGCAGGTTTAATATCATATTCTTTCCTTGTTGATTCAAATTTAAACTGCAAATTCAATTTATAAATCGATGAGTTAGTACACTCTTAACGTCAGTCGTAACTCTTAAGCCGCATTTATGCTTTATGTGTCGATAAGTGCGCTAAATACTGATCATGGGTAGGTAGCTTAGTGACGGTATTATCAATAATGGTGCGCATATTGCGCAGAAATTCACTCAATGCTTGCGGTTGAATGGTTGCCGCTAATGGATTGAAATCCCGAGGCCTAATGCCTTGCCCCAACATGACTTGAATCCATGCGGCTTCGGTAAAGAGTTCATCTTGATGTCTAAACACTGTGCCTGTGGCACGAAATAGGGCCATTTTTTGCTGTAAACTCTCTGGCAGAACCATGGTTCGGCATTGATGCCAAAACCCATTTTCCTGAGCATCTTCCCTTTGGTTTAAATGATAGTGCAAGATAATAAAATCGCGGATTTGTTCAAATTCAAGTTGGGACTGGCGATTAAATTCATCGACATTCGCTTGTGCAATTCCTTGATGTGGAAAGAGTTTACTTAAGCGAATAATCGCTGATTGGACTAAATGCAAGCTGGTGGATTCTAAAGGCTCTAAGAATCCACTCGAAAGGCCGATGGCGACACAATTTTTATGCCACTGTTTGATTCGTCGTCCGGTCGTGAAATTGATTTTCTTAGGTTCAGCCAAAGGCTTACCATCTAAATTACTGAGTAAAAGCTGTTTGGCAGCGTCATCACTGATATAGCGACTGCAATAGACTAACCCATTGCCTGTGCGGTGTTGCAGCGGGATCCGCCATTGCCAACCCGCATCATGGGCGATAGAACGTGTATAAGGCGTTATTGCTGGCGTTTTTTCGCAGGGTACGGCATAGGCGCTGTCGCAGGGGAGCCAGTGTTGGTAGCTATCGAAGCCAACCTTGAGCGCTTTTTCTATCAGTAGCGCGGCAAAGCCCGAGCAATCTATAAAGAAATCGGCTTTTACGGTTTGTCCTGTTCCTAAGATTACACTTTCAATATCGCCGTTTGGCGTGAGTTCAACCGCCGTAATTTTGCCTTCGATACGCTTTACTCCGAGTTGCTCACTGAAACGTCGTAAAAATTGGGCATAGAGCGCTGCATCGAAATGATAAGCATGAGTTAAGCCGGCAAGGGGAGAGTTTGGGATCTGCTGGAGTACTTGAAACTTATTGTGTTTTGCCGCTTGGTAATTAACCGAATAATCCCAAAACGAATTGACCTCTTTTGGGGAGGTGCTGAGCCAGTAATGATGAAATTGAGTAAAACCTATATCTTTACCTATATTGCCAAAAGCATGCATATAGGCTTCATCCGGTTTGCCCCAATTTTCGAATTGAATACCCAATTTAAACGTTGCTTGGGTGGCATTGATAAAATCGGCTTCGGAAATCCCAAGGACGTTATTGAATATTTGCAGTGGTGGAATGGTGGCTTCACCTACGCCCACTGTGCCTATATCTTCAGATTCAATCAGGGTGATATTCAGTGTTGATTTAAACAATCTTGCCAACATGGCCGCCGTCATCCAACCTGAAGAACCGCCACCGACAATGACGATATCTTTGATTTTATTCATGATATAAGCCTTTCATTTTATGATTAGTGGTGATCAATTAACGCAGATGAATGACTAGCCTAGTGGCTTGAAATGATAAAGTAAAAAAGCCTCTGTAACAGGTTACAGAGGCTTTAAGCCGTGCAGGATTAGAACTTATAGTTCGCGCCTAACATAAAGTTACGGCCATAGTTTTGGTAATCACGGACTAAACGTTGATCATCGCTAGTGTAAGAGGTGAAAGGCTCGTTGGTTAAGTTGTTCACTTGGAACTGAACAGATAAACCATACAGGGACTCAATACCACTTTCGCTAAAGTCATAACCGATTTGTGCATCAACCACAGTTTCCGCTTTGATGTTCACGTTTTCGCGTTGCAGGCTGATCTTTGTGACTTCACCTAGGAAGTCGCTGCGGTAGCGTGAGCTAATGCGTGCTTCAAAGCCTGAGTTTTCATAGTAGATCGTCGCGTTTAAGGTTTTTTCTGACAGACCTGGCAAGGTTGTTGGATTGCTGGTCGGGGTTTCCTTCACTTCACTGTCGTTGTACGAGCCGCTAATAACAGTACCAAAGCCACTTAACACATCGGCAAACATACCAAAGTCGACAGATACAGAGGCTTCAACACCTTGAACATAACCACCTTCACCGTTTTGAGGTTGGGTGACATCGCCAATCGGGTTATCAGTAGGCCCTTGTGGGAATAGGGTGCTGAAATCAAAGTCTGTATGTTGATCGTAAACGAAGTTTTCAAGATCTTTATAGAATACCGCTACCGAGAAATAACCTTGGTCGCTGAAATAGTTTTCATAGCTTAAGTCATATTGACGGGCCAACCATGGGCGTAACTCAGGATTACCTGCGTTACCACTCCAATTAACCATGCCACCGCTTGGGTTAGCTGAATAAGTGTAGTTTAGGTTGGCATTCATTTTGTCCATACGTGAACGGGTTAACGTGCGCGCTGCGGCTAAACGAACCACTTGGCTATCGGCGACTTCGAAACTTAAGTTAACGCTTGGCAGCCATTCAACATAGGAATCACCCGCAGTGCGCGGTGTTAACACCACTAAGCCATT
The DNA here is from genome assembly GCF_031932065.1 of Shewanella scandinavica. Lineage (NCBI taxonomy): Bacteria > Pseudomonadati > Pseudomonadota > Gammaproteobacteria > Alteromonadales > Shewanellaceae > Shewanella > Shewanella scandinavica. Next base: position 8,056 of record NZ_JAUOES010000008.1, read on the forward strand.
TTCAACCGTTGCCACTGTACCGTCAGAGGACTGATCGGTATGAACCGCTTGTAAGCCTGCGTTACCAGTCAAAGGAATACCAAATACTTCGGATTCAAGGTTGGCCATCACATAGCCCGTTGTCACTTTTTCCTGTACAGCCCAAGAGTTAGTGGCGCGAGAAAGATCCACATCAGCGACGTCAGTTTCTGTATAGTTACCGTCATTGTAGAAAGCCAACGAGTCGTAACTTAATACATTGCCCATGCCAAAGAAGTCGAGTGACGTTGGTGCAAGTAAGTATTGATCTGGTACTGCCATAGTGTAATTGGCAGAACCGTCATAACCTTTGAGTGTCAGGTAATAACCTTTATCTAATTTGGTTTTATCGCGATTAGTACGATTCACACCAAACTCAACGCTACGAACGGCACCGCCATCGAGCACATATTCAGCGCTTAAACGGAAGGATTTTAGCTCATCCTCAATTTCAGGCTTGTTGATAAAGCCGTCTTGAGTGTTAGCGCCTAGCGGGCTACCCCAACCGAGTGGATCGCCAAGTTTGATCAGGTTTTTATCAGAATAATCGAGGTTATGGTCAAATACATAACCGCCTTTACCATTGTAAGCAAAGCCTAAATCGTCAACCGCACCCACACCTGTACCGCGGCCAGTTCCTGAGTAACTTTCCATACCTATGTCAGTACGGTTAGCTCTAGACATGGAGATATCGGCTTCAACATTCCAGTTATCATTGATGTTGAATTTGTTATTCCAGCCAATAGAAAGAGAATCCGCATCACGTTTGTTCACGTCGTTACGGATAACGACTTCAGCGCCATTAATGGCACCAGCTGTCATTAATCCATCACTCACTGTAGGAGAAACTAGTCCACCATTAGTACCCCATGCACCAGGGATTTCAATGCCTCGTAGGCGTTGATCATCGGTAAATTTAGAGTAGTAAATGTCTAAGGTTGAGTGGAAAGTGGTATTTGGTGCATATTCAAATACGGCGAGCACACCATCACGTTCTAATTCACTTGAGCGAACGAAGGGCTTGGCTCCACCTAAACCTTTAAATCCAGCAGCTTCGCCAGGTACACCATTATAATCGGCATTGGCGTTATAAAACTCTTGGCCATTATCAATGTGCTTATATAAATCTGGGTAACCCCAAGCTTGCCAACGTTCTTCTTGGTTAGGTGACATCATGCGAGCATAACCAATGGCGACACCAATAGTGTCATCGGCGAATTGGTCAATATAAGAGATACTGCCGCGGTAGCCTGTGTCACTTGAGCCGCTGTTTAATGAACCTAAATCGTTCATTTCGCCGCGTAGCGAAACGGCAATCGTTTGTTCACCGTGGGCTAAAGGACTGATTGTTTGCATATCAACCGTACCGCCGATGGCTTGCGCCATCACAGAGGCATCGGGTGTCTTGTAAACCACAACGCGATTTAATAACTCAGATGGATATTGGTCGAATTCCACACTGCGGTTATCGTTTACAGAGGCTTGTTCGCGACCATTTAATGTGGCGGTAGTGAAGTCAGGGCCCATACCGCGGATAGAAATTACGTTGGCGCGACCATCGAGTCGTTGTGCCGATACGCCAGGTAATCGTGCTAGAGATTCTGCAATACTGACATCAGGTAATTTACCTATGTCTTCCGCTGAAATGGCTTCAACGATAGAAGAAGATGACATCTTAAGTGATTGGGATTCTTGCAAGCTACGACGAATACCAGTGACTTGAATCACTTCAATATTTTCATCTTTAGCTGTCTTATCTGTCGCCGCTTCATCTGCCGCATAGGAGTGCATACTCGCACCTGCGGCAATGAGCGCTAAGGTTAGCAAACTGGGTTTAAATCGCATCATATCTCTCTTCCCCTTGGAGTCGCTTTATCGCTTTGTAGAGCGTTTTATCGTTATCACCGCGTTATGTTTGCGGCCTTTTTTTTTGGTATCTGGGCGCTTAATTGACTGCATAAGTGCTGCGTTTATGACCAAATTGTTATGCAACGGTGAAGATACTACTCCCGAGCTTCTTGGCGGAACAACAGAGTGCATACGTATTCAATGCCTCGTTGAGTTAAGAATAGCCGTTAACTGAGGGAAATCTCATGGAGTAAAATGATTTTGTTTTGCAATTAAGTGTTTGTTAGTAAATGGTAAAGTGAGTTACATCTCAATGTGATTTATGGAGAGGTCTTCTGCATACGTATGCAGGTGTATTGAACCTTATTTCCCTCTTCACGTATGCTCGGTGACACAAAATAAGCCGCGATACCTTTACTCTGCAGTAACAAAACGATAACTGTTTGCGTGAGTGTGTTAGGGAAGATCGCTGTAGAATAACGATAGAGGGGCAACAATGAGTGAGTTAACTTGGTGGCGTGGTGCGGTGATTTACCAAATTTATCCGCGTAGCCTTTTAGATACGAATGGTGATGGCGTTGGTGATTTACGTGGCATTATCACTAAGCTTGACTACATTGCGAGCCTCAATGTCGATGCCATCTGGATTTCACCTTTCTTTAAATCGCCCATGGCAGATTTTGGCTACGACATCAGTGACTACCGCGAAGTTGACCCTCTTTTTGGCACTATGCATGATTTCGATGAATTGATTGAAAAAGCCCACGGCTTAGGCATTAAGGTCATTATCGATCAAGTATTAAGTCATACCTCTGATCAGCATGCGTGGTTTGTTGAAAGCCGCGAGAGCCGAACGAATCCCAAAGCGGATTGGTACGTGTGGGCCGATCCTAAGGAAGATGGCACAGCGCCTAACAACTGGCTCGCGATTTTTGGCGGTTGTGCTTGGGAATGGGAACCGCGCAGACAACAATACTATTTACATAACTTCCTGCGTAGCCAGCCAGATATCAATTTCCATAATCCTGACGTGCGCCAAGCTGTGCTGGATAATGTTGAATTCTGGCTTAAAAAAGGCGTTGATGGCTTTCGCTTAGATGCGATTACCTTCTGTTATCACGATGAACAGCTCAGGGACAATCCGGCAAAACCTAAGGATAAACGTCAGGGCCGAGGTTTCAGCGAAGATAACCCCTACGCCTATCAATATCATTACTACAATAATGACCGTCCGCAAACTATCGCGTTTATCGAAGATTTACGAAAGCTTATCAATCGTTATCCAGGTGCGGTGACCTTAGGTGAAGTGTCGGCCGAAGACTCTTTAGCTGTGATGGCGGCTTACACTAAGGGTGAAGATCGCCTGCACATGGCCTACAGTTTTGAGCTATTAACCGACGATTACAGTGCTGCTTATATTCGCCAAACCGTAGAAGCATTAGAAGCGAGCATAGGTGATGGGTGGCCTTGTTGGGCTATCGGTAATCATGATGTGCAGCGCGTGGCGAGCCGTTGGGGGCAGGGCAAACAGAATTCAGACATGGTCAAAATGCTCAATGCCATGCTAAGTTCACTGCGCGGTAGTGTGTGTAGTTATCAAGGTGAAGAACTCGGTTTAACCGAAGCGCCGATTGAATACCATGAGTTGCAAGATCCCTTTGGCAAAACCTTCTGGCCTATGTTCAAAGGCCGTGATGGTTGCCGTACGCCAATGCCATGGCAGCAAGGCGCCGATTTTAGTGGTTTTAGTGAGGTATCGCCTTGGCTACCGATAGCACCTGCACATCAAGCGTTAGCGGTGGATGTACAAGAATCAGATGCTGATTCCATGCTTAATGGTTATCGACGTTTTCTTGCTTGGCGTAAATTACACCCAGTGCTGATTGAAGGCGATATCCAGTTTGTGGATACCAACGAGCCCATCTTGGCCTTTATCCGCACCTTAGGAGAGCTCAAAATATTCGTCGGATTCAACTTAGGCGGTACTAATGTTGAGTTGGATTTATCACAGTTGGAATTGGGTGAAATATTAACGGGACATGGCCTGAAAACCGCACAAATAGAACACAATCAGCTGAAGTTTTCGGCATTTACCAGCTTTTATGCAGTTTTAAACTGAAAATGATTCATTTTTATTCGGCTGAGGTGTTATATACCCAAGCCCACTATTCGACGTAAAGCCGCCCACGGGCACACTGGGGAATGTAACCTTACTGAGTTCCTGATAATAAAAACATACAGAGAGAATAACTATGGCGTCATCAATTAATACCGGTAGCTACACGAGCAGCACTGGCGAAAATGGGTCGGGCAGTTATCGTTTTGCCTTGATCTCATTGACTTCACTGTTTTTTATGTGGGGTTTTATCACTTGCTTGAACGATATTCTGATCCCGCATCTTAAAGCGGTTTTTTCGCTGAATTACACTCAAGCCATGTTGATCCAGTTTTGTTTCTTCGGTGCTTACTTCTTAGTGTCGATCCCTGCCGGTAATTTAGTGAAAAAACTGGGTTATCAAAAGGGGATTGTTACTGGTCTTGTGATTGCGAGTATTGGCTGTGCGCTGTTTTATCCTGCGGCCACGCTAGCGACCTATAATCTGTTCCTTGGCGCGTTATTCGTTTTAGCATCGGGCATCACTATCCTACAAGTGGCAGCCAACCCCTATGTTAACGCCTTAGGCAGTAGCGAAACTGCCTCGAGCCGTTTAAATTTAACACAAGCTTTCAATGCGTTAGGTACAACAGTCGCACCATTCTTTGGTGCTATGTTAATTCTTTCTGTCGCCAGTTCTGTATCAAGCGATTTAGCCCACGCAAGCGCCGAAGCCGAAGTGGTAAAACTGCCATACCTGTTACTTTCTGGCGCCTTGGCTATTTTAGCGCTGATTTTTGCGAAATTAGATTTACCTGTGATCCGTGAGCATGATGAAAGTGTTCAAGGTGAAGTCCAAACCCATCTAGGTAAAACCAGTGCCTTGCAAAGCAAGCACTTAGTGCTCGGCGCTGTGGGTATTTTCGTGTATGTCGGTGCCGAAGTGTCTATCGGTAGCTTCTTGGTCAGCTTCTTAGGTGAAAGCCATATTGCCGGTATGCCAGAAGCCGAAGCCGCCCATTACATCGCCTATTACTGGGGCGGCGCTATGGTGGGACGTTTCATTGGCTCTGTGGTGATGCAAAAAGTGCCTGCTGGCTCAGTGCTTGCCTTTAATGCCTTTATGGCGGCGCTACTTGTGGTTGTGGCGATGACAACCAGTGGCAGCATTGCTATGTGGGCAATCCTTGGTGTGGGGTTATTTAACTCGATTATGTTCCCAACGATCTTCAGCTTAGCGCTGCGTGATTTAGGTCCACACACTTCACAGGGCAGTGGCATTCTGTGTCTGGCAATTGTGGGTGGTGCGATTCTACCTTTATTCCAAGGCATGTTAGCGGATAACCTCGGCGTGCAACTCGCCTTTATTCTGCCCGTGATTTGTTATGGCTTTATCTTGTTCTATGGCTCTAAAGGCTCAAAAATGTAACGGGTTAACTGGCTTAAACTAAAAAGCGATCCCTTTGGATCGCTTTTTTTATGGCTTTAACCTTAACTCAGCGCCAGCGTGCTTGCGTATTAGGGCCTGACCTCCTATGATCCTCCGGTTTTATCATTCATGGTGACCTTTTAAATGTTGAATTCTCCGCTTTCTGCCAGCTCGAACGAATTAGTGATCAGTATCTTAACTATGGTGCTGAGCCAAGGAAAACCCTTAGATCGGGCCTATTCTCAGCATTTTTCTGGGTTGCAATTGGTACCCGCCGAACAGGCGCGTATCGCATTAACGACGGGTGATATCCTACGTCGCTTAAATTTATATTGTTATCTGGCGGAAATCAGTCCAGATGAGATGGAGCGTTTCGGCTCTAAATTACTTAATGCATGGCATTTATTCCACGGGCTTGAACTGCCTAAAATGCAATATTCGCTGCAAGTCGATGAGGCGCGTTTAGCTGAGCGTACCGAGCTGGCGAAAACTAAGCCAGTATTGTGGGATGGTTGCCCTGAGTGGCTCGATGCGATGGGCCGTGAGCAATTAGGTGAGTCTTGGGAAAAGGAGCGCGCCGCGTTAAGCACAGCGCCGAAGCGTTTTTTACGCGCAAATGGCCTTAAAGTGACGCGTGATGAATTGGCCGCTAAGCTTGCCGCTGAGTTTGTGAGCACGCTGAGCGTTGATGGGGTCGATTCTGCCCTTGAAGTGACCTCCGATTCTGCCTTGTTCCGTACCCAAAGCTTTAAAGATGGCTTATTCGAGCAGCAAGATGCGGGCTCTCAGCGCGTGGCGGCAGCGCTTGATGCCAAGCCAGGCATGAAAGTTATTGATGCTTGCGCAGGCGCGGGTGGCAAAACTTTACACATAGCCGCGCAAATGCAGGGTAAAGGGCGCTTGTTGGCCATGGATGTGGAGCAATGGAAACTCGACAAACTCAAAGAGCGTGCCCGTCGCAATGGCGCGCACAATGTCGAAACCCGCGTTATCGCCAGCAGTAAAACCATTAAACGCTTAAAACTGAGTGCCGATCGGGTATTACTCGATGTGCCATGCTCAGGTTTGGGCGTATTAAAGCGTAATCCAGATGCAAAATGGCGCGATACTGTTGAGCGTTTGCCCGTGCTAATGGAGCTTCAAAAGCACATTTTGACCAGCTACAGCCGCATGGTGAAGGTTGGTGGCATAGTGGTTTATGCGACCTGTTCTATCTTCCCCTGCGAGAACCGCGGTCAAGTCGATGCGTTTTTAGCCGAGAATCCTAATTTCCGTCTGATTGAGGATGAAAGTATCAGCCCAGCCGATAGCGGATTTGATGGTTTTTACCTTGCAAAACTTGAACGTATTCAAGAATAAAGCCTTGCAGTTAAGACTAAAGTAAGCCCTTTATTGAATTGATACAGGGTTTACTTAGTTAACATTAGTGCCTAGAATTTCCTATAAGTTATAAATATTTTAACATTGTGAATGTGTATTTATATTGCAACTTTGTTTCTAAGGGAATTATGGCGTACGGCGTTAATCTTCCAGATCTGCTCGACCATGCTGACGTTAAACTCGCCCACAATGTCAGCATAGCTTGCTATAGCAGTATTCTCTCTATGCTGCTTAATGGCGCACCGCTACATGAAATCTTGCACGCCTTAGTGCTAAAAATCGAAGCGCAAAAGATAGGCACTCGTGGATCTATATTACTGCTCAGCGGTGATGGCAAACGTTTGTTGTTAGGTGCTGCGCCCCATTTGCCCGACAGTTACAACCAAGCGATTAATGGGGTCGAAATTGGCCCCAATGTTGGCTCCTGCGGAACAGCGGCGTATTTCGCAAAGCGGGTTATCGTTGAAGATATCGCTACACATCCTTATTGGGAAAATTATAAAGAACTGCCATTACGCGCCGGTCTTAAATCTTGTTGGTCTGAACCTATCAAAGATACTCAAGGCAAAGTGCTCGGCACATTTGCCATGTACTACGATACGATAAAGTCCCCAACAGAGCTTGATTTGGAGCTGATTTCAGAGGCTGCACGATTAGCCAGTTTGGCCATTGAACGCAGTCGGGCAATGGAGTTTCAGCGTTTAGCAGTGAAAATTTTTGACCGCTTACCTTTGGCACTGGTTATCTCCAATTCCGATGATTCCGTTCTCTATGCTAACCCCGCTTTTAAACACATCGTTCTTCCACAAGATATTGATATTGCGAACTTTAACCCCAAGATGTTTTTATCTGCGTCTCAATCGAATGAGTTAGTCGGCCTATTTGAGCATTTAGCGCAGGATAAAATGTGGCAGGGGGAATTGGTTGGCTTAAGGGGCAATGGTGAGGAGTTTTATCTAGACCTTATCGTCACCACGTTTCGAGAGCCCAATGGATTACAACCTTGTTTTGCGTGGTTATTTTCTGATATTAGCGAACGTAAAAAAGCGGCGCAGCTGATTAAGTATCAGGCTAATAATGACTCGCTGACTGGGCTTGCTAACCGTAATGCCTTGTTTAAACAGATCCAATCCTTAATTACCTCCGACAGTCTGACGCCCGGTTTTAGTTTTATGCTGATGGATTTAGATAACTTTAAACAAGTTAACGACACCCATGGCCACGACAAAGGTGATGCGTTATTAGTGCAAGTGGTGCGGCAGATTTGCGAGTGCCTGAATGACACTATGGTGTTTGCGCGCCTCGGCGGTGATGAGTTTGCCTTGCTGTTACCTGGGATAGTCAACCAGAAAGAGTTGGCGCAACTCGCTGAAACAATTAATAAGCATGTTGCTAAACGTTATGTACTTGCCGATGGTAAAGGCGTTTATAGTTCGGTAAGTATAGGGATTGCGCGTTTTCCTGAAGATGCCCTCGATCTCGAGCAGTTGTTAAATTGCGCCGATCAGGCCATGTATATTTCAAAGGCTAATGGTCGTAATCGTTATCATTTTTTTACTGAGCAAATGCAGCTTAATGCCGAGCGCATTGCTAGCCTTCATAATCAACTTAAGCAGGCACTCGATCAACAGACCTTCGAGCTTTATTACCAGCCCATAGTGAATGCGACCACAGGTTTGATTGTTCGCGCCGAAGTGCTGCTGCGCTGGCAGCATGATGGGCAATTCATTCCGCCCTATGAGTTTATTCCCATCGCGGAGAACAGCGGCTTAATTGTTGATATTGGTCGAGATGTGCGCCTTGGCGCTATGCAAACCATCTTAGAAATGCAGGCTCACAATTGGCCGATTAACTTATCGGTGAATGTGTCGACCTTTGAGTTTTGGTCCCATGAACTGCAAGATGCCTTTGTGGATTCCTTTGCCGCGATTACCGAGCAACTTGAGGTAACAGATTTCCCCTACGACAGGTTAACCCTTGAGATCACCGAGTCTTTGCTAATGAAGCAACATACACATCTTATTGATGTGCTAAATGGTTTACGGATTAAGGGGATTAAAATTTCCTTGGATGACTTTGGTACTGGCTACTCGTCCTTGTCCTATTTGGCTAATTTCCCTATCGATCAAATTAAAATCGACAAGAGCTTTATCGACCGATTAGATGAAGGCAAGCGTCACGAAGCGTTGGTGGAGGCCATAGTGCGGTTAAGCCATGCGTTAGATTTGACCGTGACGGCAGAAGGGGTGGAAACTGAGTCCCAACTTAAGTTTGTGATGTCGAATCATATTCAAGAAATTCAAGGCTATCTTTTCTATAAACCTATGCCTAAAGCCGCTTTCTTTGCGCTGTTGGCAAAGCAAGCTGAGCTGCATTAGGGTTTTAACGTTGGACCTTGATATTTGACCTTGATGTGAGGGCGGTTTAATCAGCGACAGCCTGATTTAGACATCGGATTTAGATGTAAGTCATAATCCAAGGTTTAGATATAAAAGATTGAAATGTAAAAATAAAAAGAGCGCCGAGGCGCTCTTTTTATTACTGAAAACGGGTGCTGCACACAGTATCTGCGTTCACATTGAGTCAGGTGGCGAGACCTAAGATTTAGCGGTTAGCTGACCGTTAATCACTAGACTCAAGTATTCAGTAAAGTCGTGACCGTGATTTTGCAGCATTTTAGGGAACATAGAAATCGGCGTAGAACCTGGGAAAGTATTGATTTCATTCAATAGAATTTCATTGTCCGCGGTTAAGAAAAAGTCGATGCGCGATAAGTGACGCAGCTTCATTCCTTTAAATGCCTTGATTGCATAGGCGCGGATTTGTTCACTGATCTCAGCTGACACATGCTGCGCGACCACATCGGTGCGCGCTTTACTGTTTTTGGCGTATTTCTCATCGAAGGTGTAGAAGGTGTTGGTATCACAGATGATTTCACCTGGTACTGTCGCCACCACTTCACCATTGTACTCGTAGACTGCCACTTCTAACTCGCGGGCTTTAATGGTTTTTTCAACTATCACATAGGGTGCATAGCCGAATGCATCCTTAAGCACGTCTGCAACTTTATCGCTGTCATCCACTTTGTAACAACCAACAGAGGAACCCTGTGATGCTGCTTTGACGAAGATCGATCCCCATTGTGCCAATGTTGCTTGGGTTTGCTCAATCGCCGCATCATCGAACTTATTCAGGAAAATATACGGCGTATTAGGAATACCTAAGGCCGAGAACCACATTTTAGCGGTGATCTTATTGAAGCAGTTGCTGCTCGCTTCGGATTCACAGCCAAAATAGGGCAGTTGGATCAGATTAAAATAGGATTGAATGTCGCCAGTCTCGCCGGGATAGCCATGAATGCAAGGAATGACGTAATCGACTGGCCATGGCGTTTTGCTTTCATCACGGAAGCGAATCTCGCGGCTATTGGTCAGCTCACAGTCGTCACCAGCGGCAGTGCGGTACTGGCCGAATTTATCCAGCTCGACTCGCAACACGGAAAACTGCTCAGATTTTGCCAGTGAGGTTTCAAAATAGTTGGCCGACATTAACGAAATATCGTGTTCGGCACTTCCGCCGCCGCACAGCAAAAGTAGATTGATCTTAGACATTGTGATTCCTCAAAGTGAGCAAAATCGGATGATATCGGCCTGTGGCAATACGAACATCATCCTATAGTACAACCGCTGTCATCTTAGTTTTCTTGTCCCTATGAGTGCAAGGTTTTGCTGACTGATGGCTATTAAGTGGTGAATTTTAACGCATTTAATCGCATTGCAAATAAGGGCTTGTGCATTTGGCGAATTTATTTTGATTTTTGTGGGGTTAGATAGTGATTCTTTGCATCACTCATTCGTCGCTATAGTCAGACGGATGATTACGCGCGAGCCACAACACAATTGCGTCCTGCATTTTTAGCGGTATACAGCAGGTTATCGCAGGTTTTAAGCCAAGTGTCTAAGGTGTCAGCTTGACGTAAATCAGCAACTCCAATACTGCAAGTGACTTGGGTGTGTTGGTCGAGAAAGTGTTGTTCTTCAATACTTCGTCTAAGGTCTTCGGCGACAATGGCAGCCGACTCGAATTGAGTATTGGGTAGCAAGATCAGAAATTCTTCTCCGCCGAAACGAAATAATAAGTCGTCTTTTCTGATCTTTTTTTGGATGTGTTGACTGAATTTATTGAGTAATTGGTCGCCCATGATATGACCAAAATTATCGTTCACCATTTTGAAAAAATCGATATCGATCAAGAGTAAACTAGCAGGGATTTGCTGTTGCTGATACTCATAGACGCTCAGTTCAAGCTTAGTTTTGAGTTGTTTGCGGTTGAGTGCTCCTGTGAGCTCATCCGTATTGGCTAAATGGACTAGGGCTTGTCTCTGTTTATTGATGATATGCGCAAAAATAGCGGCAAAGATAATGCAATCAAAGGTGGCGACTGAGAACCTTAGAACTAACTCGACTGACTCTACCTGTAATGCACTCACTAAACTGATACAGGCATAGAGGGTGCTCAATATTAGGCTTGATTTTAGATTGAAAAGGAAAAAGAAGATAAATACTGTTGGGGAAATATAAATTAATCCTTTGTAGCCTATTTCATAACAGCTAAAAATGATTGCCCCACAGATTATGAGTAGCGTCAGTTGCTTCTGGAATAAATTCGATTTACGCCTTATCTCTAAGATTAATGTAATGCATAAGGGTAATAAGGCTATGCCAAAGACAAAAGTAAGGATGTAGTCTTGGTGGATGTAACGGTAAATAACGAAGGTACACAGTGTCAGTATTGCGGCAAGCATAAAAAGTATCGCTGGGATACGAGGAATAGAATACTGTTCCTTTAGTTCCATCTTTACTACCGTTAGTAAGCATTGATGAGGCTAGTTTAGCTCACAAGTCATTATTACAGAGCATATAATGGCAGTTTTTACTAAAACTTGTAGCGACTCAAAATGCGAAACAGACTAAGGACGAATTAATATACGGAGAACGGGCGATATGGCGAGTATAGATATGGAGAGTAAAAACATTCGGTTAGCTCAGTTACACGATGCAGAGAGTATTCAGTTGCTACTTGAGCAGCTAGGTTATGCTTTGCCTGTCGCCGCGTTAGCCCAGACATTAACCGAGTACCAAGATAATCCCCAGTCCCGCAGTGATGAGCTATTAGTATGTGAGCAACCCAATGCACAGGGTGAGCCGCAAGTTGTCGCTGTGATGGCCTTAATGTTCTTTGATTATTTCCCCGCCTTGAGTCGTATTTGTCGTATAACGGCGATTGTGGTGAATGCCGACATGCGGGGTCAGGGCATAGGCACTCAGCTGATCGATTTTGCTAAAGCGCGCGGAAGGCAAGAAGCCTGTCAGTTACTCGAACTCACCACATCGACCCAGCGCATCGCCACTCAGCAATACTATGAAAGCATAGGGTTTACCAAAACCTCCTTCCGTTATAGCTTAGTCTTGAGCTAAACGAACCTAACTTAACCCCAAAGCCTGTCTGCAAGACCCGATGCACGCTGAGTCGCTTGGCTGCTGGCCCGCTCGAATACGTGTTGGGTGCCTAAGCAGGTAAAATGCACTTTAGCGCGGGTGATGGCGGTGTAGACCAACTCTTTGGTCAGCAGTTGCCATTGGGCTAAGCTGGGGTTCGGTGGCAGCACTAAGGCTACACGGCTAAATTCACTGCCTTGGCTTTTGTGGACTGTCATGGCGTAACAGGTTTCATGGCTGGGCAAACGGGCTGGCAAGACTTTTAACAGGCTGCCATCGGCCTTGATAAAGTGCGCCATTAAGCGTTCGGGTTTATCTTCATCCTGCAAAATCAATCCGATATCACCGTTAAACAGGCCTAAGTTATAGTCATTGCTTTGGATGATAATCGGCCGACCCAGATAAAACTCCTGCAGCGGTTTAATCAGCTTGGCATTGGCCAGTGCTTGAGTCACAAACTGATTGATACCTTCGACCCCATAATCGCCCGAGCGCATAGCGCATAAAATGCGGTACTGGTTAAAGCTATCTATGATGTCAGCCGTGCTTGGACGTGTGCCTAGATCACTATTACCTGCATCATTGTTACTTGCATGGCTATTCAAGGCACTGAGATAGGCGCCATATTGTTGGCAGGCTTGCTCTAACAGTAAATTGAGTCCCACATTATTAGCAGGCTCGCTTACTTTGGCTTGGGTTTGGCTTATGACCATGCTGTGTTCTAGCCAGTTCAATTCAGCAGGTCCTTGTTGCCATACTTGCAATATGCCTTGAAGATCCGCGCGATTGACGGCGCTAGCGAGCAGTCCAATCCCTGCATCGCCTTTAAATCTGTGACTGTGCATCAGCATACACAAGCTATCGCCAAGTTTAGGGCTATCGCTGATATAGGGTGTTAACTCAAAACCCGTTAAAGCGCTCAGGCGCTCGGCTTGCTCCTTGGAATAGCGCATTTGCCACAGAGCTTGGTTGTTAGATGCTATGTTGTTTTGCGCAAGGTTATTGGGAGCTACTGGCATTTTCAGGCCAGCACAAATATCGGCGAGCACAGCGCCGGCTTCAACCGAGGCGAGTTGATCCTGATCGCCGAGTAAAATCAAACTGGCGTGCTCGGGCAAGGCGCTGAGCAATTTATATATCATGGGTAAATCAACCATAGAGGCTTCGTCGACGATCAATAAGTCGAGCCGCAGCGGATTACCTTGATGGTGGCGAAAGTGCGGCGAATTGGGGATCACTCCGAGCAGTCTGTGTAGGGTTGATGCCTCTTCTGGAATACGCCCCAATGCCGTTAAAAAGTCTTGGTTATTTCTATTGCGAGTTTCATCAACAACATCAGCATGGGCGCTGAGTTCCTTCGCCAGACGGGCTTTTGAGGCTTTGATCGATTCGCTTAAGCGAGCCGCAGCTTTTCCCGTGGGGGCGACTAAACGGATTTCCTGTTGTGATTCCATTTGCAACAATAACAAAAGCTTAGTCACAGTGGTGGTTTTGCCCGTACCTGGGCCGCCAGTGATCACTGACAGTTTTTTACCTAGCGCTGTGGCCGTGGCGACCTTTTGCCAATCAATGGTCGCTGCGCTTTGTGTGCCTTCACTTTTAGTGATTACATTGGTAGTGATTGCATTGCGAGTGAGTGAATGGGGATCGCTCACATTGGCAGGGAACAGTTGATCTAACAGTGACCTCAATTTAGCGGTTTGAGTTTGCTCTTGGTGGCTTGCGTCTTCAGAGTGCTTAGATACGCTGCCTGATAGGCGGATTAAAGAAGCGGCCACTGAGGTTTCAAATTGATGATAACGTTGTAGATAGAGTCTGCCATTATCCAAAATAAGTGGTTTGTTACTGCCAGCTTGGCCAACGGCATCAAAGCTTTGCAAGGTCTCTGTTAGCGCTTCGAGACTTAAACTGATTTTACAATGGCTATTTTGCTCGGCCATAGGATTAAGCGGCACGATATGGGCGAGCACTAGGCAACTGTGCTGTGAAGATAATTGCTGGCTTAACAGCGCACATAGCAACATAAACAAGGGGTGTTGGCTGTCACTTGGATGTAAGTGGCTCATCTCGAGCGCGAAATGTCGGTCGAGCGGTGTGAGCAGTCGTTCCTGCTCCCACAGTTTCAACAGCTCTGGTAGCGGCGCGCTAAGCTGGATTGCGCCATGGTCTATCCATTTCGCGGCTGTGAGTGAATGTGCATTTAGCCCTTGAGTTGAGCGCATCATGCCGTGACTCCTGTATCGATTGCACGAGCCAATCTGCTGTGAAATAAATTGTCATTAAAAAGTGAATCTAGCGCGAGAATAAGTGCCTTCGGCGGCTTGTCGTAGTAAATACCATAGCCGGGATATTGAGCTGACATTCCCCGTAAGAACAAGTAATAACAACCGCCTATGTGGCTATCGTAGTCATAACTTGGCAGGCGTAAACTCAAATACCTGTGTAGCGCCAATGAGTAGAGAATGTACTGCAAATCGTACCTGTGATCGGTTATTGCGCTTTGCAGCGCGCTCTGATGATAGGCATTGATGTTGTCGCCTAAATGATTCGACTTATAGTCGGCGATATAATATTGACCTTGGTATTCAAAGGTTAAGTCGATAAAGCCTTTGAGCATGCCCTTGAGATCATCAAACTTAAGTGTCGACTCATAGCCAAATTGCAGCAGTAGCGCATTGAGCTCAGCATCTTTAAGTTCGCTTAAGGGTAAATAAAACTCCATTTCGACTAAGGTATTCTGCGGCGATAACTTGGCTAAGCACAGATCTGGATGAGTCGGTTTGACGGCGCTTACATGCCCCGTGACTTGCGACTCTAAGGCGTGCGGCATAGCGCCGAGCGGTGCATGCAGCACATCCAAATACCAAGTATGTAATACTGTTTGCCATTCGGGCGCGATACCGTATTGCAGCATGGCTTTAGGCAATTGCAGCGGTAAGTCGATTTCTGCCTGTGTAAAATCAATTTCTTCTAACACTAAATGCATAAAGCTACCGGCATTGGCGCCGCGCTCAAAGTTAAAGCGATTGAGCATGCCATCCTGCAGATCATGGCTTGGCTCATCAGGGATAGAGAGTGTTTGCGCAGCCATATATTCAAGCGTACCTAATATTTCATCGTCGGCACCCGGCGCGGTTTTACCATGGCTGGTATTTTTAACTAGGCCTGAATAACTGCCGACTCGCCACGGCGTGCTGTATTGGCGGGTTAAGGTTTTCGCGCTCAGTAGTTGTGCTATGTCTTGGCTTGAGGGCAATGGCCGCTCGTCTATGTCATCGGGCACCTTATCAATACTTATGGCTTCCACATCTTGGGCGAGCTGCTGCGCTGCATTGCAGATACGGGCAAAGTCACATTCTGAGTCGCCTATGCCGAGCAGATAGCCGATGGCGGTTTCATGCAGCTGACTTTTAAGGCCATTTTTAAGCTGACGACTGTGATTGGCGATATACAAGTAACACAAATACACAGGGCGAGTGAGCGCCACATATAGCAAGCGCAAGTCTTCGGCCAAGGTTTCTTGTTTGGCGCGATCCCAACCCTCATCCGTGCCTTCGATATCCCATACTAGCTCTTGCTCACCTGCATCGTTGGTTCTGTGGTACAGCATAGGCGTCGGGCGACGGCGATTGTCGCGGGCTAGGCTGACAAAGGGCACAAAGCACACGGGATACTCAAGGCCCTTACTCTTATGGATAGTAACGATCTGCACCAGATTCTGCTCGCTCTCGAGGCGCAGCTGCTGTTCATCGGTGCCCGTGTTATCGATCAGTTGCTGTTCATACCAATTAAGCAGGGCGCTAATACCATCAAGCTCGGTGGCTTTTTGCTGTAATAGCTCGGCAAGGTGACGAAAATCCGTCAAACGGCGCTCGCCATTCGTGGCATCTTGCTCCTGTGCATCGGTTTGCGTACTGGCGGTGTGCAGTAAACGGTCAATCAGCTTAGTGCTATTGGCAAGGCTTAGTAGCGCGGGCATGATGCCGCGTTTTTGCCACACTTGGTGCAAGTTAAAAAACTGCTCTAATAACAGCTGTCTGTGCTCTTCATCTTGGTTGAAGGCATGAACTTGCTCGGCGCTGTAGCCCAATAATGCCGTGGCTAGGGCGCTGCGCAGTGCTCGCTCATCCTTAGGATTCGCCAGAGAACGCAAAATTAACGCCATTTCCCGCGCTTCAAGGGTATCGAATACACTGTCACGACTTAAAAACACCGCGCCTATGTGGCGTTTACTCAATGCGGTTTTCATCACCGCCGCTTCGTTGCGATCCCGCACTAAGATAGCGATGTCTTTAGCGATCAAAGGTCCGTTTGGACTGTGGCATTCGCCATTGGCCGCATCTGTCAGTAAACGGGTGATCTCCGCTGCTGCATCTTCGGCGAGCAAGTGTCTGGCGGTGGTTTTGTTGAGGCCGTTTTCTGCGCTTTCGCTTAAGAGTCTTAATCTTAAGGCAGCTGGATTGACGGTTTTTTCAGTGAGGATTTTCCCCTTGGCACTGCTGGGCGTTTTCACGCTATCAAAGGGGATCGACTGACTGATAAAAGGATCGTGATGCTGGCTAAAGAGATGGTTAACCCCAGCGACCATGTTTGCGCTTGAGCGGTAGTTTGTATCCAGATGATAGTGGGCCTGCGTATGATGACGGGCCTCAATATAGGTATGGATATCGGCGCCGCGAAAGGCATAAATGGCTTGCTTAGGATCGCCTATCATCAACAGACTGAGCTTATTTTCGGTAGCGTCTACACCTTGCTGTTCAAACGAGTAGCGGCCTTGGTAGATGCCAGAGAAGATCGCAAATTGCAGCGGATCGGTATCTTGGAATTCATCAATAAGCGCGACGGGGAAACGTGTTGCCACGGCTTTGGGCAAGGTTTCATTATTGGCATGTAGCGCGCTTGCTAATGTCGTGAGCAAATCATCTGGGGTCAGCACGTTTTTTTGCTGCTTTTGCTGGGCAAATCGCTCGCTTATGCCGAGTTTCGCGCTATACAAAAATGCCGGTTTAATGGCGGCAATTAATGTGGCAAGTTGCTCCATATGATCCATCAGTGGTGCTTCGCTCACACTTGGGATCACGCCGCCCTTGTTGAGCTTTAACTCAGACAAGGACAAGGCTTCTAACTCTTTCAGCGGCGGCAACCCATGACCGAAGGCGAGCCAGTTATCCAGCGCATCGAACATGGCGGCGAGCTTAGGGTACTTATCCGTTGCCTTGCCAAAGCGGGTGCCATTGAGTGGCAAACTGTGTAGCAATGCCAATAAGCCATCACGCCCCCTTGGCCAAGCTAATTTAAAGCGCTCTAAACTTTGGCGCAGTGATAGGGCTAAGGCATCAAACTTAAGCGCGGGTTTCAGAGGCTTTGCTTGACTGGCGCCAAGGAGCGGTCGCAATTGTTTGACCAAACCATCGGGCTCGCCAAATTCCTTAGCAATGATTTGCGCTAAGTAATCGGGCAGCGGATAACAGGCCTCACGCCAAAAATCCCGCACGGCATGGTGTAAAAATTCGCTGTCGTCCAAGGTAAAGTCCGATTCGAACAGCAAGGAGGACTCAAAGGCGAGATCCGATAAAATTCGCTGACAGAAACCGTGGATGGTAAAAATCGCCGCTTCATCGAGGGATTTAAGGGCGAGATCGAAACGCCGCAGGGCAATGGCGCGTTCACTCTCAGGAGTGTTGTCATACAACGCCTGCACAAAGGGATCGGCAATCGTTAGCCCTAAGAAGCACTTAAAGGCGACTTGAATACGCCGGCGAATACGATCCCTTAGCTCTTCGGTGGCCGCATTGGTGAAGGTAACCACGAGAATCTGCTCGCAGGTGAGCGGCGCTGCTATACCATCACCAAGCAATAAGCGTAAGTAAAGACCTGAAATCGTGTAGGTTTTACCAGTGCCAGCGCTGGCCTCAATCAAACGACTACCGCCAAAGGGCAGAGTGAGAGGATCAAGCGCCTGTGGTGCTGAATGTAACGCTGCTGCGTTTAACTGCATCGGTTCACTCATGCTTGCTCTCCCTGTGCGCTATCGCGGTTCAAATGTGCTGTAGTCGCTCGTGTGTCAGTCGCTTGTACATCGGGTGTTTGGCCTTGGGTCATGCCATCGTTCAGCGCAAACTCCTCAAGCTGAGCCAGTGTGTCTTTGAGATATAAACTCACCATAGGGCGATAGATGCGCTCGGCTAATGCGCCAAAGCTATCCTCAGCGAAATCCCGCGGGAAGCTGAATAAGCGCTGATAATGGGGCTCGTTCCCTTCTCCTAATTGACTCTGCTCATCCAGCCATTCAGGTAACGCTTGCTGCAAACGCTCATCGTGCTCACCCTCGCAGCTGACGTAGGCCAGTGAGGTGCGCGGCATAAAACACAGTGGATATTGCTGACCTTGATAAAACAGTACCAGCAAATCGGCCAGTAACGCATGGGCGCGCTCAGCAGTAATTGGCGCTAAGGCGTGAAAATGCCCCATATCGAGTAGATAGCTTGCATGTGTGTGCCCCATTGCCATTAAACACAGGTGGCGAAGGTATAACCTCAGCACATCGCGGCCGTGGGCGCTACCGGGACGGTAATTGACTAATCCCTTAGGGCTTAAGTCATCGATACGGCCTTGCAGTAACACTTGCTGGGATTTACCCGCCGTGATGGGTAAGTCAAACAGGAGTTTAATATCCGCATGACTGCTGGCTTGTTCTCCCTTAAGGAACAAGGTTCTGCCAATCAAAGGCTTAATATCGTGCTGATATTGGCGTAGCAGTAAATCATCGAAGGGCTGCATGGGCAAACTGCCGCTGGCTTTGAGGCGTTTAATCAGCTCGATATCGGGCTCAGTCAGACCTTGGCCTATGGCATCGTCGAGTAACTGGGCCTGCAACATATAGCGCTCTAGTGCATTTAAGCTAAAGGGCTCGTCATTATCATCGGCCTGAATATTAAGGCTAAGATCGACTTTAAGCGTTCGGTTGAAGAAGTACTGCGCCGGATTTCGAAAGAAACGGATCAGGGCAGACATATCCACTTGCTTGCTTTGCGTTGCGTGCACAGAAGCTGGCTGTGCTTCTGTATCTGGCATTGAGTCTGGTTCATCTGCTTCGAGCATGATGCGCGTTTGCACGTCGATAAAGCGGCCCGCATGTGTGCCCGCTGCGTCGGCATTGGGTGGACACCATTGCTGGCTGTAACTTTGGCCTATGCTTGAGCCATCTTCGTCGCTATTTTTTACTGCGACTTGATATAACTTAGGATCGAAGGGTTGCAGCGGCTGGTGGCTGACGATCGCGTTATAGAGGGCTTTTTCAGCATCTTCTGGGTCTATGGGGCTTGAAGCTTTCTGCGATTGAGCCAATAGCGTTTCAGGCAAATAGCACAGCTGACAATATTCAATCAGTTCAGAGACGAGCATAGAGGCGATACGTTCAGAGTTATCCCGTTCGCTGCGACCGATGTAGCTGATGTACAGTTGCTCGCGCGCCGACAATAAGGCTTCTAAAAACAAATATCTGTCATCGAGACGGCGGGAACGATCGCCTTTACGGGCGCCGAAATGCGCCATTAAATCAAAGCCGACGGGATGTTGAACCCTAGGATAAACCCCATCATTCATGCCGAGTAAACACACGACCTTAAAGGGGATCGAGCGCATCGGCATCAAGGTACAAAAGTTCACGCTCCCCGCAAGATAACGCTGGCCGACCCGAGATTCGGTTAAGCGTTGATTAAACCACTGTTGCAGCACTTCAATACTGAGGCTCAGTCCGCTTATACTCTGTTGGGCTAGCGTCTCGAACATACTTGTATCTAACGAGTTTGAATCTAAGGGCTTGCCCGCCGATAGTAACTCTTGCTCTAGGGCGGCAATGGCATCGCGGATTTCCTGTAACTGTTCGCGCTCGTCTTCATCTGTGTCGTAGAAGGCATCCAGCAGCTCAGTTAATTCAGCCAAACGCAGGGCGCCCACTTGCGGCAGGGCGAGTATTTGCGCCGTTTTATCGAGTACTTCAATAAAATTGAGTAACTTACCCAGCGCCTGCGCCGATTGGCCTTCGATGCCAGTCACGATTAGATGGTCTTGGTACAGCGGCGCATCGTCACTCAAGGCGTAGCCTAAAATCAGCCTTTTAATACCAAAGGCCCAGGAGTTTTGCTCAAACGCTGGCACACCTTGCTTAAGGCGGCTTTGTTCATCGCGGCCCCAGCGCACGCCAGCTTCATCTAACCAGCGGCGGATGAGTTGCAATTCATCGTCATCGAGTTGGAAACGGCGTAAAATGGCGGGCACTTCGAGTATGCTTAGAATATCGGTCAGACCAAAACGACTTTGATTAATCCCGAGTAAATTCAAAAAGCTATTGATGAGCGGTGATTCTTGCGCCGCGCCGCGGTCGGCAATTGCGTAGGGAATGTAATGTAGGCCTTGCTTCGCCGAGAAGACAGCATCGATATAGGGTGCGTAAGCGGCCACATCGGGCATCATGACCACTATGTCTTTGGGTGTCAGGTCGTCATGGTTGCTGAGTAACTCAAGCAAGTGATCGTGCAGGGTTTCAACTTCCCGCAGTGGACTGTGACAACTCTTGACTCGAATGGATTCATCGTCGCGCTTAAGCAGGCGTCTGTTCTCGACATTCTGATACAGCTCTGCATCAGGCCCTAGCACTCTGTCTAAGGTTTGCATCTCCAAAATATCGTATTGCACCCCGTGGAGCATGCTGGCATGACTGTGTGGATCGTTGGGATCGTCACAGGGATCACAATACACATCGTCGCCAAAGTCGCAGTGTTCGGCGGGAAGTTCAAGCAGCATATCGAGTAATTCACGGCCCATCTTGCCGTTATTGGCAAGCAGCGGATTGCCCACTTCGAGTTTATCTTCCCACAGTTCGGCTAATTGGCGTTTACCCACATATTGCACAGCCATACGGGCACGATTACGGGGATCAACAATGTCACCCCAATAGTGCTGACACGGGCTTAAGCCCAGTACGATCACATCAATGCGGCCTGCCAGATGGTAAAGCACTTCAAGGGTTTGCGGCGCCATCGAGGAAATGCCAAACACAAATAGGCGTTGTGGCAATTTGGCGAGTGATGTGTCGGGATTATTCAGCGCGGCAATCAAGTCACTGTGTAAGTTGGCTCTATGGTAATGGCTTTGATTAAGCTCATCACGGTTAAAGGCAATCAGTGCGCGCCATAAAATGGGTTGCCAGCGTTGGTCATCATTCAGCGGCTTGGTGAGTGATTCGGGATGCTCGTTTTGCTCCCACGCTAAAATCCAATCGGGGCGATACACTAAGTATTGGTCGAAGATATCGGCGATACGGCCACAGAGTTGGTACAGCTTAATGTCGTCAGCCGTCATATCACTGGTGTTGAGATGTTCACTCGTATCGGCGCTATTTGTGGTGGACGTGCTGTCTAGCATATTGTCTAGGCTATTACCTTGCACATGGCCTAGATAGTGTCTCAATGGCCCAAAGGCGTTATCTTGCAACATGCGCGGCAAGAGTTGCATCAGCTTCCACGTCATCGCCGCCTTAGTGAAGGCGTTGTCCTTGGGCACATCGGGCAATAAGTCATGGCACAACTGCCAAGTAAAGCTCGATGGCAGCGGAAATTCCAATGCGGCGGCAATCCCATTTTGTTTGGCGATTTCGAGGCGCAGCCAAGTCGACATGCCAGGGCTCTGCACCAGAATATGCTCGTTACTCAGTAGACGTGCAAAAGCAAGGGGTTGGGTCAGGTAAGCGGCTAAATGGGCGCAGAGCACTTCCATCTGATTGGACTGGATTAACTTTAGCATGTGCAACTCGGCATGGTGACAATAAAACAATTCTATGTGTTTGATTTATAAGATTCAACACTATTGCTGCTTCTGTGGAATTAACCCGCAATTTTAGGTGTTTATTGGTGCTTGCTCCGATGATGTATCGCCAGTTACAGCTCAGTTGACGAATGCTAGGCTAAATTGAACTTATCTTTCACTTTGGCTCTGAGCAATAACCAATTCAGTTGCTTCGCCGCCGCTTTAAATTTTGTTAAATGCGCTTGATAGTCATCAGCCGGTAAATCTTGATACTTCAGCGCCACATAACTTTGGGTCAAGGTGTGCATCAGCGTGCAAAGCTGTGGTGCACAGTGTTGGTATTGCTCGATAATCTGCTGTGCAAATTGGTTTGGCCCATCACTGTCATTACGCTTAATACCATGGCGGGCGAGGCGATTGCAGATCTGTTGATAGCGGGCGCTGATGGGATCGCCCTGAGTGCTAAAATGTAAAAGCCCCGCACTGTAGGCGATATAGAGCACAGTAAGGCTGATACACAGCCCCATAAATACCGCGATTTTAGTGTTAGTCACATCACCTAAAATGCCGCTGAGCACTTGATTCTGCCTATCTTGATTGAAACCCAATACCCACACGCTCCAGTAATAATCTATGCTGGCAAAACGTTGCCTTAACTCATTGAGCCAAGGCATGGATTTAAAGCGTAAGCTACTAAAAGGGCTTTCCTGCAGATAACTCAGCGCGGGATCAAACTGGGCGTCGAATCCTTGTTCGATACGATCGGGCGCCACCATAGCGGTCGGGTCGAAACGCACCCAACCTTCACCTTCGAGCCAAACCTCTGCCCATGCGTGGGCCATATATTGATACACGCTGTAGTAACCCGCTTGCGGATTAAATTCGCCGCCCTGATAACCTGTAACCATACGTGCGGGTAAACCTGTGGCCCGCGCCATAACAATGAAGGCGGCGGCATAGTGCACACAAAATCCGGCTTTGTTTTCAAATAGAAAATCATCCACTTGCTGCGGCCCAAGGGGAGGCGGCGTGAGTGTGTAGAAAAAAGGCTCGGTATTAAAGTGGCGCATCATGGCCCAGAGTCGTGGCTTAGGCTCGGGATATTGAGTCTTAAATTGCTCGGCCAGCGCCCAAGTTCGTGGATTACTGTTACTCGGCAGTTCGAGGTTAATCTGTCTTTGCCGCGCCGAGAGCCTGAGATCCATCTTAGCTTTGGGCCAAGACTCCACTTGATAACTCATTCGCTGATCGACATTGCGCAGCGCTAACAGTCGATAGTCGGGCATATTGACCACACTATCATCTTGGCTGTAGGCGACATCAAGACCAAATAACCACGGCTGGTGGCTCGGCTCAGCAATCACTTGGTAACGAAGACTCAGCTTATTGTTTTGCTTGCCTTGTTTTGCAGTATCTTGACCTTCGCGACTTATCGAAGCGGGGCTTTTTGTTAAATCAGGATCATTGGTCATTAAATCAGGGTTATTGGTCACAGCGTCAGGACTGGTGATTGTTGAAGCTGGACTATTAAGCATCAAAGCGGGGCTGGGCCGAGAGGGCGGAAACAGCAGCGCATCTTTTTGCAGCTTTTTAATGCCTTCCTCCTGACGCCAAGTCATACCGTCATAGTTTTCCATCACCAGAGCGCGCCAATATAACTCAGCATTAATGGGCGCCGCATTGGTAAAACTCGCCCTAAAGGCCAGCTCGGTCGAACGGGTGAGCTTACCGATATCACCAATGGCCAGACTATCGGACAAGCCCGTTTGGGCTTCTTTCATGTTGGGCACTAACCAGAGCGGCGCAAAACGCGGTAACACCAAAAACAACAGCAGCGCGAGGGGCACACTCTGGAGTAAAAATTTACCACCGAGCCACGCCGTGTGTTTTAGGGAGTGTTTATCTTGATACAGGGTCACGAGCACGCAGGTGTTGATCAGCGTCACCACGAGTAAATGCGCGGTATTGAGTAAGGATTGGTGATCAATAAAGGTCAGCGCGATAATAAAATAGCCCGCGAGGACGACAACGCGCACATCCCTTTGATTACGCATTTCAATGTATTTTAAGGCATAACCTAACAGCAGCAGGTTCACTAGCGCATTGAGTAAGCCTATTTCCTTTGAAACGAGTGCCAGTGTGGTTGCGGCGCCGATCGCAAGACTGGTCACCAAAAAACGCGGCGGCTTTGCAACTTTGCCGACATAAATCCCCACACGCCACAGCAAACAAATTGCGCAAATGCCTAAGGTCCAAGGCGTGGTCTTATCAAATAGCGGGCTTAATACCGCAATATTGGTGATCAATAACCAAAAAAGTGTCTGGCGGCTAATATTGTCGCCGATTTGCGGTGTCGTGCTATTGGCCGCTAACTTCATACTTGCTCCCTCGAAGTAGGGATATGATGCTGCTTGCGGGGAGCTTGATTCGTTTTTTGTGGCTGATTAGCGTCTGATGACTGATATTGGGACTTCGCCGCTGAAGGCGCTAATTGTGGATATAAGGCAATGGCTTTTTGACAGGCGATCCTGTGGTTATTGCCTATCGCGGGCGCGACCAGGACATCGTCTCCCATTGGGTTTTGCAGATGTAAGCCAAAATACTGCTCAAGTTGCGTGAGTTTATTGATTTGCCAGCTTAGCTGACTCAATTGGGTTTCGAGCCGTTTAGCATCGGGTCTGAGTCTTAACCAAACGGGATCGCCTTGGGGCTGCTGAAACTCTTTACTCAACATACCGCGACCCTGCGCCCACTGTTTCCACGCCACTTGCTTGAGGGACTCGCCGAGCACATGGGGTTTAAGACCTTTAAACTCATCGATACCCGACACATGTTTACCCGCCAGTAACAGAGGATCTTGCTCCGACTGAGTATGATCAGCCTCAAGCTGCAACTGTGCTTCAATTGGTTGGGCAAAGACTAAGTGACTAATGGCCAAATCCACATGGGACCATGCGCGGCAAAGCCCTAAGGGATAGAAGGATTCAATTTTGAGCCGACCCGGTGACACTTGGCCCCGCTGATGATATTCGAAGGGCACGAGCGCTTGCTGTTCATCTGTACCGACGTTCTGCACTGTATAAGTGCGATTATGCGGATAGTTAAGCTGAATATTATGGCCACTGTGATGGGTGCTGATGAGGACCGGAAAGGTTAAGGTCTCTCCCGCATAGACTTCGGGCGGCGTCATGGCGCGTAAATGTAGACCCGCCAGATTTTTGTAACTGTAGAGAATACAGGTATTAAACAGGCTTAATAATAAGATGCTAAGGCCAATGACTAAGTTATTTTGATAGTTAGTGCCAAATAGATATAAGAGTAAAACCAACCCGAGCCAAACTAAGCCAAAACCGCTCGGCAAAATAAAAATGCTGCGATGGCTTAAGGTGATTTCAGGACTCGGTGGTAAACGCCTTGCTAACCAACGCTGCCAAATCGGTACTAGAGTCGGAACGAAAGTAGGGCGTATCAGTCGTTTCACTTCTGCATCACTTCCATGGTTGAATGGCTTGCTTTAATGCCTAGGTTAACTGCTCGATTAACTGCATGCCTTAGCAATATTGTTCATGACAGCGGTTCATCACATGATGGGGTTAACGCTCGCCAGAATTCGCTCGGATAAGGCTTCACCCTGTAATTGGCTACTGGTTCTGAGTCTGTGCTCCGCCACGCAGCAAAAGACCGCTTGTACATCTTCAGGGACTAAATAATGTCGCCCCGCTAAAAAAGCCCATGCCTTAGCGGCTTGCAATAGGGCTTTGGTGGCGCGGGGCGATAAACCCACGCTATCACTTTGGCTGCGAGAAAAACTCACTAAGGCCAGAATGTAATTGAGTAAGGCATCGGAAGCGCTCACCTTGTCGCACTGTTCTTGCAGTTGCATCAAGGCCAGTGGTGTCAGGCATTGGGGCAGTTGATCTAAGGTTAAGTGGTTATGATTGCTCTTCAGCATCGCAAGTTCGGCGTCGTGGCTTGGATAACCAATTGACAGACGCATCATAAACCGGTCGAGCTGCGATTCTGGTAGCGGAAATGTGCCGGATTGATCTGTGGGATTTTGGGTCGCGATCACAAAGAAAGGATTGGGTAATCTGTGGGTGATGCCATCGACGGAGATTTGTTGTTCGGCCATCGCTTCAAGCAAGGCGCTTTGGGTCTTAGGGCTAGCGCGGTTAATTTCATCGGCCAAGATCATCTGCTTAAAAATCGGTCCTGGATGGAAGATAAATTGCGCCTGATGTTTATCAAAAATCGACACACCAAGAATATCAGCGGGCAGCATGTCGCTGGTAAATTGAATTCTTTGGTAACTCAAGCCCAAGCTTTGGGCTATGCCATGGGAAATACTGGTTTTACCCATGCCGGGTAAATCTTCAATCAGCAGGTGGCCGCGGGCGAGAATGCAGGCCAAAGCAAGCCGAATTTGCCTAGGTTTGCCCAGCAACACTTGTTCGAGTTGTTGCAGTAATTCGCTGATCCCAGATTGTGCCACGGGCGACTCCTAATACATTTAAAAGCGTAACTGAAAGTGCTTGCGAAAGCAGACAAGCTTTACCACTATGGCGGATCATAGCCTGCTTATCCAGTAGCATTTCTAGTGCGAAATCAATTACTCGACTGAATGACGTTTAGGCTTGCGTGTGCTGGTGGCGCAAAGTCAAAGGGCGGCGCGTGGATCTATGCAAGACACAGCGCTTGAGTGCGGGTGGGGCGAATAAACCAAGATTTAAACAGAAAGCCTTGGACTAAGTCGACGCCTATGTCTCGCGCAAACGCCAAGTGGGCTTCGGTTTCTATGCCTTCTAGAATGCACTGTTTGTTGGTTTGCTTGGCAAAGTTAATCAGCGCTATGAGTAACTGGACTCCTTCGGGATGTGTGATGTGGGTTAACCAATGGCGATCGAACTTGAGATAATCTACATTCATCATCAAATCGACACAAAGCATGGAGTGGGGCGCACCAATATCGTCCAGCGCTACCTTGATATTTGCTTGTTTAAATTGGCTGAATAACTGATTGGCAAGCTGGGCATCGTTAATGCAGGTATTTTCAATGATCTCGACCGTGACTTGCTGGTACTGCGATAACAGCTTTATAAGCTTGGCAGTATGTGGCCCATCGACAGCGTGGGGATCGACATTGATAAAAATGCGCAGCTGGCTGGGCGCGTGAGCGAGTTGAAATGCTTTGGCTTGATATTCAACGGCGGCGAGTAATTCTGTGGATTCATGCAATTGCTCGAACACGATATTAGGTGCAACCGCATCGCCATCAGGTAGATAAAAACGCGCTAAGGCTTCATAGCCGTCGATGGCTAACGTATGGGGATCGACAAAGGGTTGGTATTCGCAGCTAAGTGTTAACGAGCTAAGGTTAATCATGGGCCTAATGGGAGTCTTAATGCATTAATACTAATTATTCGCATTTAATCACTCGCAGTGCAAACAAGTTTACGATAAAACGGCGTGACTGCTGAATAATTATTCGCTTTGCTAATGATTTGAATTTAGAGAATATCATTAAGAATTTTAGGCGGTTAAAGCATGAGCATTATCTTAGGGTATGCTGAAAAGTAGGAACTCGATACTGCTGAGCATCGAGTTCCTTTTTATGTCGCGAGTTAGTAAGCAAACTTCAGTTCGGCTTCGCTGAATAATGGATGCGCTTTTTGCTCCTGCGCCTCATAAATCAATCGATAGCTGAAGACGGCTTGCACATATTCACGGGTCTCAGTGAAGGGAATGGCTTCGATAAAGCCCATGGCATCGAGTTTTCCATCCGAGTTTGCCAACCAGCGACGCACCCGTGATGGGCCCGCGTTATAGGCGGCTGTGGCGAGGATACGGTTCTGGTTAAACTCTTTTAACAACTGGGCATAGTAAGCACTGCCAAGATTGAGGTTAAGCTCTGCGCTGTAAAGATCCTTAGGATCGCTATATTTAGCCCCATGTTTCTTGGCGGTTGCTTTAGCGGTTGCTGGCATAATTTGCATTAAGCCGCGGGCACCCACGCCTGAGGTCGCGTACAGATAAAACGCGCTCTCGCGGCGACTGATCGCGCGAATCTCATCTATGTTGACTTTGTGCTTTTTACTGGCGTGCTCAAAACCTTCTTGGTGCGCCATCGGGAAGCGCAGGGGAATGTCATCCCACAACTTACCTTGTATGCTGGCTTCGACGCCGAAATCATACCAGCCTTGCTCATGGGCATAACGGCCGTAACGGGCTCGCATCGTATTGTCACTGCGTTTTAGTAGCGACATCCATTCGTAACGTGCATCGAAATAACGGTCCAGCGCCATCAGCTCTTGCACGCGCACAAAACCCAGATCATCGGTTAATTTTTGGCTGCTGGCGTCGACGATAGGCTCTGGGCTTTGATTCAGCGAGACGGGTTTATTTAAAAATTGTGCGGCGGCAAAACCGTAAAAATTACGTTCATTGCTGATTGTCGCAAGAGCCTTAGTGGCACTTTCAGGCGCATCTTTGGCATTGGTGCGATAGAGCCAATATTGCCAACGTTCCTTAGCTAAGGTTTCTGGTTGCAGCAAGTTCAAGTAACGGGCAATGCTGCGCATGTCGTGATCGCGAATGGCCCATCTTAAGCGGCGTTCAAATAAGTCGTCACTTTTTAGCTCGGCCAGCACATTATCAACATAGCTTTTATGGCTATCATCTTGTTCGATTAAGATGCGGCGAACTAAGTATTTATCCAGCTGTTGGGCTTGTGCTGGCGTGAAACGATTAGCTTTTTGATACCGTTCATACAAATTAATCGCTTGGTCGAGATCCTTGCGGGCAAGGCGTTTTAATCCCGCCGCGACTATGTCACCCACAATCGGATTTTTATCCTTAAACTTTTCGGTATGGCGCAGGCTGTTTGGATCTTTATACACGGCGACTAAGCGCTTCGCTTCGTTATTATGGGTGGTGATTTTCTGGGATAAATAGCTCAGCAGACTGGTTTCGCTAGTCTCAAAACTCAGCATCATCCGCGCCCAGATCACATCTTGAGTGCGTTTACCCGCTTTGGTCCAAGCGTTGAACAGGGGATCACATTCTTTTGGCCGTGAACTACCAAAGACCCAGAGTGATTGCGCCGCCGCATAGGCGGTTTTTATCTCGCCCTTGGCAAGTTTTGCTTCGTAGTAATAACATTGCAGGCGGATGTCGGTAGGGACATCGGGGCTTATCGCAAGATAATCACTCCAGCGTTTTTGGGTTCCCGCATTGTTTAAGTATTTAGACCTTAACCTGTTGTACATAGGCGTGGTTTGATACTTATCAATCAGATTTTTTGCCGCAGCGCCATGCAAACCATTGAGATCGCCGATGTCGATATCATGGTCTAAGTAAATCGCCAGCGGATAATCGCCCAATTTTGCCCGTAGGGGTTTATAGACTTCATAGTCTTGTTTCTTTAAGGCTTTTTCGGCCTCAAGGAAAGTTTTCTGCGTTGGCGTTAACGCGAATGCAGAAGGGGCATTCAAGGCGCCTGCGAGCAATATTGCGCTGGATATAACCACATTCATCACGGCTTTGCACATGGAGCGTTTGCCTCCGGGCATCAAGGTATCAATCGACATGTCCGTATCGATTCAAGGTTATTGGCGAGTGTTCAACTCTATCAATCAATTAGGTCTATTAACTTTGTTTATCAAATCAGTCTATTAACTCAACTTATCAACTCAGTTTATCAATTTGGGCATTATGCGGATTCGAGTTCTGTGTCCTTAGGATCGCGCGTTGGCGGCAGCGTTAGCTCAGCGTCATCATCCTGTGTGTCGTTGTCGTCTTGGGCTTCATTGAGTGCTTTTTCTAGCAGCATTTTATCCAGCTGTTTACTGGTATCGACCCCGAGTTGCTGCATTAAGTGGGCTTGACGCACTAGGTTGCCCTTGCCCGATGACAGCTTGTTCATGGCGCTGTGATAGGTTTTTTCGGCGTTATCTAAGGCACGACCGAGTTTTTCCATGTCTTCAATATAACCACATAACTTGTCGTAAATACGACCCGCTTGTTTTGCTATGGTTTGCGCGTGTTGGTTTTGATATTCGTAGCGCCAAATATTGTTAATGGTGCGCAGGGCTACCAGTAAATTCGTCGGGCTTACCAACATGATATTCTGCTCAAGAGCAAAATTGACTAGGCTAGGATCATGCTCTAACGCCAGTAAAAATGCCGGTTCAATAGGAATAAACATCAACACATAATCGAGGCTCTTAAGCCCGTGCAGATTTTGATAATCCTTTTGACTCAAGCCCTTAATGTGACTGCGAATCGAGATCACATGCTCATTAATCGCCTGTTGGCGTAGGGCAGGATCTTCACTGTTGAAGTAACGCTCATAACTGACTAAGGACATTTTAGCATCGATGACCACGTCTTTATTTTCTGGCAGATGCACAATCACATCCGGCTTAAAGCGCTTACCGTTGTCGTCCTTGAGATCTTGCTGGGTATGGTATTCGTGGCCTTCACGTAGACCGCTTTCCTGCAGCACGCGATCGAGGATCACTTCACCCCAGTTACCTTGCTGCTTGTTATCACCCTTGAGCGCTTTGGTCAGGTTGATTGCATCTTGGCTCATCTTCAGATTGAGATCTCGCAGGTGCTCAAGTTGATGTTTAAGGGCGCTGCGCTCGGACTGTTCGTGGGTGTAGGATTCACGAATTTGTTGTCTGAATCCTTCAAGCTGTTGTTTCAATGGTCCAAGCACGCCTTCGAGTTGACTGGCATTTTGATGCTTAAAGTTTTCGCTACGTTCTTCAAAGATTCGATTGGCGAGGTTTTCAAATTGGGTTTGTAAGCGCACTTCGGCCGATTCTAGGCTAGCGATTTTATCCTGCAGTGATTCTTGCTGGGCATCGGCCTTGGCTTGAATGGTTTGCTGCATGGCATTGGATTTCGACAGCGCCAATTGAATTTCTAACTGACGGCGCTGGCTGTCATTTAATTGTTGCTCTAAGGTGGGTACACGTTCGGCTAAGGCCTCGGCTTTACCTAATTGTTCAATTTTGAGCTCAAGGCGCTGCTGGTATTGGCGCAGTTGCGCCTCTTTGTCATCAACCAAAATCTGCTGTTGTGCTAAGGATAATTCAGCATCTTCATTCACTTGACGCATCTCTTGCTCAAGTTGATCTTTGTGTTGTTGCCAACGTTGGCGGGTGAGTCTTTGGTTGAGCAGAGCACCGATCAATAGGCCTAAGAAGGCTATGGCGAGAAGGCCGATGATTTCGGCGACGGAAAAAGATTGAGAAAATGGCATGATCAATAGCACTCCTTTAGCTTTGGCGCTTAGGTTCGCATGCCGCCCAATAGGCTTCAAGCCCTTTAATCAACTATATCTGCGCTTAATGCTTGAATGAGCAAGTCTTATACGTTTAAGGTGAATTTATTCACGGGTGGAAAGTTTTTCTGGATTTTACCTGTCTATATTAAAGTGAGCATAGAAGTGAGCGATACAGACGAGCGCCAGATAAGCTTTTATCGCGACTCGGTGGCGTTAATCATTAGATGGTAGAGGTGTCAATTGGCTAAACATTCCCGTTTTACCCCAGGTATTCTTAAAAAAGCGCAGTGGCACATGCAAGATAACCAAGTGACGCCCGAAGCAGTGTTTCGCTCGCGCCGGCAGATTGTGAAAGCTATGGGGCTTGGTGCTATCGGCGCCAGTGTGCCAGGTTACGTGCAGGCCGGATTGTTCGATCTATTTGGCGATCAGCCTAAGTCCTCATTTATCACCACGCCACTGACCTTTCAAACCAATAAGCAATACGGTGATGCTGATGTGTTAACTCCGCTGGATAAGGTGACGCAGCACAATAACTTTTACGAGTTTGGTACGGACAAGCAAGATCCCTTCAATAATGCCCAAGGTTTTAAAGTCGATCCTTGGCAACTGCGTATCGAAGGTGAAGTCGAACGGCCCATGACTTTAGATTTTAATGATCTGACTAAAATGTTCCCGCTTGAGGAGCGTAATTATCGTCTGCGCTGCGTTGAAGCTTGGTCCATGGTGATCCCTTGGGTGGGGTTCCCGCTGGCGGCATTATTGAAAAAAGTGGGTGTAACTAGCAAGGGCAAATATGTCGCCTTCGAAACCGCTTTTGATCCTGAGCAAATGCCGGGGCAGAAGAGTCGATTAATGGGCGGTGGCATTCATTATCCCTATGTTGAAGGTCTGACGATAGCCGAAGCCATGAACGATTTAACCTTAATGTCGGTCGGTTTGTACGGCAAAACCCTGCCACCGCAGAACGGCGCGCCCATTCGCTTAGTGGTGCCGTGGAAATATGGCTTTAAGAGCATTAAATCGATAGTGCGAATTCGCGTCATGGATAAACAGCCGCCCACCAGTTGGAATCAGCTTGCCTCACACGAGTATGGATTCTATGCCAACGTGAATCCGGCGGTGGATCATCCTCGTTGGTCACAGGCCAGTGAACGTCGTATTGGCGAGGGCGGACTATTCTCAGCAACCCGTATTGATACCCAGCCGTTCAACGGTTACGGCGAGTTTGTGGCTTCCCTCTATGACGGTATGGATCTGAGGAAAAACTATTGATGCTTGGTTTGCTGTTTGGAAATACGCCATTAAGCGGGGATGACTTATGTTGAGATTAACCGCTAAGCATTTGTTTTGGCTAAAAGTGTTATTTCATTTGCTGGGGTTAGTGCCCATCGTCTACCTGGTGCTCACCGTAGTGTTAGGCCGTGCGGGCGGCGATCCCGTGCAGCACATTATTCACTACACAGGTATAGGCGCGTTAAATGCCTTAGCGGCGACCTTATTGATCTCACCGATTGCCAAGCTGACAAAGCAAGGGCTATTAATGCAGACCCGCCGCTTGGTGGGGTTGTATGTGTTCGCCTATGCCACTTTACATATTCTGGCATTCTTTAGTTTAGATCTGTTGTTTGCTTGGGAATTACTGTTTAGCGAAGTGGTAAAACGACCGTACATTTTTGTCGGCGCTGTGGCTTATCTTATCGTCACTGCTTTGGCGATAACTTCGTTTAAAGCCTTGATGCGTAAGATGGGACGTCGTTGGCAGACCTTGCACAATGGGGTGTATTTAGTCGCGATTTTAGCGCCAATCCATTTTTACTGGTCGGTAAAATCGGAAATCATCGAGCCGAGTCTGTATATCTTAGGTTTTAGCGTGTTATTGCTATGGCGCACGACTTGGCTTAAGCGCATCCTCAGCCGCAAAGGGACGAGTAAAACCGTGAAAAAGACGACCAGTGGACAAGATAAAACGTCGATAAAATCAGCTTGAACGCATAGTGCGAGCGGTGAATCGTTAGCTTGTTTCCGTTTCTTTGTGCCTAACGCAAGATATAAATTATAAAAAAAAAATGCCGAATCAAGATTCGGCATTTCACATTTAGCGAACTGTTCTGCTCAGTTAATCTTCTTGCTCAGGTGGCAAGACTTAACCTAAACCTTGAGTCGCCGATTTCATTTGGATGAACTCAATTTTATAACCGTCTGGATCTTCAACAAAGGCAATCTCAGTGGTGCCGCCTGCGACAGGACCTGGGGCGCGTGTTACTTTGCCACCGGCTGCAGCAATTGCAGCACAACGGGCGTAAATATCTTCATCGCCAATGGCTAAGTGGCCAAAGCCTGTGCCTAAATCGTATTTGTCTGTGCCCCAGTTATAGGTCAGTTCAACCACGGCTTGGCCTGTGGACTCTTCACCGTAACCTACGAAAGCTAAAGAATATTTGTATTCTGGGTTTTCAGAGGTGCGAAGGAGTTTCATGCCGAGTACTTCAGTATAAAAAGCTATACTGCGTTCTAAGTTACCGACGCGGATCATAGTGTGTAATAGTTGCGACATAGGTCCTCTCTATAAATAGATTACGGCGAGGAGTATATCAAAAATGTATGTGCGTATGACTACAAATGTCATCCATTGTGTTTTTATCGAACTTGACCAACATAGCTGGCTAGGATAGGGAAGTGCTTGCTGTCGACGGACGATTTTGCGAATTTTGAAAAGAAAATTGCCGATAAATTGGCTGTTGCTCACAAAACACAGATACAAACATGGGTTTTTACCGCAGGGTTGACGATAATATGGCCATACCAACTAGGAGAGTGAATGATGAACACCGAACTTAAAATGGCCTTAGGCACTACACTTGTAATTGCTTTATTTTTCAGCGCGTTCTTTGTTTCAATCTTTTAACTAGCAATACAAGTTTGAGTTAACCCAGTTCCAAGTTAAGCAAAAAAGCCGCTATTGCGGCTTTTTGTTTGTCTGTGATTTAATGCACGTAAAACTTAACAAGGATTTGAAGATGTTGTTTAGCGAAACTGAAATAGCATTCATTGCATCGGCTAAGCGAAAAGTACAGATGGCGCAGAAAGTGCGGTTAGCTGTGATTGCATTAGTCGTGCTGGGTACTGGACTGACGATATCTGGTTTGTGGGTCAATGAGTTCGCCATTTATATGGCCTTTGGACTCGTGGTCTTTGCAGTGGCCTTACCGCAATTCGGGCAAGGGCCGAAATATGAAGAGTTAGTCAGTTTGCTCGAGAAGAAAAGCCAAGGCTAACTCGCTTGGGTTTACTCTTCAGGATAAATTTTTTCTTTAAATTCGCACAAGTCTTCAATGATACAGCTGCCACAGCGGGGTTTACGCGCAAGGCAAGTGTAGCGTCCGTGCAGGATAAACCAGTGGTGCACATCGACTTTAAATTCCGCAGGCACGACTTTCAGCATTTTCTCCTCGACTTCGACCACGTTCTTGCCGGGCGCGAATTTAGTGCGATTAGCGAGGCGGAAAATATGGGTGTCGACGGCGATGGTTGGCCAACCAAACGCAGTATTAAGTACCACGTTAGCCGTTTTGCGGCCAACGCCTGGCAGAGACTCTAGGGCTTCGCGGTTTTCTGGCACTTCGCCATTGTATTTCTCAATTAAGATCTCACAGGCTTTGATCACATTGATGGCTTTGTTGTTATATAAGCCGATGGTTTTTATGTATTGTTTTAAACCATCGACGCCAAGAGCATAAATGCTTTGGGCCGTGTTCGCCACAGGAAAGAGTTTGTCCGTTGCCTTGTTGACGCTCACATCCGTCGCTTGGGCGGATAAGGTCACCGCGACTAAGAGTTCAAAAGGACTGGAAAAATTGAGTTCGGTTTCAGGTTTCGGATTGTTATCGCGAAGACGGGTGAGGATCTGGATGCGTTTTTCTTGATTCATGTACGATTCCTGCGCGGTTGTTGGGTTCAACTAGCCATTATCAATAGGGTATTAATGATGATTGAACGAGCTTGAAACCTAGACCTGCTGATTTCCTATGCTTTGAGTTCTTATGCAGAGTGCTTATGCTTTGATATATTATGTTTTAATTCCAGTCGCTTAAGTGCGCTAGGCGCACATTAAGCGTTGAACACCATACTCTGTACTATGCTGGAATTAGGTCTTTATGTCGAAAGCCTAACCAACCTTAGTGATGCGCGCGCGGGTGACACTTGGCTCTGCGGCGACTTGAGGTTGGCGTTCTTTCACTTTTTTATCAATCACATTTTTCAATGCAATCAATAGTCCCATGACGATAAATGCGCCAGGTGGCAGCATAGCAAGGAGGAAGGGAGTATCGACTTGCCATAAATGGATGGTTAAGGATTTTGCCCAAGGTCCGAGCAGTTGATCGGCGCCATCAAACAGTGTGCCTTGACCTAATATTTCCCGCGTTGCGCCGAGCACTGTGAGCACTAAGGTAAAACCGAGTCCCATCATTAAGCCATCAAAGGCGGCGCTAAAGGCGTTATTGCGAGAGGCGAAGGCTTCGGCGCGACCGATAATGATGCAGTTGGTCACAATCAACGGCAGGAAGATCCCAAGGGATAAATACAGACCGTAGGCATAGGCATTGATAAGCAGTTGCACTGTGGTCACCAGCGCGGCGATGATCATCACAAATACCGGAATACGAATTTCTTTGGGCACATAGTCGCGCACCAGCGACACCAAAATGTTAGAGCCAATCAGCACTAACATAGTCGCTAGACCAAGGCCAAGGGCGTTCGTGATCGTCGCTGTGACCGCAAGCAGAGGGCACAAGCCTAACAGTTGCACTAGGCCAGGGTTATTCTTCCACAGACCTTGCCAAGCAATTTCGCGATAATTAGTCATTGTTGGCCTCACAATTTAGCGGCAGACTGAAAATTTGCGCTTGGTTATTGTTGAAATACCATACTGCGTTTTTGACTGCTTTGACATAAGCACGCGGGGTGATAGTCGCGCCGGTAAATTGATCAAAATCGCCACCGTCTTTTTTAACCAACCATTGTTTGTCATCTGCCGAGTCTAACACTTTACCGACAAACTGAGAGACCCAATTGGATTTACGCAGATCGATTTTATCACCGAGCCCAGGTGTCTCTTGGTGAGCTAAGGTGCGAACGCCTAGGACTTCGCCTTTAGTGCTAATACCCACAATCAATTTGATGTTGCCGTTATAGCCATCGGGCGCAATAGCTTCAATGGCGATGGCCACAGGTTTGCCTGCACTGGTGGCTATATAGGCGGGCATTGGGCTGTCGGTTCCTAATGCGTCTTTATCCAGCAGCAAAGTACATTGAGCCGTTAGCTCGTTATCGTGCATCTCATCAGGGATTAATTGATGTAACACTCGCATTAATTCCTGCTGTTCTTGCTGCTTAATTTTATCAACAGTTTGTTGATTGACTGCGGCGACGAGCCCAGTGCAAATCAAGGCAAACAATGCCAATAAAAAACCATTTTTAATCATCGGATTTTTCAACTTTTTATCCTTAAGCTCTCGTTGCCCGCAGAATGATGTTATCGCTTAGCATGACCTTAGCTCGTTGAATGGCCATAGGTGCGTGGACGCACGTAATAGTCAATAAAGGGCGCACAGAGGTTGGCCAGTAACACGGCAAAGGCGAAGGCGTCAGGGTAACCGCCTTTCGTGCGGATGATATACACCAACACACCAATTAACGCGCCGAAGATAATACGGCCACGGGGGCTGGTTGC
The DNA here is from genome assembly GCF_031932065.1 of Shewanella scandinavica. Classification (NCBI taxonomy): domain Bacteria; kingdom Pseudomonadati; phylum Pseudomonadota; class Gammaproteobacteria; order Alteromonadales; family Shewanellaceae; genus Shewanella; species Shewanella scandinavica. The sequence continues at coordinate 45,157 of NZ_JAUOES010000008.1, forward strand.
GGCTGTAACGGGATCGGTGGCGATAAAAAACGCCGCTAACATGGTCGCGCCAGAAAACAGATGCATCAGTGGACTGGCTTGGGTATCGGGTGACAGTAAGAAACCGATACTCGATGCCACAAAGAGCCCTAATAACACGCCAGTGCTGATGTGCCAGCGAATGGCTTTTAGTTTAAGTAACACTAACCCGCCAGCAAGATAGGCCAAGTTCACCCAGAACCAACCTACGCCTGTACTGCCATCAAAAATGGCTTTGGTGAGACTTTCTGTGGTGGTTAATCCCATGGATAAATCGGTTTTGAGGGTATCGAGTGGCGTCGCCATTGTCATGCCATCAATGCCTAAACGGAACTGCTCCATATTCACGTGCGCGCCAACATTAAAGATAAGTTGCAAGCTTTCAACAAGGCTGGGTGAATGCAGTGCAACTGTGCTCGGTGCTATCCAGGTGGTCATTTGCACAGGGAACGAGACTAACAGCAATACATATGCCGCCATCGCAGGGTTAAACAGGTTATGGCCTAAGCCACCGTAGAGGTGCTTAACTATGACGATCGCAAAGGCGGTGCCCATGACGATCATCCACCAAGGGGCGAGGGGCGGAATGGCGACACCAATTAAGATGGCGGTCAGCATGGCGCTGTTATCGCTAAGGCTTGCTTTGATATTGCGATTGCGAAGTTTCATCACGGCGGCTTCGCAGCTTAAGGCTACGAGGATCGCCAGCAGGACTTGCACAAGTGTGCCCCAGCCAAAAAAGGCACATTGCACGACAAGGCCCGGCAGTAAACATAAAATCACCCTTTGCATGACCGTTGAGGTATGCAAGTTACGCGTTACATGGGGTGATGAGGCTATTTTAAACGCCATTGTGTTCCCTTTTAATCATTCTGTTCTTAATCATTAGTCACACTTGAGTCGCTCGAAGCGTTGGCTTCTTGGGCGAGTGCCGCTTTTTTGGCTTTTGCCTTGGCGATGGTCGCAGCAATCCGCGCTTTTTTCAGTTCATCACTTGATAAAGGCGCCGTTTCAATGGGCTCTGCAGTGGATCCCACCGATGGCAAAACGGCATCAGCTTCAGTTGTTGCAGTATCAAGCGTTGCTGCTATCGAGGGCGATGCCATGTTAGCTTCAGTTTGGATCTCGTCAACGGACTCTATTTCAGACTCAGTTTTAGACTCTGCTGATGCAGCCGCTATTTTCTTCGCTTTAGCACGAGCAACTGCGGCAGCCACTTTGGCCTTTTTAATCGCTTCAGCGTCGTTAATGTCAGTAGCGGCTGCTTCTGTATCATCATTCACATCTGCTTGAACGCTAGCTGTGGAATCAACTGCTGGAGTCGCGGTCTGGCTTAAATCGTTTTCAGCATTTGTCTCAGCTTGCTGCGCCGCTTTCTTTGCCTTGGCACGGGCTACGGCCGCAGCCACTTTGGCCTTTTTATCATCAGCAGCGTTTAACTCTGATGTGCTGTCAGCGATATCAACATGCTCTAGCGCTGCGGTATCGGTTTGCTGCGCCGCTTTTTTAGCTTTAGCGCGGGCAATCGCCGCCGCGACTTTATCTTTCTGGGATAACGGCGCTTCCTGCGCTATCACATCAGTGGCTGATTCAGTCTCATCAACATTCGCCGAACTGTCTATTTGAGCGCTATCTGTTTCCACACTATGTGTTTTAGTACTCTCGGTATTTGCTTGAGCGGCTTTTTTCGCCTTCGCACGGGCGATGGCGGCGGCAACGGCGGCCTTACCCTTTGGTGCTGCTGTAGTGTCAGTTGTTGTGGCGCTTGCCTCTTCGGTAATTGATTCGCCAGTGGCTGCTTGTGCCGCTGCGGCTTTTTTCGCGGCGATGCGTGCCATGGCCTCAGCAACGGCATTTTTATCTGTGCCTGTCATCGTCGCTTGTCGGCGCTCTGCGGCTTCTTTCGCTTTAGCTTCACGGGCCAGTTTTTCTTCTTCGAGACGCGCTAAGCGGGCATCGAAGCGTTGTTTAGCGCGCTCCGCTTGCTGCTTCTCATCGGCGGCTTGTTTGAGTGCAGATTTGGCAATGCGGTAATACTCGACTAATGGAATATCACTCGGGCAAACGTAACTGCAACAACCGCATTCAATACAATCCTTTAGATTGTAGCTGGCTGCTTTATCATATTCTTCGGCCTTGGCATGCCAAAAGAGTTGTTGTGGCAACAAGAGTGCAGGGCAGGCTGTGGCGCATTCGCCGCAGCGGATACAGGCTTTTTCTTCGGGCGTGCTACCAATTTCTTGGCTGCTTGGCACCAGAATACAGTTGGTACCTTTTAAAATAGGCACTTGGATATTCGCTAACGCATGGCCCATCATAGGCCCGCCAATAATCACCTTTTGGTCAGGCTCTGGCGTGAATTCAGTTGCAGTCAGTACGTGATCAACGGGCGTGCCTATCGGTAACCAGTAGTTCCCCGGTTTGCTGACATTTTTGCCTGTCACAGTCACAACGCGTTCAATCAGCGGCTTGCCTAGAGTGACGGCTTGATGAATTGCATAGGCAGTACCGACGTTATGTACCACAATACCGAGTTTGGCGGGAATGGCGCCCGAGGGCACTTCGCGGCCAGTAATGATTTGAATTAACTGCTTTTCACCGCCAGAAGGGTATTTTGTCGGGATAACCGTGACCCGAATGCTGCCCGCTGGGAGTCCGCATTGGCTGACAGCTGCTTGCATGGCTTTAGCCGCTTCAGGTTTATTGTCTTCAATGGCGATAACAATCCGTTTTGGCGTTAATAGCCGATGAATTATGCCAATACCCGCGAGGATATCTTGGCTATATTCGCGCATTAATCTGTCATCGGCGCTGATATAAGGTTCGCACTCGACGCCGTTGATGATGACTAAATCGATTTCACTGACCGGATTAAGCTTAATATGAGTCGGAAACGCTGCGCCGCCCATACCCGCAATACCGGCTGAGCGAACCTTATCAACGATTTGCTGATGGCTTAAGTCATCAAGTTGATGTTGTACCAACTCGCACCAGGTGTCTTTGCCATCGGCTGCAATAACGCAAGTGTTAACCGGCAATGCAGAGGCATGGTTGCTCGCCCTTGGTTCGATAGCAACAATAGTGCCCGATGTTGGCGCATGTACCGGTAAATGCCAAATCGAGGTACCTTGCGTTAATGGCGTGCCTTTTAAGACGCTATCGCCAACCTTCACCGCAAGCGTACAGTTTTCACCGACTTGAGGGACGGGCACTAAGTACGTCGAGGCTAATGGCAGTTGGCCAATAGGCGTCGCGTTGGAGAGGAATTTGACTTCAGGAGGATGTATTCCACCGGGTGATCGCCAAAGGGTTCCTTTATCTAATTGATCTAATAAAGTTAACACCGCTTTTCCTCTTCAGACTTTGTCTCTTGAATATTGGTTTCTTGAATAATGTTTTCTTGGATGAGCGTCACTGGGATAGCATTTAAGCGCCAGTTCCAATTTTTAAGATTTGGGGTGACTGGGATCATATCAATACAATCGACAGGACAAGGCTCAACGCAGAGATCGCAGCCCGTGCAGTCGGTTGTAAGCACGGTATGCATGAGCTTTCCTGCACCGATAATCGCATCCACAGGGCAGGCTTGAATACATTTAGTGCAGCCAATACATTCATCTTCGCGAATGTAGGCGACTTTTTTTACTTGAGATTGTGCTTCGGCATTCAGTGGCTCTGGCTCGACGCCCATTAGGGTCGCCAGCTTTTCCATGGTGGCTGTGCCGCCAGGGGGGCATTTATTGACTTTATCACCATTGGCAATGGCTTCAGCGTAGGGACGACAACCTGGGTAACCACATTGACCGCATTGGGTTTGTGGCAGAATAGCTTCGAGCTCATCGACAATCGGGTTGCCTTCAACCTTGAATTTAAGGGCGGCAAAACCGAGTAACACCCCAAAGACTAATGCCAATAGGGTCAACAATATGACTGCAATTAAAATTCCGGACATCTTACTTAACCAATCCTGTGAATCCCATAAAGGCGAGGGACATAAGACCTGCGGTGATCATCGCAATCGCGCCGCCTTTGAAAGGTAGGGGGACATCGGCGGCCGCTAAACGCTCGCGCATCGCCGAGAAGAGAATTAACACTAATGAGAAGCCTAACGCAGCACCAAAGCCATAGATAGCCGATTGGATAAAATCGTGCTTCTCGTTCACGTTTAATAAGGCAACGCCCAATACCGCGCAGTTGGTGGTGATCAGCGGCAGGTAAATCCCTAAGGCACGGTGCAGAGCGGCACTGGTCTTTTGCACGACCATTTCAGTAAATTGCACCACAACGGCAATCACTAAAATAAAGCTCATGGTTCGCAGATAACTCAGGTCAAAGGGTAATAACAGATACTGGTTGACGAGATAACTGAGAATAGAGGCTAACGTCAGCACAAAAGTGGTCGCCATAGACATGCCAATAGCGGACTCCAGTTTGCTGGAGACCCCCATAAAAGGGCACAGGCCTAAGAATTTCACTAAAACGAAATTGTTGACCAGCACTGTACTGATCAACAGGAGGAGATATTCAGTCATCCTAATACTTTTCTAAACGGATCTTGGCCGTATTATCGACTTTTCCGTATGCATAAACAACATATAGAATGCAGGGTTAACCATCTTTACTGTAAATTTTGGCGACGAATTAACCCGTTAAAGTATTAAATCTGATCTGTAATGGCCATAGCTTGTGGCTGTGCGATGTAATAGCCCTGTAATCCATCGATGAGGAGTTTTTCGAGGGTTAATTTTTCTTCTTGGCGTTCGACGCTGGTAGCGATGACCCGGATGCCAATCCGCCTTGCGACATCCACCATCATACGCACGAAGAACTTATTGTTGCTGTCTTCATCGATATTAGAAGTGTAACTACCATCGAGCTTGATGAAGTCGGGCCGCACTTCGCTGAAGAATTTGAAGGAGGTAAAGCTCATACCAAAACGCTCAATCGACACCCGCGAACCGACACTGTGCACTTCGCGGACAAACTTATAACTCGCCCCTAAGTTAGACTGCATGCCGGACTCGTTGATCTCAAATACTAAGCGCGAGGCGATGTATTTTTGCTTACCTAATATGTCCTTCAACCAAGCGACAAACATGTCTTGATGGGCCGAAAATGCGCTGATATTGATACCAAAGTTACCGGTAATGGTCGGGTTTTCCTTAAGTATTCTTAATGCACTGATCACCACCAGTTTATCTAACTCAGTGCTCATGCCGTGACGTTCAGCCATGGCAATCACTGTGGTGGTAGGTAAGAATTTGCCTTCGCTATTATAAAAACGGGCTAATAATTCGCGGTAAACTTCGACATCAGTACGACACGGCTGAATAGGTTGCTGGTAAAATTTCAATGCTTGGCGAGTGACTAAATCATTGATCGCCATCTTCCAGCGATCGTCTCCAAATTGTTCATCCCCATTGAGTTTTTCTTGGATATGATAGCTATTGGGCCCAAGGGTTTGCGCTATGCTGACCGCAGTATCGGCAATGGTCAGTAAATTAGCCGCTTCCACTCCTTGGTTGTAGGGGACTAAGCCTATATGGGCAACGGATTCCGCTTTTGTCATCTGCTGATATTCATCGAGGTAAATTTTTAGCTGGTCTAAAAATTTCGGTGCATCTTTGAGCATAACTTCGGGAATAAACACTGCAAAATCAGCACTCGCTACTCGAAAATATTCGGCATCAGGATAGCTGCTACAGGCTTTACGGATGCAATTGGCGACTCTTGCGAGATAATCATCTCCCGCAGTTCGCCCTTGTTTCTGGTTTATTTGCGCCAACTCGGTCGCTTTAACCATAGCCATCAAGCCCAATTGAGGAATATTTGGATTACTAATGGTTTCTAGTTTTTTTGTAAATCCTGGGCGGGTGCTAAAACCTGTCACTGTGTCTTGATAGGCGGCTTTATGTAGCTTTTCGTTTTCTTGATTGAGCTTATCGATTTGAGTTTTAAGTTGCAGGCGACATTCTTCAAGGGAAATACCAATAGGGGTGAGCTCGCCAGTCAGTTTCGATGCTGCGACGGCAGAAAAGCCTAACTCTGGTATTTTTGAAATATAATCAGCAGCATAACGTACTGCAGCCCTAAGCTTCGACATTAATAGGATAAACACTAACAGCAAAATAAGGTAAGTCGCTAGCAACATGGCACCGAGTTTTTCAGTGTTACTAATTGCAGTATCAATGGCTTGGTTTGCACTGAGCTTGACCTGTAAACGACCCGATGCCAATTTTTGTGTGTGGCTGAGCTCGATGGAAAATAAACTCGCTAAAGGGTGGGGATGTTGACTGTCTAAGCTTCCTTCGGTATGGCTCAGTTGGCCGTCGGTATCATCAATATATTGGAAGAACTGGAATGAGTAGTTTTCAGAAAGTTTTTTAAAGAGTTCTACACCGTTACCTTGCCATTCTTGGTAGCGGATTAAGCTGGATTTAAAACTATCGAGTTCTTGCTGCTGTTGGACTTGCAATTGACTGTTTTCACTTTGATACACCCAAGCAAAAAGACCTAAAAAAATAAGCAGTAAAAAAATTGGATATGATTTTGACATGGCCATAAAAATCCGCTCTAGATTTTGGTGAGTACGAACAGGATAAGTTTAAGTCAAGAATGCTTAAAAACCGCTATCTGTGTGAAGATACTCAGAAATTTGTTTAATAAGCTGGTAACAGTGTAACTGCATTTGCTTAAAAACAAAACGAAAAGAATAAGTTGCCAAGCAGGAGTGAAACTGAGGAATGGGTTGTTGAATTAGAAAATATGGCTCCCCTGACTGGACTTGAACCAGTGACATACGGATTAACAGTCCGCCGTTCTACCGACTGAACTACAGGGGAGTAGAGGGTGCGATATTGCTATCGACTTTTAAGAAATAACACTTTGAATATGGCTCCCCTGACTGGACTTGAACCAGTGACATACGGATTAACAGTCCGCCGTTCTACCGACTGAACTACAGGGGAATCGGGTGCGATATGACTATCGACTTTATTCTGTGTTTTAAATTGGCTCCCCTGACTGGACTTGAACCAGTGACATACGGATTAACAGTCCGCCGTTCTACCGACTGAACTACAGGGGAATCGTTTTAAACCAGCAGTGTCATAATGTAATTGGCTCCCCTGACTGGACTTGAACCAGTGACATACGGATTAACAGTCCGCCGTTCTACCGACTGAACTACAGGGGAATCGATTACATATTGTTACTGCTTGTTCTTACTTGCTTTTACTCTGCGTTAAATTGGCTCCCCTGACTGGACTTGAACCAGTGACATACGGATTAACAGTCCGCCGTTCTACCGACTGAACTACAGGGGAATCGTTTCACACAGTCGTAGCGACTCGTTGAGAACGGAGCGCATAGTAAAACGCTCTGTGGGATGAGTCAACTCGAGTTACTAAAAAAAGTGTAATTATGCTGTTAAGTGCTCATCTAATGTGCATCGTGGTGCAGAATTCGACATTTTTAGTGAAAAACCACTTAACAATTCGCAATATAGCTTTGAACGCCGCTACCGTTCGCAGGGTGAAATTGCTATAAAATTGAAATCACTCGTTAAAAAATAAGCACTTTTGGGAAATCAGTTGAGCTCAGAGTCAATAAATAGACTTAAACAATTTAAATATAAAGCGCTACCAAATATTGCTGCGGGTTTAATTCCTCTTTTCTACTGATTGATAAGCATTGGGTTAGTTTGGTAAGCCAACATAGTGGTGCAGTGTTAAGTTATCGCAGCATAAAGAGGGATATGGAGCTTTGGTAAACCTCAAGGCTTAAACCGTGAGGCACATTACTGTATGGTCGGCGATTAACGAACGCTTCTTTCTTCGGTATGGCATACGTCACCATGTCCGACTAAAGATTGGCTAGCAAGTATGCACCGTAAGCAAGTTAAAGGTTAAGCTGTCTATACGTCGTATGTCGTATATAGAAGGCATTTACTGTAAAAGTGAACTATTAATGGCGTTGAAGCGTATCTTAGCTTCGAAAGTAGGATAATTAAGGAGTGCTAGAGTATTAATCACTGGTCTATGCTAGGTTTTAGCTTAGCGCCAACAAGTTATTCAACGAGATTTGATCGCCGTTCATTGCTTTTTAAACGTTAAAGTGTCCAATTCAACACGCAATATGTGACTGATTTTAATTTAGCTTTCATCAAATTAGCCGTATCTGTTACTCAAGTCGAATGGCTTACAACGCAGTGAAGAGTAAGGGTAGTTGCAATTAGTGAAATTGATACAAGTGTAACCAGTCAAATGGATTGACAATAAGTGAGAACAGCCGAGATTAGTTGAAACTAGGCGGGAGGCCTTGGTGTACAAGAGTTGTGCGAGTGGAGAGTTAAGTCGGAAGTGATTCACTAGGATTGATAAAAACAAAGCTGGCGCCAAAATGGTTCGCCAGCTTTGAAAAATAATCACAGTTCATCAAGATTGATAAACTCGGAACTTTTAAAAATTTAATCGAGGTTTTTACCCATCCACACGACTTTGCCAATAATTTGCAGCATTGGCAGTTCACCCGCCGAGACAATCTGAGATTTATACTCTTTGTTGTCACTGAGTATCTCTATGCCGCCATCAAATAGTTTCTGTAAGCGCTTGGCGTAAAGATCGTCGCCCAGGCGTAATACGAAGATACAGCCGTCTTCTAGGGTCGTCTTACTGATATCAACCAGTAAGCTATCTCCGCTGTGTATGGCGGGCTCCATCGAATTGCCTTTGGCATATACGACTTTAAGATTCTCGGGCTTTAAACTACGGTATTTAAGCCAGTTCTTTCTAAACGGCAGCCGTCTGCGTACACCTGTTTCATCATTAAACGCACCATGCCCAGTGCTTACCACCACGTCATAGCCTTCAATCAAGAAATACTCTTCATTGAATTGGTCTTGGTGGACGTAAACAATACCTTCCTGGGAAATTTCATCGCGTTGGCGATTCGGGTATTTAGGGCCATTGCCAGTTGCAAGCCAACGAATGCTCACGCCAGCTTCTTCTGCTATACGTATTGCTGTATCTAACTTAGGTTCACCACCTTTGATTAGATTACGTAGGGTACCTTCAGATACGCCAATTTTAATGGCGAACTCTCTAATACTGTTTTTTCCAATTGCTTCCGAAATACGGTCAGCAAGAGTGCCGACTTCAGTTGTGGAAGTCGGATCTAAAGTTGGATCTGAGTGTAAGGCTTCCGACTTCATTATTTTCCTCGAACCAAAATCTATTTAACGCTCAAGAGAGCAATAGTTATTACTTAAAAACTACCGAATAAGTAATGGTTTACTGAATATTCAACCGAAACTACATCAATCTTTTGCGCACTAAAATAACTTTATTGCGTAATTTTCTGCGCAAAAAAGCAAAAAGCTGTTGATTTGTGCCTAACTCGGATCTATATTCGCAATACGTTACGCACTGCGTAACGTATTGTAGTTAAACTGCGTTCGTTCGCAATGCGAACGTAATCAAAATATTAGCACGGTAATTCTTATGAAGATAGAAAGCGCTCGTCATATACATGCAGCCTTGCTCGCAAATGGACAAAGCTGCCGTGCGTGGGCGATTACGCATGGATATAACCCAAGGACGGTTCAGAAGTGCGTTCAATGGTTTGCACCCAATACAGGTCGTAAACCTAAACGCTTAAAAGCCATCAAGATCATGGCTGCTTTATCTGAATACCTTGGTGTTGATTTAGTGGGAGAGCACCATGACTAAGGAATGGTTTAGCACTGTAGAAATTGCAGAGCTATTGGATGTCGGGGATAGACGCGTCCGTGATAGGGCAAAACATGAAAACTGGCAAAAGCAAAGGCGACAAGGGCTAGGTGGGGGATTTGAATATCACCTAAATAGTCTGCCCCTTGAGGCTCGTCAGAAGCTGGCAAAACAGGAAGCGGAGCAGATAGCCAAATCTCCATCGTCCCTGATGCGTGCGGGATCTGCTGTTGCCAAACTGCAAATGCCTGCAGTGAGTCAAACAGAAAAAGCCAAGAGCATTCAGCAGTTTATAAATCTACCTGATAAAGCGCAAAAGCGGGCTGATGCAAAGATGCTTATCGTCAATGCCAAGGCAAAATTCTGCATGCCTTACCTTGAGGTGCGTAAGCTCGTTGATGGTGAAAAAGCATTCTGCGAAGCGTATGCCAAACGTTCGATTGCACTACCTGAGTGGGTATTCTCAGTTATTAGCAGCGTTTCAGTTGTCACGATCCGCCGTTGGGAAAACGTATTAACAAAAGAGGGCGTTAGCGCACTCGCAGGTAAATACAAAGTCGAGCGTCCATGTTTATTGAATGACGAGCCCGATTTAGCCGACTTCTTAAAGGGGCTGATCACTGCCAAACCGCATCTAGCTGGCAAGGCAAAGCAGCTTAGAAAGCTAGCCGAGATCTATGCAATAAAAACCGACATGCCTTGGCAGATCCCAAGTATCTCCAGCATTCGCCGCTGGGTGAATAAATGGATAAGCCAGAATCAAGCAGCCTTTACTTTCACTACAAACCCTAAAAAATTCAACGATAAATACCGGACAGCGGTTGAGCAAACCTATTCTTGGATGGCTGCGCCAAACGATGTATGGGAATTTGACTCAACCCCAGTCGATGCCATGTTGAAAGAAGGCCGACACACCATTATTGCGGTGATCGACTGCTTCACACGTCGCGTCAAACTGCTTGTTTCGCCCACTTCATCAAGCGAAGGCATTTGCCTGTTAATGCGCAAGACCTTACTGGCTTGGGGAGTTCCAAACCAAGGCGGCTTAATGCGTACCGATAACGGCAGCGATTATGTCAGCCAGCGAACCACGAGCATCTATCACTTACTCGACTTAGAACAAAGCCGAGCTAACCCATACTCAGGTTGGGAAAAGCCCTTTATCGAACGTTTCTTTAAGACACTCAGCCATGATCTGATTGAGTTACTGCCAGGCTACATAGGCCATAACGTCAATGATCGCGAAGCTATCGAGGCTCGAAAAGAATTTGCGGTACGCCTTAAAGAGCGCAACAAGAAAGAAAATGAGAAAGCGGATTACGATCTCCGTTTGACGCAACCGGAATTACAGCAACTGCTTGATAATTGGGTTGATGCCTATTATCACCTCCGCGCACACGATGGCTTAAAGGGTAAAACACCCAATGAAGTCTATCGCGCAGCTCAATATCAAGTGCGGGCAGTCGAACATCCAGAAGCCTTAGATCTCCTGCTTAACCACGTTGGCGAGTACACCATCCTTAAGGGCTTTATTAAAGCGGGAGGATTGCGTTATACGGCACCGGAAATGTTGGAGCATGAGTGGAAAGGGCAGCGAGTTCGAGTATTTCTCGATCCAACGGATGTCGCTCGTGCGTTTATTTACCCGATCAATAATTGGGAAACCCGAATCGAAGCAGTTGATAGCCGTCTTTTAGGTCAAGAGATCAGCCCTACGGCTTATCGTCAAACCAAAAAAGAAGAAGCTAAGGCACTGCGTAGTTTCAGGGCCGAAATGAAGCAACTCGCTAAAACGTTCAACATAGGCGAGATCCATCAAACCGTTATCGAGCACTATGCCAAGCAGGCTAAGTCACTAGTCGAGTTTCCAACCCAGCCAATAGCCCACCAAAACCCCAGTTTAATAGCATTAACTGAGGCTGCAGAGCAGCTCGTTAAAACCAATAAGCCTGCTTATAGCGACCAACAAATTGAGCATTTACGCCAGAAGCGTAAAGCGATTGAAGAACGTAAAAACACCATTAATCAACAGCATGCAACCTTAGTGCGTAATGAGCACGAAAAGGCACGTTTGCTTGCCGCTGAATCTCTCAACCGTGAATTAACGCCAAAGGAGGATGCATTCCTAAAGGATTACAAAAAGCACAACAAGTTAGGGGCAAAACGCATTGATGAAATCATGGGCCATAAGCGCAGAGCGACCAACTGAGCACTTATGACCCATAACGGCCATGAAGGCCATAAAACTAAAGCAAATGGAGTATACAAAATGAAAGCAGTGATCGCACCTGTAAAAAATGTTCTGACAGCCCAAGACGCCTTCGACAACCTTTGTACCCGAGGCATAGGTGTACCAGGTCTCGGTTTGTACCATGGCCCAAGTGGCTTTGGTAAAACAACTGCAACCACTTATCTGTTTAACCAAGTGAACGGTATCTATGTTCGAGCCATGGCAACAGACAGTGCCAGTACGCTTATGAACCGCATTGTCGGCGAACTCGGATCGAGTGGCATGTGGCGCATCAATAAGATGGTCGATTTCACTATCGAGCAAATGAGCATGTACGAACGCCCACTGTTCATCGATGAAGCAGACTACCTGATGTCGGACGTTCGTATGCTTGAAACGGTGCGTGATCTCTACGACAACACCGAAGTCCCTGTGATCCTCATTGGTATGGACCAAATCGCCCGCCGTATCAGTACACGCAAACAGTTCTTTAACCGTATTTCAGAGTGGGTTGAGTTTCGACCAGCCGACTTAGATGACGTCATGGTGATGGCGGATTCCCTCTTAGACAACGACATCAAAGTCGAACCTGAACTCCTTGATGAACTGCGTAAAGCCAGCAGTGGTGAGGCTCGTCGCATTGTCATTGGGCTTAATCAAATCGAACGTCTCGCCAAAATGAACGAACTTGATTACGTCACAGCAGAACACTGGGGGGCACAGCCATTCCATGGTGTTCGACGTCCAAGTCTTGTGGGTTAAGCGTTATGGCACAAGTCAAACGCTCAACCCCGTTAAGGCACAGCGCATGGTTGTTTATGTGCTGTTGTCGCAATCGAAAAGTCAGCTTTAGTGCTGAACAAGTTGCCGATGCATCGGGAATGCCCAAGTGCCTCGCAAATCGCTTTTTACGTGATTTGTATCGAGAAGGGCGCTTAACACTCGAATGGAAAGGGCGTACAGGGCTGACCAACCGCTACTGGTTAAACGATGACAGCCCGTTAAAGCGCCAGTCTCAGTTCGCCAAGATTAAAGCGAATCAGCGGATCTGGAACAGCTGCCGCATCATGCGCAATTTCTCGATTGAAGAAATCATGGTCACAGCCAGGGTGGCGCGCTCAACGGTAAAGCGTTACCTCAATGCCCTGCAACGGGCAGGCTTGATCCGCATCAGAGCTATCGAAGAGGAAATGATCATTTATCACCTCAACGTTGACTGTGGTGCTTTAGCACCAGAGCTAATCGATGACGGTATTTATGCACCAACCAAATCGAAGTTTTATCCCTATAGGGAGGCGCTATGAACAAGGACAATTGGTTCCAAGTGCTTGAGTTAAAAGTCAGTGAGAGCAGCCAAGCGCAGATTGCCAGAGAGCTAGGTGTCAGTCCGACCATGCTTAATCAGGTCCTGCTGAACAAATACAAAGGCAATATCGACACCATTAAAAATCGTGTCGAAGGGCGCTACTTACGTCACCACGTACAGTGCCCCGTTGCAGGACAAATCAGCGTTGATACCTGCAAAGACAATCAAGAACGGCCTTTTAGCTCTACTAACCCACAACGCGTCCGACTCTATCGCGCCTGTCGCGGTGGCTGCCCACATTCGCAGTTAAAGCAGTCGGCAGTAACACAGAGGATCGATGTGCAATCAGCGACAGACAGTCGTTACAACGTAGAGGAACAGCTCGCGTTCTGTCGCCGACTCGCCCAGGGCGATCAACTACAGCATATCGAACTACTCGAAAGGGAGTTGCAAAAGGTGGCTAACCGCCTAAATAGCGCCCTTTGGGATAACAAATGGAAAGGTAAATAACATGCAAACAAAAGCTATCAATGTGATTGCCGCCTTAAGGCTTCGTGGGATGAAGGTCGTTAGCCAGCATCGCGGTGTTATCCAAATTGACGTTCCAAGCCGTGATTTTAAACGCATGGCAGTTGAGATTATCGAGAATATAAAAGGCATTCGTCGCCGTTGTATGGCGGTGCAATTTCATGGCGTGACAGTGCGCTGGAATGAGGACAAATAAGATGAACACACAAGTACAAACCCACAACCAAGCTGCTATTCCGCAGGGCTACCGCAAAAACGCGGTAGGCGATTTGGTGCATGAAGATCGTATTAAAGCCGTGGACAAACTGCGCGATGAAGTGGTGCTAGCTATTGTCGGTTCAGCCAAAGAACTGCGTGAACAGATGCTTAATTTCAAACTGATGACGATGGCGCAAATTGATGGCTTTGCCGAACTATCGGCCAGTGAATATGGCGTTAAGGTCGGTGGCAGCAAGGGCAATATTTTGCTTACTAGCTTTGATGGTAAGTACCAAGTGCGCCGTGCGGTGGGTGAACACCGCGTATTTGATGAACGCATTCAAACCGCTAAAAACTTGATTGATGACTGCATTAAAAGCTGGAGCGGTGGCGCGGATACCCGCCTGATGGCGATGGTTGAACATGCGTTTCGGGTAAATCAACAAGGTCGTATCGACGTTAACCAAGTGCTCAGTCTGCGCCAGCTGGATATCGACGATGCCAACTGGAAACGGGCCATGGACGCCATAGCCGACGCGATTCAAATCACAGGCACTAGTCAGTATCTGCGTTTATATGAGCGTCAGCCTAATGGCAAATATACCCAACTACCACTGGATATCAGCACCCTTTAGGGTGGGCAAGGAGCACATCATGAAACTCAGCACACAATCGGGCATTCAACACCTATTCGATGACAACCAAGCCGCACTCGATCGGGTGGCGTTTCAATTACGCCAAGCGACCTTGCTTGAAGCTAGCTTTGATAATCTGCGCAGCGAACTGAGTGGCCTAGCTGCTGAAAGGCCTCATTACTGCTTGATGATGTGCGCCGCGCTACTCAATGCGCTTAAGGAGTTAAGCAAAGAGTTTGCGGGCGAACGCCGCGCTGTGATCGCCTTTTTTATGGAGAAGTCACTCAATAATTTAGAACTGCTAGAACCAAAACCAGTAATGCGTTAACCCTGCGAAACCCGCTCCAGTCATTGGAGCGAGGTCTGTCTAATGTAGTGATTAGGCACTGATGAGCAGCTAACAAAAAGAGCAAAGATGAATGACACCCTATGCTAAACGCTTACTCAAATATGCCATTGCGAACTGCCCAGTTAGGCCCGTTCGTAAGGGGAAAACTAAGGCAGAACTGCTCGCCGATCGTGAGCTTTGGGCTGTTAACTTTTTAAATGCAGCAACACCGAATTGGCAGCAGATTAAGAGTCAGCCTAAAGCCATCAAGATAGTATCCAGTGCGACAACCGATGAGGATGACGAATGTTAGAAACTAATCAAAAAGCCCCTGTGCATACTAAAACGCAGGCGCACCCAGTCGCTCAACACAAGAAGCGCCTGATCACTTTAATCAATGTGGCTAAGGGATCATTGCTGCTCGATGAAGTCATCTACCGCGCCATGCTGAAAAATGCCACGGGTAAAGATTCCTTGCGGGCAATGAACTTGCCAGAGCTTGAACAGGCACTAGAAGTGTTTAAACAAAAGGGCTTTAAACCAACTGTAACCAATAGAAAAACAGCGGTTAAACGCCGTTTAAGTCCTGCTGCGGGTAAAAGTAAATTGGCCAGCATAGATAAAATACGTGCCATTTGGATCACCATGGGCCATCACTTAGTTATCCAGGATAACAGTGAGTCAGCGCTTGATGTCTATGTGCGCCGCATGACGCTACGTAGTAAAAGTGAAGGCGTGGATGCCACCGCTTGGATGACAGAACAGCAAGCCTACAAGGTATTAGAAAGCCTTAAAAACTGGCACAAGCGGGTGTTGATTGAGCGCATTACCGTCCGTGGTGAGCGGCTAAAGATGAATGAAGCAGGTACACGCCCCGCAAACTATGAAGTGATCGTCGCGCAATACGAGGGGCATGGACATGAGTAAGCACATCCTAAACGCGGTTAGCATTCCCGAAAATCAGTTGGATTTATTGTCCACCAGCGCCGCCGAACTGGAACAAGCCCTCGAAACATTAGCCACACTAAAGCCTGATGAGCGTGAGGACTTCATTCGCCGCTGGCCCTCAACCCTGCAAAGCCTGTGCGATGTGATGCGCCAAACCCTAAAACAATACGATATTGATAATGCGGATAATGTGAGTGAAGCCTTAGCCACCAGCCTAAGCGCCTATCTCGGTGGGCGTGATATCTACATCCCCAATGGTGAGCGCCTCAAGGATGCGCTGCGGGATATCCGCATTTGGCGCGAGTTTAAGGGCAATAACCTAGAGCAGTTAAGCCGCGACTATGGACTCACCGAGCGCCGGATCAGCCAGATAGTGGCAGAGCAAAGGGCAGCATTTGTGGCGAGGAAGCAGAGGAGATTGTTTTGAAATCCAATCTATATCACAGGGTTACCAAAATGTAGCCCTTTTTATTTGCGTATAATGAAGATAAACTCGTCAAAGTTAAGCAAAATTTTAACAATTAGGATGTTGAACCATGCAGATACGGACATCGCTACTAGCCATTTTTATTGGTGTAGCTACGTTTTCTTTGCAAGCCAGCATTTATAAATGCACTGTAAATGGGGTGGAGACATTCAGCCAAGTTCCATGCGCTGAAGATGCTCAGCCTATAAGTGTTATCCCTCCCACAAAAATTTCATCAGCCCCTGTAAACAACTCTGAACTTATCGAGCAATGCGTTGCTTACTTGAAACGTGGTGGTGATTTTAAAGATCCCGACTCTATCAAGATCGAAGGCCATTACTTCGATTGGTTACAGGACGATAGCGGTGCTCGCAGGGTGCTACAGATAAAGGTCAATGCCAAAAACAGCTATGGGGCATATGCAGGTGGAGAGTATCGTCCTTGTTTTTTAAACTATAACGGGACGAAATTGAGTGACCATCAAAGGTTGATATTTAAGTAACTGTTTTAATATGTGTTTAATCGTAGTGGTGAGAATGAAAAAGAGGAATTATGGACAAGCAAAGTAATGAGTTGCCAAATGAGCAAAGTGTTAAAACTGAGGAGTTAAAAAAAGTAACTTTTATGCTTGATGTGATCAAAAGATATGACCATTACATTGGAACTATTAATGTTAAAGCAGGATTACTATTCTCATTTATTGTTGTGGTTATTTGGAACGTAACAAAATATACAGCCGAAATTACTGCTTCAGGGTGCTTAACCAAGTTTTTGTTTGTCTTGGCTTTTGTTGTTATTTTGTCAGGTATTTTATCCACTTACTACTTACTATCGTCGATTTTTCCTAACTTAAGCAGTAGTTCGTATAAACGATCTTTAATCTTCTATGGTGATGTAAGTAAAAAATATGCTGATAAGAAAGAATACATCAAAGAAGTAAATGCTGCTTCTGTAGACGATGTTTTAGATGATTTGGCAGGCCAGGCGTACGATATATCTAATATCCTGTTAGAAAAGTTTTCAAGACAAAAACAAGCAGTTAACTGGTTGAAGTTCGTTATGCTCCCAAGCTTCTTTACTTATGTTTTTACTATGTTATGGATTGGTAGTGTATGAGAGATAAACAATTTAAATATCTATTTGAGAATGAGTTAAATCGCACTAAGTCTAAATATAGTCGGGCAAATAGGCATACTGATAACAATGTTGCTTACAATACTAGAAAATATTTTGAGTCCATCAGTGAAGATAGTGCGATTAATGTAGGCTTAGAAAAAGGAGTCTTAACTACCGAGGGGCTTGAATCTTTACCCCTAGAGATCCAAGAGGAGTTTGTTATACAACGATTTATACGCGAGTTGTTCGGTAAAGAAGACGTCAATTGTGTAGGAATTGGTTCGCATCCAGACTTTTCTGCGATTGAGTATAATGATTCGACTGTCAGGCAGTATATATGTACGATTTTTTTTGACATAAAAGGCTCAACGAGGTTGTCGTTACTTTATGATTTAGAACAAGTTTTTTTCATAAAAAACTCCATTCTCAAAACGACCATTGAAATTATCAGGGCTTTCGATGGCTATGTGCATCGCTTGATGGGAGATGCAGTAATGGCATTTTTTGGTTCAAGTTTTAAGACTAAAGAAGATGCCGTTATAGATGCACTTAATTGCAGTATGGCATTGAAAATGTTTATGGACCAGAGTGTTAAGCCGCATTTGGAAAGCATGGGATTTGATACTATTGATTTTGGATTTAGAGTTGGTTGCGATTTCGGTGGGGATGACGATGTGTTATGGGGCGCCTATGGATTTGATTCTGTTGGTGAGATTTCACCAACAGGCTTGCCAGTTGATATGGCCTCAAAACTCCAAGGTTTAGCAGATAAAAATTCTGTAATGTTAGGTCAAGGGTTATTAGATTTTATTGTTTGGCCGGAAAGATACTCTCGGCCAAAAATGTCTTCGAATGATGAAGTCAAGTATGTTACACCTAATATTACCCATCCAGATAAAAAACCACTCAATTATCGAATGAAAATGCTGGATTACGAGAAAGCATTAATTCTTAGTGCTTTACCGATTGGGGAACGCTCAAGAGACTGTAAAGCTGTTCAAGGTTCTGACCACATAGACTATAAATGCTTTGTGCAAGAAAACAATGATAGAAAAGAATATATTTCAGCCTCACGCTGTTTGAATAAAGGCTTAGATTTAGAGTTTTCTGTTTCAATATCAAAAGCGGCGCCGTTCATTTTTCCAATTAAACTATCTCTTTATAAACAAAATAATGGCCCATATGTTCCACGAAGTGAGAAAGTGGAAGCTGAAACCGTGTCATTGTCAAAAATTATTTATAAATCAATGCCTAGCTTAGTTGGGAACAATGAACCTTACTCATTTTTGGTTCCTGAAAAGACTGCCTATCGAGGCTTGCATACTATGAGATGTGTTCTAGAAGATGCGAATGGCAAAATAGTTTATGAGAATTCCATTGGGGTTTTTATTAACTAATCCCGAAACCTTTCCAATCCGCTCCAAACACTTAAGCCGAGACAATGAACCCATGTTCACTGTCTCGGTTTTTTTATGGCCTTTGTCACCCACAACAACTATCGCAGCGGCGTTAACAGTATGCCGATTGCGAATGTGCAGCCCAAACGCATACAAAGCCGAGTCTATCGCCAGTGCGCTAAGGACGGTTTTAATGCCCGCATCAAGGCGGAGTTAGCAGGCGTTGTGCCCGCCACCGTACCCTTGTACAGCCACAGTCTCACCCGTCAAAGCTACTTTGAACAAGGCTGGCATGCCGTCACTCACCTCCATATTTTAAAAGCCCGCGAGCAACGCAAGGCACAAGCTATGGCGGTGCCTAATGAACAGTAAACTCAAGGCGATTTTACTGGCCGCTGGCTTAAGTTCGGCGGCTATCACTGGCGCACAGCTTACCGATAAATGGGAAGGCAATAGCCTGAGCGTCTATGTCGATGCGGTGGGTGTACTGACCGCCTGTCGTGGCCATACGAGCAAAGACTTAAAGCTTGATCAAATCTTCACCGAACAGCAATGCATGGAGATTTTTGCCAAGGATATCGCTCGCGCTGATAAGCAGTTGCTGCAACTCACGGCCCCTGTAGCACTTACTGATGGCGAGCATGCGGCCTATCTGTCGTTTATGCATTGGGCGGGCTATGGCAATTTTGCCAGCTCAACCCTGCGTAAAAAGCTGCTTGTAGGGGATCGTGTGGGTGCCTGCAAGGAGCTAACGCAGGCCTGTTCCACCAATCCTCAAACGGGTGAGCGCATCTGCAATGGTTGGACCTATGGCACCCGCCTAGGTGTCAAGGTGCGCCTAAATGGGCTGATTAAACGCCGCGCCGAAGAGCAGACCATTTGCTTAAGCGAACTGGGCCTCTCGCAATCAAAGGGGGGCGCGCAATGAATCCCTCACAAATCATTAGCACTGTGCAGTGGCTATTTTTGTCACTGGCATTAGTCACCATTGGGCTGATGTACCACCAACAGCAGAGCACTAAGAGCCAGCTCACCCAAGCGTTAACTGACAATGCCGCCCTAAAACAGAGTGCAGACACGCTAGCGGTATGGCTACAAGACGCCAACGTTGAACGCATTGCCCTAAAAGACGAAGGCGAAACCCTCGCCCTACAGGTGCAAACCGTTGAGCTGCAAAAGGCCGCGTTAGCCAACCGCAATCAAGATCTTAACCATCAACTCACCCAGTTACTTGAGGACGCCCAGGATGAACAAACACAAACATGGCGTGTGGCTAGTGTGCCTAACGATGTTGTGCGCGTGTTCGACAACGCCGCCCGCTGTGCGTTACGTGCCTATTTACAAGACCCAATATGTGTTGCCGCCCGAAGTACTGATGCGCGAGTGCAACGTCACTCAGGTTCCACTACAGGTATTGCAGTGCCTGCAAACCCAGAAGGAACAGTGCCTATCCAACCCAAAGTCAGCGGGGCTAATGCTCTCGCTACTCACTGACCTTGGGCAATGCAACCTCGACTGGCAAGCCCTGCATGATTGGCGGCAACGCCATCAAACAGACCAAACAAAATAAGCCAAAAATAAGGGATAGGCATGGACGAAACCGATTGGGCTAGCAATATGGAAACCCGCGAGCGAGCTGCCTGCGTTGATGCAGTAAGGGATGCCGCCAGGCACAAACAACACAGCACTGGCAATGGTATCTGTATTGATTGCTTAGAGCCAAATGAGCCACAGCGGCTTAACGAGTTGCGCTGTATCAGTTGCCAACAGGATGAAGATAAGCGCCAGAAGATGCGCTATGGGAAGCGTTTATGATCGAATCGCTATTTGAATATTTCGGTAAATATTGGGGCTTCATTGGCAGCGTCATTAGCGTTTTCTGTGCACTGCTGATGGCGTGGTTTAGCACGCGATTTACCCCACGGATTGAGCATGAAAAGGTGATCCAAAAGGTGGCTGAAATCGACAAGCGCCTTAGCGAAACTGAAATGCAATTGGAGTACATGCCGACCCGTGACGAACTGCATGCGCTCGATAAAACCCTCACAGGTTTAGGTGAGCGCTTTGGCGCAATGGAACAAGGCATTAGGCGCTTAGAAACCAAGACCGACATGCTTCTCGAAAACGAACTTAAAGGAGGCCACCAATAATGGCGATGCAGCAAATTATCAATGAGCACCAACGCCTTGTGGTGCTTCGATTACTGATCGAGGCGGGAGCCTTCGCACTCAATGAGTCCATCTTACAAGATGGCTTAAATGCCTACGGCCTCGACATTAGCCGCGATGCCTTGCTGGTGCAGCTCGCTTGGCTTAACGAGCAAGGGCTGATTAAAACCGAACTGGTTGGCAAAGTGACCACGGCTACGCTAACAGGTCGTGGCCAAGATGTGGCGACAGGCCGCGCGATTGTGCCAGGGGTTAAACGCCCGCGGGCGGGAGAGTAGCCATGGCGAGTGAAACCCGAGGCCGACGCTCTAAGGTGGATTTACTGCCTGATCCTATCCGCAAGAAGCTCGATGCGGGGCTGCGTAATGGCTCGATTCAGCAGATTGATTTGCTCGATGAAATCAATGCGCTGATTAAAGCCGCAGGGCTACCAGAAGAACAGCAGCTTTCCCGCGCAGGTATTAACCGCTATGCCACCAAGATGGAGGCCGTGGGTAAATCCCTGCGTGAAATGCGTGAGATCACCCAAGTGTGGACGGCAGAGCTAGGCGATAAACCGACGGGTGAAGTGACCAAACTCATCCTCGAAATGGCGCGTTCGCAGCTGTTTAAAGCCCTATTAAACCAAGATGAAACGGGCGAAGGTGCCGACGTGGGCATGATTAAAGATGCCATGTTAGCGGTGCAACGTTTGGAGTCTGCCGCCATGGCCAGCCATAAACGTGAGAAAGAGATCCGCACCGCGTTCGCGGCCGAAGCGGCTAATGCCGCCGAGAAGGTTGCGAAAACCGCTGGCTTAACCAGTGATGCCGTTGCCTTGCTTAAGCGTGAAATACTGGGGATTGCCTGATGACCATTAAAAAAAAGGTGTTAGCGGCCGCGACTGCGGTAGCGCTAGCCATCACGCCAACGGCAAGCAGCTTTGATCCCACGTATGAGGCAAGTTGCCTAAGTCGCTTTGATCCTAAAGAGGTGCTGCTCGGTTATCAGAAACGCTGGATAGCCGACGAGTCACCGCTGAAAATTGCCGAAAAGTCGCGCCGAACTGGACTCACTTGGGCCGAAGCTGCCGATGCTTCTTTAACTGCAGGCGCTGCCCGTGGCCAAGGCGGGACTAACCATTTTTATGTGGGCAGTAACAAGGAGATGGCGCGGGAATTTATCGACGCTGCGGCCATGTGGGCTAAGGTATTTGATAAAGCCGCAGGCGAAATCCAAGAAGAAGTGTTTGTTGATGAAGGCCAAGACGGTAAAGAAATCCTGACCTTTGCCATTTACTTTGCCTCAGGTTTTAAGGTGCAGGCGCTATCGAGTAATCCCTCAAACCTGCGTGGTATGCAAGGCAATGTGACCATAGACGAAGCGGCGTTCCACGAACGCTTGGCCGAAGTGTTAAAAGCGGCATTGGCGCTGACCATGTGGGGCGCGAAGGTACGCTTGATCTCCACCCATAATGGCATTGATAACCAGTTCAATGAGCTGATTAACGATTCCCGTGCGGGTAAAAAAGATTACTCCATTCACCGTGTCACCTTAGATGATGCCTGTAATGAGGGGCTGTATAAGCGTATTTGCCAAGTGCGCGGCATCGAATGGAGCCAAGCGGCCGAGGATGACTGGAAAGCGAAATTACTCAAAGCCACGGCCACCGAAGAGGATGCGTTAGAGGAATATTTCTGCGTGCCAAAGTCTGGCGGTGGTGCCTATCTTAACCGCGCGTTAATCGAAGCCCGCATGGCCAGCGTGACAGATAGCGGCCCCGTTGTTCGCCTTAAAAAAGACGACGCTTTTGGACAATGGCCAGAGGGTTTACGGGCGGCGGAGATCCTTAAGTGGTGTGAGGATGAACTCAAGCCGGTTCTCGATAGCTTAGACCCTGCACGCCCCCATTGCTTTGGTGAAGACTTTGCCCGTAGTGGTGACTTAACTGTGATTGACGTGGGGGAAATCGCTCAAGATCTTCACATCAAAACCAAGTTACAGGTCGAGCTTAAAAACATTCCCTTTCGCCAGCAAGAGCAGATCCTGTTTTACATTGTGGACCGCTTACCACGGCTGAGGGGCGGCGCGATGGATGCGCGCGGGAATGGCCAAGCGTTAGCGGAATACGCCCAGGATAAATACGGCAGTGAAGTGATCGCCTGTGTGATGCTATCTGAGTCCTTTTACCGCGAGCAAATGCCACGTTTTAAAAGTCACTTTGAAGATGGGCTTATCACTATTCCAAGGGACGATGACACCAGTACTGATCTGCGGGCCTTGAGCATTAACCGTCGAGGTACACCATGCCTTGGCGATGTGCGAACAGGTCAAGAAAAAGAACGCCACGGTGATGCCGCAATCAGCCTGTTCTTGATGGTATACGCCTCCACCTTAGACGGTGCCCCCATAGAGTTCACCCCCATTCCTAGGAGTGATCACCGTAATCCGAATGCCGCAGCAAGTGCCCATGAGGATGATGATCATCAAACGCAGCGAGGTTGCTGGTAATGCAAGAAAAAACAACTGAATCACGTATTTTGGACGCCAGTGGTCGGCCGTTTAAGCAGCGTGAAGCCAAAGTACTGCAGACCGACGATGTGCGTTTAATTGGCTTGCAACGTACCTTTAGCCAGCACCCGAGTAGTGGCTTAACGCCCGCCAGTGCAGCCAATATTTTGCAGGCCGCCGAGCAAGGCGATCTCATTGCTCAATGTGAACTGGCCGAAGATATCGAAGAGAAAGACGGCCACCTATATGCCGAGTTAGACAAACGCAAACGGGCACTGATCGGCGTGGATTACTATTTAATTCCACCCCGTAACCCGACGCCACAGGAAAAGGCTGACACTGAGTATCTGCAAGAAATGCTCGAAGAAGGTAACTGGATAAAGACGCTCATTAAGTCAATGAGTGATGCCATTCTCAAGGGCTTTAGCATGCACGAGTTGGCCTGGGCGCGAGAGCTAGGCGAATGGTTTATTGAAGTGCCAGAGTATCGCGATCCGTCTTGGTTTATGACTCACCCTGAGCGGCGCAACGAACTGCGCCTGCGTGATGCCACGGTTAATGGCGCTGACCTGTGGCCCTTTGGTTGGATCAAACATATTCACCCAGCCAAGTCGGGCTATGTCAGCCGCAGTGGTTTAGTGCGTCAGTTAATCTGGCCGTTCATTTTTAAAAACTACAGTGTGCGCGACTTAGCCGAGTTCCTAGAGATCTACGGTTTGCCGCTGCGTATTGGTCAGTATCCTGCGGGTGCCAACGATGAGGAAAAGCGCGCCCTGTTAAATGCAGTGATGAGCATTGGCCATAACGCGGGTGGCATTATGCCCAAGGGCATGGTGATGGATTTTGAGAGTGCAGCCACAGGTCAAGCTGATCCCTTTGATTTGATGATTAGCTGGGCTGAAAAGACCATGAGCAAGGTGATTTTAGGCGGCACCTTGACCAGCCAAGCCGACGGTAAAAGTTCAACTAATGCGCTCGGTAACGTGCATAACGAAGTACGCCAAGAGCTGCGTGATGCAGACCTTAGCCTGATTGCCGAAACCTTAACCCGCGACTTAGTGGCCCCCTTATATGCGCTCAACTGCAAGAGTTATCAAAGCCATCGTCGTCATCCTCGTTTAGTATTTGATACCACGGAGGCCGAAGATTTACGTGCCTTGGCTTACCCGCTGCGTGCGTTCGTCAGCATGGGCATGCAGATCCCACAAAACTGGCTGCATGAAAAGACCCGTATCCCTAAGCCCGCTAATGGCGAAGCCGTGCTGGTGATCCAGCAAGAAGACCCCAATGCCAGCGCTGCAGGCGGTAATGACAATCAGCAGACGGCCTTGGCCGCACTCTCTGCGACAGAGGGGGCGGCTAAGCAGTCAGATGCCCCGTTGAGTGAACCGAGCCAAACCGCCTTAGATAAAGCTTTGGACGCGCTCACTCAAGGGCAAATGAGCGAAACCTATATGGTGATGGTAGAGCCATTACTGGCACAACTGCAGAGCGAGCCGGAGCAGCTGCGGGCGCAACTGGAAAAGGACTATCCCGCCATGGATACCGAGCAGCTTACCGAAACCTTAGCGCGGTTAATGTTTGTGGCCGAACTGTGGGGCATGGCCAATGCCTAAACCAAGAGTGCCTAAAACCGTTGATTTAAGCATTGCCATTAACCAAGCCCCCGCCGATGCGGTGGCCTATTTCCGTGCCAAAGGCTTTGCTATAAGTGACGATTGGCAAGACGTGTGGACCCGCGCCCACGCCCGTGCGTTTACTGTGGCCAAGGCGGCACAGATGGATGTGCTCACGGCGATCCGTAATGAAGTGGATGCAGCCCTAAGCCAAGGGTTAACCGCTAAGCAGTTTCAGGCCAACCTTAAACCTCAACTCGAAAAGCTCGGATGGTGGGGTAAAAAGGAAGTCGATGGCCGCGAGGTACAGCTGGGTAGTCCCTACCGCTTAAACACTATCTATCGTCAAAACCTGCAAACCGCTTACATGGCTGGGCGCTATCGGCGCATGTTATCGCGCAGCAAAACCCACCCCTATTGGCAGTATGTGGCGATAGATGACGGCCAGACACGGCCAGCCCATGCGCGGCTTAGGGGTAAAGTGTTCCGCTTTGACGATCCAATATGGGACATCATCTATCCGCCCAATGGTTGGGGCTGTCGTTGCCGCGTTCGGGCGTTAACTGAAGCGCAGGTTAAGGCGATGGGGATCACTGTCGAAAATGGCGAAGGTTATATCCAGCGCTTTGATACTGAGACTGTCGCGCGCGGAACGGGTGAAGTATTGACCGTGCCCCATGCGCGTATCGATCTGCCCGATGGCAGCAGCATGAGCCCCGATTTAGGCTGGGCCTATAGTCCAGGCGAAGCCGCCTTTGGTACCGACGTGGCCGTCGCTAAAAAGCTTGGCACTATTCAATCCCTCGATACCCGCGCGCAGTTTATTCAAGCACTCAATAATAGCCCACTGCGCCACGCCCAGTTTGCCCAATGGACGGATGAAGTCCTTGCCGCCAATCCAGGGCAGAAACGACGACCAGGCTTAGGCGTACAGGCTTTAGGTTTTATGACGCCCTCGATTCAAACCGCAGTGACAGCGCGTTTAGGGCGCGAGCCGACAACCTTACTTGCGATAAGGGCGCATGAGCTTACAGCAAAAAACGGGCTTCAACCTAGTGTGGTAAAGCGATTACCTTTGATGTTGACAACACCTGAGGCAGTAATATGGGACAGCGAAAATCAACACTTACTGTATGTGTATCCTGCTGCGGGTGAGAGCAATGGCAGCAAGAATAAAGTAATCATCAATAGCGCATGGCAGCTAACGCGCCAGCCTAATGAGGGCGAAGTGCAACTACTGACGTTATCACTGGCACAATTACAGCAAGCCCAATACCAAGTGCTTGAAGGCAAGTTAAGAGGATAGGGACATGAGCAAGATTGATATCACCCTCAGCAATGACACTGTAATGCAGGTGCTGACTAGCTTGATGGATAAGCTCGACGACTTAAGCGAGCCAATGAACGATATCGCCGCCGTTCTAGAGTCTGCCACCGAATCAGCGTTTGCAGCAGAAGCCGATCCCACGACAGGTCAAGCTTGGGCATCCTTAAGTGATGCTTACCTTAAGGCTAACCCTAAACGCCAGGGCGGTAAGATACTGCAGGCCAGTGCTGGCGGGCTAGCTGCCAGCGTGACTGCCGACAGCGGCGACTTTTGGGCAGCGATTGGTAGCAATAAAATCTATGCCGCTATTCACCAGTTTGGTGGCACCGATGATATGCCTGCAGGCCCAGCGGGTATTCCGGCACGACCATACCTCGGCGTAAGCCGTGAGGATGAGCAGTCTATGTTAGGGATCTTGGGGGATTATTTGGTTTAGCGCAGGCACTAATCAGGCTGTTTGAGATGGACGTGGGATTCTCAAAAATCGAGTCGTGGTTTAGGTATTGCTATAAATTCGAAATTAAGATCCTTCATTGTTTTAATTAGTTGTTCACTTCTTAATGTCTCACAAAGAGGGGCTAGATAGTTGTAAGCCTCATAAATGTAAACAGAATTAAATTCATCGCTTGGGCTTATTTCATCGTATTTAATTATTAATCTGCAAAAGCAGGTGACTAGCCGTTCAAGTTCACACCAACCTTTAGCATTAGGATTGGGCATAGTTTGACCAAAATTATCTACTTGAATTTCACGCTGTGCTTTTCGTATATACCAAATCCGAAAATAACTGTGCTCAATTGGATCATTTATTATGCTCGCGAAGGTAGAAAAATCTTCATGTATATTTTGGATGTGAGAATCTAATCGGAATGCATGGGGTACAAATTTCGCTGAAAGTTGTACATTAATTTTGATTTTGAGGTCGTTGATAAGGCGAGTTATCTCATTTAGTTTTGCTTCTTTCTGTAAGTGTTCAACTTGTGCTTCCATTGCCCTACGACTTAGAGCCGTCTCTTCTTTGGTTTCTGCTAGTTCTTGGCGGGTAAGGGCGAGTTCTTTGCGGCTGAGAGATAGCTCTTTCCGTGATAATGACAACTCATTTAATTGAATATTTAGTGACCAGATAAGTAGAGTAACGGTTGCAAAGCCTAAAATTGGATTGAGTATGCCCCCAAAGAAATCCCCAAACGCGCCAAAATCCCCTTGATTCCCCCAAGCTCCATGAAAGTTCCAAAAGTATGGAACGAGTAAACAAGCTGCGAAAATTGCAAGTGGAACAATGATTTTCTTAAAGGGGATTGCAGTTTTGTCGGTTTGAGTCTGTTCGGCTTGGGATAGCTTAGGTGGATTGGTGGTCATATGCCGTCCTTGGAGGTCAAAGTGAGGCCACCATTCTAAGTGGAAGGGCTTTAAGCGCAAAGCTCTAAAACGCGATTTAAGCGTCTTAGTTCTCAACTTGGTACAACGGCTTATCGCTAAACCACTTAAACGCTTTACAAAGGATTTAAATGGGTTTTAAAGTAGGGTATGATTGGTCTGATCGTATTTATTGAACATAACTAAGATAAAAATTCTGCATCGTAATCATTTTTTTGTTTAACATTTAAAAAGTGATGTGATTTATAAAAATAAAGTGAATTATGACTTTGGAGCTAGGGATGGATGAAGTTAAAAGAAATATAATTATTAACTCTTTAGAAAAAAGAGTGTCATGGGGTATTTTTAGAGTTTTAGGTACTAATGCCAAGCTCGATTTTGCTAGAGGGCTTGCCGCTACTGCTAATAAATGGCGTGAGTACGAGATGAATGATATTGTTAGGGACTCTTTTTTAAAATTAGATGAGTTCTACAAAAACCACTTCTTGTACTTTAATAAAACGGTATCTGTAGATGAAGTAGATCATAAAGCCTTCCTTTTCATATATAAGAATGCAACCATGGTAAAACCATCAATTGATGCTGTTGCAATAAACTATCCTTACATTGATGAAAATACTGACTTACTGTTGAGTGAACTTCCTTGTTTAACACATGTTTCAGAAGATGCTGATGGTATTAACTTTGTATATGCATCTGTAAAAAGCATGGTAGAAACATTTCCAATCAGCGTCTCTAGTTTAAAAGATACTGATGTCTTTGATTCATTGGATGGTGTTTTTGACATAAGAGCAAAAAGACGAATAACTAGACGTTATTATGATTCAGTCTATTTGAGAAAATCTGATTCTACTATTGAACTAAAATTAGATACTGCAGCTTATTTATCTAAGGACGACACTGACAATTCATTTAATTTACTAAGAGACGTATTTTATAAAGACCTGAGAACAGTAGTTGAATTAGATGCTAAAAATTTCGCTAGATTAAATTTTTTCACTTTAATCCCTGCAATTTACCATAACCATCAAGATCGTGCATGTGAACTTGGTTTTTGTGTAGGTGATGTAATTCATCATGAGCGATTGAGGTTGGGTCATCATGATCTTAGGCAACAGTTGTTTCATAAAGCCGGAGTTGAGAAGGTTTCTGATATTCAATTATTTAGAATAGCCGTAAAAAAAGTTAATAAAATCGGAAGTGAACAATATAATTCTGAATTATATTTCCCAGGAGTTTCCAGGATGACTGGTGATGCATCACCATATCTAAGTTATGTGGTATTATCAGATTGCTGTTCTAAAAATGATTACGATTATTTTATTCAATCGATAAAGGATTGTAAGTCATCATATTTTGGAAGTCATGTGTAGATGTACTTTAGTCAGATAGAAGCATTGATAAAAAATGACTGGAGAGGTGATAACTCTCTGAAAATTGTCTTGCTTGTTTTTGAGTATTTCAAAAAACGTGCGTTAAGAAATGATTATAGCAACATAGGTTTTCATCAGATTTATCATGAAGCAATAAAAAGCGGTGTAGTTAAACTAGGATGTGAGGATGAGGTTAAAATAATAATAAACTACCTACTTGATAAACACATTGAATTTTTAAAGGTAAATTATTTTCTTGTAGATAATGGTTTGTGGCACCCATTGAGCGTAGAAGAATTGTTAGATGCTAAATTACATGGTTCAATTGTACATCCAAATACAGGCGAGTTAATTTATGACTATGAGAGTAAGGTTTGCATCTTGTTTTCTCTTAATAGATTTCATCAGTTAGATGTTGAGGTGAAATAGCATGAATGGCCTTGAACAAATGACGTTGGAACAAGTGGAAAATGGTAGCTTAAACCTTTGGCTTCCAAATTGTACTTTAGGACTTCAGCGAGATTTATATGGAAGGGATTATGATTCATTCATAAATTGTATATATGAAACATTAGACTTGATAATAAGTAGAATTGATATGCATCCCCACTTAAGAGCTCGTGACTCGGAAGATAGAACTACATTAGAAATGGTTAATGCATTTCGGTTTACTGGTATTCTTGCCGAGCAAGATGCATATTATAATGGGAATTGTGATTTCTCGATAAATTTTAGAGATAATTTCGTTTGGCTGGGAGAAGCTAAGTTAGATAATAGTAATACACATATTATGGAAGGCTTTAGGCAACTTGTTGATAGGTATGTAACAGGCTCCAAAGTTCAGAAAGAAGGTGCATTACTTATATATTGTCGCTTGTCTAATCCCACTGAAGTACTGCAAAAATGGAGAGATTATCTTCTACAAAAGGAGACTGAAGAATCTGAATACAGTATAAGGTTTCTCGAAGACCCGCTAGAAGAAGGTGCACGATACTTCTATACAGTTCATAGACATAAGAGTTCTGGGCAGCTATTCAAAGTTAAGCATTTGACTGTATCACTTCATGATGTTGCTTCTGATAAAAGTGCAAAAACAAGAAAAAATTGTAGCCACAGTTGTCTTAAATGCTGTAAATGAAGTTAAATAAGTCTAATCCCGAAACCTTTCCAATCCGCTAGCGAGTCAAGCGAGATCATCATAGGCACTCCAATGTAATTGAGAGTGCCTTTTTTATGCCTGCAACATCCATCGCTTTGGGCTTTGCCGCCTTAAGCAGCCAGTTAAATGTCAATCCAGAAGCCGCCTTTGTGGTTGGTGAAGATGGCTACATTCAGGCGCTGCCTGATGGCCACTTTGCCAGCGTAGATGGTCGCCCTGATGATGTGGCTGGTGGCAAGTGGTTGATGGATAGCGTTGCGTTCGCGGCCCTGCAAGCAAATACCCCCCATAAAACTGGTGATCTGGTTATTGACTACGAACACCAAACCCTCAACAAAGAGAAGAATGGCCAGCCTGCACCCGCTGCGGGTTGGTTCAACATCGATGACGTGCAATATCGACAAGGGCAGGGCTTGTTTATTAAGCCGCGCTTTACCGATAACGCCATCGCTTATCTCACTGCCAAAGAATACAAGTACTTCAGCCTAGTGTTCGGTTATGACACCAGCACTGGCCGCCCGCAATTTATCCACTCAGCCGCGTTAACTAACCGCCCTGGTGTCGATGGCATGTTGCCACTCGCATCATTGGCTGCTCTGGCTGCACTTAATACAAGCCTCAATCCACACGAACCTATCCAATCCACCGACACGGAGGAACTCCATGTGAACCCATTACTTAAAAAAATCTTAGCTGCCTTGGGCGTTGAAATTCCCGATGACGTGACAGCTTTAACCGCTGAGCAAGAGGTCGCGGCGCTATCTGCACTAAATACGCTAACCACGGCAGCAAATAGCGTTGATGGCTTAAAGCAACAGCTTACCGCGCTGAGTGCTACATCGCCCTCGGTTGATCTAAGCCAGTACGTTCCTGTGGCCACGGTCGCGGCCCTGCGCGCGCAGCTGGTTGCGCTAACTGCTGAAAACGGTGTGCTTACCGTTGAGCAAACCGTGAAGGCGGCGATAGATGAAGGCAAAGCCTTTGAGTGCGAACGTGATTACCTAACCAAGTTAGGCAAGCAATCCATGGCGGCGCTTACAGCCAACTTGGGTGAGCGTGTGGCTATTGCCGCATTAACGGCCAAGCAAACCACCACAGTTCCCGATCCTATCAAGGACAAGGAAACCAAACTCGCGGCACTGACTGCCGACGAAATCAAAATGGCCGATTCTTGGGGCATGTCGCACGCTGACTTTGCTAAAGCTATCGCCGCTGATCAGGAGCACAAATAATGGCTGCTATTAACGCCCCAGTATTACAAGCTCTGCGCACTATGGTGCGTAGCGAGTTTCAAAATGCTTTAGCTAAGACTGATCCACTGTATTTAAAAATTGCCTCAGTCGTGCCAAGCAATACTAAGTCCAATACCTATGGCTGGTTAGGCTCAATGCCGACTATGCGCGAATGGATTGGTGCGCGGGTGATCAACTCCATCAAAGAGCATGGTTATTCAATCACCAACAAGACGTTTGAAACCACGATTGGCATTAGTCGTGATGATGTTGAAGACGACACCATTGGCACTTACAAACCTATGGTGCAGGCATTGGCGCAGGAAGGTGAAGAGTTCCCCGATGATCTGGTGTTTGCTCTGTTAGCTGATGGTTTTACCACTGCCTGTTATGACAGCCAAAACTTCTTCGACACCGACCACCCTGTGAATGCCAAGCACGATGGCACGGGTGCCGATGTTTCTGTGGCCAACATGGTGGCTGATGGTGCCTATACGGGTGAGCCATGGTTCTTGCTCGATACCACGCGCCCATTAAAGCCACTCATCTTCCAAGAGCGCCGCAAGCTGGATTTAAACACCCTGTTTAATCCAACCGACCCAGCGGTATGGACCAATAACGAGTTCCAGTTCGGTACCGATATGCGCTGTGAAGCGGGCTTTGGTTTCTGGCAGATGGCCTTTGCTAACAAGCGTGCCCTTAACGCAACCAACCTGTGGGACAGCTACGAGAAGATGACGGCCTTCACCCGTGATGGCGGTAAGAAGCTCAAAATTCGCCCGAACTTGTTGGTGGTGCCCGCATCACTCGAACAAGCTGCCCGCAAGCTACTTGAGCGTGAGCTGATTGATGAAGGCGGAACCACAGTGAACAACGAGCTTAAGGGCAAGTTTGAAATCTTAGTGGTGCCGCAGCTTTAGGTGTTCACCCCTAAGTTTGAGCAGCGAATCGCAGGCACAAGGATGCGCCTGCACCCCAACATCGAGTGAGGTAACAATGAAATGGCGAATCCTTCTAAGAACATTCAAGTCCTGTTGGTTATCTGTCTTGCGCATACTGGCTATCGCCGTGCGGGCATGGCGCTTACCAAAGGCGAAAACCTTATACCGCTGGCCGAGTTGTCGGATGAGCAAGTCGCAGCGTTTGAAGCTGACCAGCGCCTTAAGGTATCCGTGCGTGATATGGCACCAGCGTCGGGGAGTGTGGACATTCCAGACGGTGATCAGACATTAGGTACCGATATCACAGGCACGCTCACAGGCGTGAAAGAGCCCAATGGTGAAGAGAAAGCCTTGGGTGAGCTGACAGCAAAAGAGCTGAAAGAACTGGCAAAAGACTTGGCGATCACGGGTGTTAACTCGATGAATAAAACTGACTTAGTTAGTGCGATTCAGGCAGTAAAAGTCACTGTGCCAAGTGAAAACGAAACGGCTAATCCAAGCGCTGAAATGCCTAGCACTGAAACGGAAAACACTGATAAATCGGGCACCGCAACTAACACAGCAGGTGAATAGCCATGGCCGACTTAGCCATCACAAGAGCCATGTACGCCACCTCTGACAACATGCTGAGTCGCTTTGGTGCACAGGATTTAATGCTGCTCACCGAGCGCGAAGACAGTGTGCCTGGGGAAATCAATACCGTCATGCTTGAGCAAGCATTGCGTGATGCTGCGGCTGAAATTGATGGCTATATCGTGGGCCGTTACACCTTGCCGTTAACCACTGTTCCCGCCGTATTGGAGCGTAACTGCTGCGATATCGCCCGTTACTTCTTGTATGGCGATAAAGCCCCTGAACAAGTCGAGAAACGCTATACCGCTGTGGTGAAATTTTTAACCGCAGTGAGCAAAGGCGATATCAGTTTGGGGCTAGCTGATACGGGTGAAGTCGCTAACCAAAGTGAGTTAGTGGTTAGTATCGAAAGTGCAGGCAGCGTGTTTGGCCGTGCATCGTCTAAGGGGTTTATCTGATGTTTGAGATTAAAGATAACTACCTTGCTGCAGGTGATGCGTTGACTCAACTGCTTGAGCCATTAGTGACGAGCCAGAAGCTGAAAAAGGTCTATCAAGCTAATGAGCTAAGTGAAGTGGATGAGCGCAGCCAAATCACCCCCGCCACCCATGTGCTGTATATGGGC
Organism: Shewanella scandinavica; assembly: GCF_031932065.1. Taxonomy (NCBI): domain Bacteria; kingdom Pseudomonadati; phylum Pseudomonadota; class Gammaproteobacteria; order Alteromonadales; family Shewanellaceae; genus Shewanella; species Shewanella scandinavica. Next base: position 78,936 of record NZ_JAUOES010000008.1, read on the forward strand.
GATACGCTGGCGGATACCGCACAAGGCGGCAACACCAGCCAAATTAAGCAGACTTGGCTTGTGGTATTGGCTTGCCGTTTATCTATTCACGAAGGCCAAGCAGGTGAGCTATTAGTCAGCCTGTTAAACGCGATTGTGGGTAAGTCCATTGCGGTGGATGGTCAGATGCTTGGCCCCTTTGTGCGCGTTAACAGTCCCGTTAAACCCCGTTTCACTAAAAGCCACGGTTATTACCCCGTGGCTTTAAGTGTGATTTTGAGATTCAAACCTTAACAACCTAAGAGGAACTCACCATGAGTGGATTATTAGTCGCAGGCAACTTCTTTGTTGACCGCTTAAATGCCCAAGGGCAATCAACGGGGATCATTGGTCCCATCAACACCACTAAGCTCGCCATTAAAACCGATGCCGATGAAAAGGTACGTGGCAGTAAAAAGAAAGACAGCTACGGCCAAGCCTTAAGCGTGGTGAAAATTGCCAAGCCTGTTGAGGTGGAATGGTCATTCGACGATCAACCCGCCGAATTGATTGCCATGGCACTGCTGGGTGATACCCAAGTGCTGAATACAGGCAGCGGCACCCTAACTGATGAAGCCGTGACCTTACCAACCAATCAACGTTGGATACAGCTACCTGAAAGTAACTTTGCCGCCCTCGGTTTTGTGGTGAAGAAAGACGCTACCACCTTAGTGCTGGGCACTGACTATGAGGTGAACTATGCCCTAGGGCTAGTGCGTGCCGTAAAAGGCGGCGCAATTGAAGCGGGCGGCGCGGTGACGGTGACAGGCCAACATAACGCCATTTCCGGCACGCTAGTTCGTGGTGGCATTAGTGCCCAAACCCGCGCGCGGCTCTTCGGTGAAGGTAAAAACCTCGAAACAGGCAAGCCGATTAAGCTCGAAATTTTCGACGCCAGCTTATCGCCAACAGCGGCGCTCGATTTTGCCGCCAGCGAGTTTGTGAGCGCCACCCTTGCGGGTAAAGCCCAGTTAGTCGCGGGTAAGGATCATCCGTTCGAGTACCTAGAGCTGGATGCGTAAGCGGTTTTGCTTAACCCAAGGGCATGGCCGTACTCAATTGCCATGCCCTTTAATCCCCATTTAACCGCCGTTTAAACACCGATTATTTAGATACTAACGAGAGCATTAACGAGATAGCCATGGCTGATAAAACCTTAGAACTCGCCTTGCGGATCGTGGCAGAAGCCACGGGCAAGCAACACATTGCGGCTTTAGTCGATGAGCTTAAGCGCATCGGCACCGAGTCGGATGCGGCGAATCCTAAGACGCAGGCGCTCGCTGATGAACTCGATGGCGTGAGTGATGCCAGCCAAGCGGGTGCGAATCAAGTTGATGAACTTAAAAACAGCCTTGATCCGTTAAGCGAGCAGTTAGAGCAAGTGGCCCAAAGCGGCCGTAATACCAGCAACCAAACAGAGCAGCTCACTAATGACCTCAAGCCTTTAGCAACTGGGCTTGATGACGTAGGCGATAGCAGCCAATCGACCAGCCAAAAAGCCAATACCTTAGCCAATAAGCTCGATGAACTGGCTAACCAGCAAGACCTGATCAACACCTTTAAGCGGTCACGCAATGAGCTTGAACAACAAGAGCTTGCTGTCACTGCTGCTGCCCTAGCACTGCAGGACTTAAAGCAACGTGCCAGCCAAACGGATGCGCCTTTTGTGCAGTTGGCACGCTCTATTGATGTGGCCGAAAAAGAGCTGGAGCAAATGCAGCGCGAGTTAGCGCAGCAATCATCCAGCCACACTAAGCTGCAAAATGCTCTGTCGAAATCGGGCATTGACTACAACAACCTGACCACAGCGCAGCGCAAGTTAAGCGCCGAATTTGACGGCACTGGCCGCAATGTCGATAAGTTTGCTAATCAGTTAGCTAAGGGCAATGCCAGCGCCCGTGATCATGCCAGTTCCCTGCGTGGCGTGATCGGCCAAGTGACCGCCTTAGCGGGTGCTTATTTGGGCTTTGACCGCGTGGCCCAAGCGGTGAAGGATGTCTTTGCCACGGGCGATCAATTCGAACGTCTTGGCGTGCAAATGAATGCCGTGATGGGCGGTTTTGAATCTGGCAAACAAGCCACCGCTTGGGTAAAGCAATTCGCCATCGATGTGCCGCTACAACTGAACGAAGTCAATCAAGCGTTTGTGAAGGCCAAAGCCTTTGGCCTCGATCCTATGAACGGCACCATGAAGGCGATTGTGGATCAAGCCTTTAAACTGGGTGGCAGTTTTCAAGAGGTCGAGGGGATCACCTTGGCACTCGGCCAAGCCTGGGCAAAACAAAAGCTACAGGGTGAGGAGATCCTGCAGTTGATTGAGCGCGGCGTGCCCGTATGGGACATGCTGGCTAAGGTCACGGGCAAGAACACCATCGAACTGCAAAAACTCAGTGAGCAAGGCAAGCTTGGCCGCGATGTGATCCAAGGCTTGATTGATGAAATGGGCCGAGCAGCTAATGGCAGCGCAGCGGCGCAGATGGCTTTGCTCAGTGGCCAAGTATCAAACCTCAAAGATAACCTTTCATCCTTCTATGATCTCGTGGCTCAGTCCGGTGCACTTGATTGGCTTAAGGGCCAGATCAGTGATTTGAATCTTGAGTTTGCCGCCATGGCCGCCGATGGCCGTTTAAAGGAATGGGCGCAGCAAGTCAGCGACACGATCGTGAGCATAGGCTCAGCGGTGCAAGATGGCGCGGCTATGCTGTACCACTTCCGTGATGAAATTGGTTTTGTGGCTAAGGCATTTCTCGCGTTAAAAGTCGGTAGCTATTTTAGTGATGTGATTACTGGAGCCAATGCCGCCATCGGCGTGATGCGTCTTTACACTGGCGCGATCATGGGTACCACTGCGGCGAGTGATGGCGCGGCCTTAGCTGCTGGCAAACTTAAAACCGCCTTGGCAGCAGCGGCTAAAGCGGGTTTGTACTTAGCCCTGATTAGCGAGTTGATCGAGGTTGCTCGGGTATACCAAGAGTTATTGATTGCTGAAGATGCACTGGCAAAGTCTAAACGCGCTGCCGCGTCTAGCGCCAAACAGTTGGAGTACTCACTTAAGGATCTCAGTGAGCAAACGGGCGTTGCCTTTACCACTATGGCCGAGTTCAACAAGGCGGTAGACGAAGGCAAACTGATTTATAACGACGCCACGGGTAAGTGGAAGAACGCCGCTAAAGCCATGGAAGAAGTCAAACAGGCTGCCGTTGACGTCGTTGAGCCGATTAAATTAACAGTTGAAGAAGCGCTGCGTCTGACCTTTACCTTAAGCGAACAAACTAAAACGCTCGATGGCGTTAAAGGTGGTATGGGCGGTTTCATTCGCCAAATTGACGCCGCCTTAGTGCCGTTAAAGGCGGCGGGGGAGCAATACGAAGGCCACGTTAAGTTACTCACAATACTGCGCGCCAAGTTTGAAGAGCAGCAAACCTATCTAGATGCCACGGCTAAGGGCACCGAGGCATTGGAGCAAGCCTATAAGGACTTAGGGCTGACCAGTAGCCATGCCTTAGAGCAGGTGAATACGAAAGCCGAAGCGGCCTTTAATCTGATTAAGAACAACCGTGAACCGATTGAGCAACAAAAGGATGCGTTTTTAGCCTGGGCGAAAGCGGCATTAACAGCCGCCGAAGCGACGGGTGCTGCGGTACCAGAAACCTTGAAAGCGCAAGCCGCCACCCTTGGACTAACCAAGGAACTGAGCGAGCTGACTGCGAAGCAATACGGCTATACAGACAGCGTGAAGGAACTTTCACCCGAGCAAGCCAAGCTAAGCCGCGCAGTGGCAGAAACTGAAGCCCGTTTGAAGCAATGCCGTGATGTGATGAACAGCTCGACGGTATCGAGTAAAGCCAAAGCAAAAGCCCAACAAGATCTGATTAGTTTACAGGGCAAGTTAAGTGACCAAACTAAGCAGCTCAGTGAGGTTCAGGCACTCGAAGCGGCTAATTATGAACAGATAAAAAGTAAGTATGCCGCTGTATCTGACGAGATGTTAAGGCTCGAACAAGCCTATAAAGACGGCGGCATCACGGCGGAAGAATACCTGCGACAAAAAGAACGCTTAGTTGAAGTGCTAAGAATATTGCAACGCTTAATGGGCGGTTTGGAAGATGGTGAGCAAGAGACTGATGAACAGGTAAAAAAGACCACTAAAACCTTAATTGAGCAACGCCAAGAACTCGAACAATTAGAGGAAACCACTGGCCGCGCCACTGAGTATGTAAACCTATTTGCGGGTGCCTATGCTCACTTAAACAAACAGTTCAATTTTAACGAAGATAGCACCGAAAAACTTAACGCCCGAGTTAATGAGCTGACTAAAAGCATCATGAACAATATGCGGGTGAATACTGGCTTTTGGGGTGTGCTGGCGCAGCTCAGTAACCAAGCTTTTATCCGCGAAAAGCAGATCATTAATGAAACCTTACTGACCCGTAAATGGACTGAAGAACTCGAAAGCTCAAGCATTAGCCTAGCTCGTGTCAATCAAATTAGCCGCGAGGCAAAGTGGAATATACGCGAGTTAGGCGACGAAGATCTTAAGCCACTGCAAGCGGCCATTGATGCTACACGCGATCGTATTCTTGGCCTGCGTGACGATATCAACGCGACCTTGGGCAGTCTCAAAGATGAGATGGATCAGCTCAACAATAACCAAGCCGCTATCGAGAAACGCCGCTATGAACAGCAACAGGCTGAGCTTAAGGCGCAGCTCGATGCTGCCCGCACAGCCCAGGATAAAGAGTCCGTCGCCAGTGCCCAAGAAGCTCTGCAACTGAGTCAGCAAATCTACAGTACTAAGCTAAAACAAATCGAAGCTGAATCGGCAGAACGTAACGCACAGGCGATCGAGCGTGCATCAAGCAGTGCAAGCACCGCGACGAATTCCACTCGCAGTCCCTCAAGCCAAACCACTTCGCCATCGGTGAGCAATCAGAACACAGGCGGCAGCATACAAATTTATCGGCTAGAGCTGGCAATGCCGTCGGGTAATGTGGTGAAAGCCGATTTGCTTGATGAGTTTAAGCAGCTGTTTTTGCGCGAACTAGAACAGATTAAGGCCACCTCATGATCACCTTAGACACGCTTCAATTACCGCATTTTATTTGGCTTAACCGCTTTGGTTATACGCCCTTTGTGAGTAGCACTGAGTTTGCTCTCGATGGCTCACAGCATGTTGAAGTGGCCGCCAAACAAGCGGGGCGCCCTGTGGTGTTATTCAGCGATGCAGAAACATTAGCGGTGTTTAACGCCCTTGAGGCCCACGCCAACTCAAAGGGCGCGAACAGCTTTAGCCTGGATATCAATGGCACTGCATTAACTGTGATGTGGGACTACAGAGAACAGCCCATTAGCGGCACGCCAGCGATCAATTACAGCGATACCGACCCCGACGAAATCGAGGCTATCACCTTGAAGTTAATCACCGTTTAAAGGCCGTTTAATATGACTATTTCCCGTTTAGATTTAAAAGTATTTAAGCCAGAGTTACTGGGTTCAAGTAATGAGGCTGGCGGCCAACGGACTAAGAACGCAGTGCAGTCAGGCTTGCTTAACGAGCTATTTTCAGCGATATCCGATATCGACCATGCCCAATCAAGTATCGATATTGTAAAAGCGTTCCCTGCGCTCGATACGCCAGACACCAGCACTTTGATTGATGCACATGTGTTTATCAGTGAGCCACCGATAGACCCATTAGTTAACGTATTCATGATCGAGTCTGCCGCGCTGGATGATGAGTCTCGCATGACAGATATGAAAGAGATCATTGAGTCGTCAGTCACTGCAGGGGAATTGATCCGTGAAGGTGGTCCAGGATTCCTTGTAAATCAAAACTCCTTTTCCTCAGATTACCTGCAGTCGTCTTATCGCTTTAATGACCGAGACTATTGGAAAACCACTTATTTGCAGGTTGGTCAAGTTATCTGTATTACCGTGGAATATCCTGGCATTGAAAACGTGGCATGGCCACGCAAAACCCATTTTTGCAAAGTCACTCGTACTAGCATAGTGCCTGGCGCAGTGGGCACAGTTGTATTCGAGCCGCCGATACCGTTTGCGACACCAGAACCAGGTTTGCAAATCAATGGCCAGAGTAAGTGCACTCGCTTGCGATTATCTAACACTGCATCACCATTGAAATTCCACGGGGTAACTAAGCTGACTGCCGCCGCCAGCGGGGTAAGTTTAGCTGTGGGCGCGACTCAATTATCGTTACTGCCTGCGATCACCACTTTAGCGCCAAAGCCCGGCAATACCATCACGGGTGGCAGTGATAACGGCGATGCCACTGTTAGCCAAGTGATCCGCAAAGTAATTAGTCAGCCAAGTGCCCAAGGGACGTACAGCTATACCTTCACCACAGCGGATTTACTGATAGACACTGATGTTGTCACTGCAGTATCAACAGATCCTTATGGCGTTTTCGGAGGGAGTAGTGCTTTAGTTCAGTCGATTACTGTCGGGACAGGGAACGTGACCGTTACGCTACGGCCTGATGTGCGCTTTGCCTATAATCCCACTGTCTCGCTCTATTATGTTTCTGCTTACAAATACAGCATTTACTCAAGCGCTAGTGCATTCCCAGCGAATAAGCAGCTAACGGTTGGCAGTATCAAAGCTCGCGCTGTGTTTGCCGATAGTAACTATGTTCCTCAGGATGTATTTGAAAATGTGAATAGCGGTATCGGTAAGTTGTATGACACCACTGAGTTGCTGGCGACCATTGATTATTTTACTGGGGTGGTAACTAAGCAAACGGTAAGCCGTGGTGATTTTACACTGACCTATTCAGGTTTAGTTGAATCAACCGCTGCAGCGGCTGCAGGCGATACTACGGCTAAATTTGCCTTGAGTGTGGCTAACCCATTGTTAGAGAGCTTTTACGTGCAGGTTGAACGGATATCCGATCATGCCATTATCAGCGCCTCATCTGACAACCAAGGCGTGATAACGGGCAGTGGCATTAGCGGCACTATCGTAGATGGTTTGGTTGAACTGTTATTTACCAATCCGGTGGATTTGACCACGCTGCGCTATGACATTACCGACCAATTGCGCCAGCTACCACCCGCCGAAATTTATGGGCTAAACCCACTGCGTATCCCCAATGACGGCATTGTCGATATGTTCAGACGCTGGGGCACTGTCGCGCTGTCTCATACTCAAGTGCAGCAAGTCACAGGCTCTGTCGGCACTGTGTTTACGATTCGTGAAAATGCCCAGTTTGTGAATATCACCGATGCCAATGGTGCCAGCCTATGGACCACTAATAATGACCATTTCACCGTAAACAAGGTGGCCGGAACGGTCACGATTAACAGTGATTTTACGGGGTTTACTGCGCCGTTTGTGCTAAGCGATACCATTATGGAACTCGGTCTAGTTTCATCGTTTTCAGGCAATAGCGTTGTGCTGGCCAAGCCCTTAGCCCGTGAATATCCGGTAGGTACCACATTAGCCAGTGTGCAAATTCTTGGCGACCTGCAGGCGCGTGTTGGCAGCGTGCGGGATATGACAGCATGGGCCAACAATTGGGACCTCGATGGCGACCCAGCTACGGGCAACGTGAATGCGGTTGACTATCCGTTTGAAGTCAAAAACACCACTGCAGTGAATGAAGATTGGGTATTGATTATGACCTCAGCCAGCGCATTTCGTTGTGTTGGCCGCCGTCTTGGCCAAATCGCCACAGGTGACACACTCAATGATTTTGCGCCCATTAACCCACTGACTAATTCCCCGTATTTCATCATTCGCTCAGGTGCATGGGGTGGCGGTTGGCAGCAAGGCGAAGCGATTCGTTTCGCCACGTTCGCGGCTTCAAACCCAATTATGTTGCTGCGCAATGTGCAGGTTGGTCACAGTCAAATCACTACAGATAAAGCCGTATTGTCATTTTTCGGCAACGAGTCATAGGAGCAATTACAATGGGATTACCAGTTACAGTTTACAGGTGGGATGATGCGGGTGCACCGCAGTTAGGTGCAAACCCAACCCCGAGTGAAATCATCGCAGTATTAAAAGCCTGTTTAGTTACAGGTTACGGTGCAAAGGCTGGTTTAGGCTGGTCTGTTGCATTTGAAGATGCAGGAACGAGCAAGATTGCATTTCGCAATTCTACCACAGAGGGTAGTGGTGGTTTTGTGCAGTTCTGGTCTACAACAGGGGGGAACACCGCCAATACGATGCTGTATGTTCGTGCAGCCTCTGCAATGTCGGCACTGGATAACTTCACACACCCTAGCTACAGGTTTGTGCATTACAACTCATCGGCTCATAGCCAGTGGGTTGTAATTGGTACATCAGCGGGAGTTTATATTTTACCTAGATTTGAAAGTACTAATACAAATTACTTAAACTCATCGCAATACGAAGTGGTTTATTTCGTTGGTGATATTGATAGTAATTATCCAAATGATGTGACTAGATTTACCATTTGTGCACCTAATTTTACAGCTGATATGTCCGCAGTTAACTATTCGCATTCAGTCGCAATTAGCTCAAATACCGGCACAGGTAGAATGTATGGTGTTGATGGTAATTCCCTTGCAATTCCTCATACTATTAATGTTCAAGCCCTATCAATTCAAATCCCTAATTCGAATTACACACTGGAATCTCAAGGTATAAATCCTGTATTACTTCCAGCGATGATTGTCATGTCATCACCCAGTACCGCTGTTGATGTGGATGGTCTACTTGCCCTATATAGCAGTAAAAATCCAGCATATAGGGGTACAGTTCCCGGCCTATACGCAATGCCATTCTGTGGGTATGGTAATGCAACTTGGCCCACAGAAAGGGTATTTAATGGTGTTAAATATCAACTGTTACGTGGGTACAATAATTATATGTGGCTCAATATTGAGGAATGGTACTAATGTTTAAAATATTATTCATTAAACCACCACCAATAGGCGTCAGACCATTGGGACTTGTTGAGGTTAACATGGATGTTAATGCTGAACGCCTCATGGTTATAAACCGAACCACAGGTGAAATTATCACTAATACCCTGCGTCCATCGTCAGGTATTGCCAAATTGTTAGTGCCTTTTTTATACACCAATTCTAATAAGCTGTTAGTCGGTATACTTGATGATTCTCAGGTATATGACTGTAAGTTTGTAGATGGTGTAATGGCAGAGTTGATTGATGCTAATACTGTCAACATGAGTCAATAGTATGAAATTTGACAAGCTTTGGCGTGCCAGAGTTTCACCAATTAAGTTGCAATTTGTTGATGACTTAGCTGGCATAGTTCTAAGGTTTGATGAAAATTGGAACAACCGTAAGTCACCTATTACCTTACGCTTTGGTGATGAAACCGATCCTGAAATACCAGAAATACCAATTAAGGCTGGCAGTATCGGTGTGGCTTGCGGAATAGTTTTTCATCAAGGTCAAAGTATTGAGCAGCAAATCACTATTAGTAATCGCAGTCAATCACATGCCGCTAATGCCGTTTTTGTATGGGATGGCATTAGCTTAAAGCAGCAAATCACAATGTTATGGAATACGCCGCCATTAGCTAGGGAAGTTTTTGCCTTCGGGTGGCAATGGAATGCGTTGGTACCTTTTCTACTCAATATGAATTGGTTGGTACCTCAGTCCCATAGCCATCAAGCTACGAGCAATTGGATAGTGCCAAACCTGCAGCAGACAATGCTTGAGATGCAGTGGTTACAAGCAGCCGCCAAGAGCCAGCAAATTACCGTTAAACTGCATATCGGTGAGCAATTAGCTACTGAGATAGCGCTTAGCTATACCAATATTCAAAGCCAAGGTGATAACAAGATTGTGGCATGGGCTCCCCATGCAGCGCGTTGGGTATGTTCCAGTAAATACGTACCGCCAGTGGGTAAGGTCACGCTGCGTTTCAGTAAGCCTTGGATTAACTCAACCAGCCCAATACAGCTTAGATTTACGGCCTCACCGAACGTTTGCTACTGGGACGATGGCGGCGGCTTGATAGGCACAAATCCATCTTTACCCACAATTGATTTTAAGATCCCTATCGAACCGCAAATCAGAAGGAGTTACCTCATGCAGCCTCAAATCAGTTGTGTTCGTGTGAGTGACGGCGTTGCTGTGGTGCTCAAATCAGTATCCATTTCTCAGTCCCGTTCGCAATGGGCTAGTAGCGGAAGCTTAGCGTTTTCATCCCGTATTGATGCCGAGCGTGCCGCTAATGAATTGCTGAAAATAAGCATTAACGGCTATGACTTTTACCTGCTTTGTGAGTCTCCCAGCGAATCTAAAGCCTTCGGCAAAACCAGTTATAGCGCGACAGGTCGAGGTCGCTTAGCCACACTCGCCAGCCCGAACAGAAAGGCCATCAACTATGTGAACGTGGTAGCCCGCAGCTTTATTGGCTTAATGGCCGATATTGTGGCCAATACTGGGTGGACTGTCGCCAGTAAAATTAGTGATTACCCTGTACCTGCAAACGCCTTTAGTTATGCCGCTAAAACTCCCGCTGAAGCCATTAACATGATGGCAAATAGCATTGGGGCCATGCTCGATGTGAATGATGAAACTCAGACTATAACGGTGATCCCTCAGTGGCCAGTCGTGCCTTGGAATACCTCAAGCGCTATTCCCGATGTGATTTTGCACGATGGAGTGATCCTCGAATTTAACGAGCGTCTCGATATTCGTCCCGATGCTAATGCGGTGTTTGTGCGTGGTGAGCAACAAGGCGTGGCGGCGAAAGTGAAACGTTTCGGGACCGCTGGTGACAACTTTACTGCTGATATAGTGGATAAGTTAATCACTGATAATCAAGCCGCAAGAATGCGCGCAACGGCCGAATTAGCCAACGCAGGTAATAAGGTGCAAAACAGCATTCGCGCTAAGGTAATGGCGGATTTACCGCCCATGCGCCCAGGCATGTTAATTGGAGTTCGCAAAGGTGCCGAGGTGTTTAAGTCAGTGTGTGAAAGCTTCAGCATAAGCGGCAGCGTTAATGAGTCAACGGGGATGGTTACTGTGAATCAGACCGTGACGCTGTTGCGAAATGAGGTGGCAGCATGAGCAACATCTATCAACGCTTAGCGAACTTAAACCCTAGGCCCCAGCGAAGTGTTGCCACTGTGATTAACGTGACGAATGGCACCACGACAGTACAGCACGCCGATGGCAGTTATCAGACCGTTTTGGGTGACTCAGTCACCAGTGGGAAAGTGTATATCGTTGATGGTCAGATCCAAGGCCAAGCCGCCGACCTGACGTATGTTGAATTAGAGATTTGATAAAAGAGAGCGGTCTAGCAATGCTACCAACACTGCTAGACCGTCAACACACAGGATTGCACCCTGTGAGCCAACCAAGGCTCCCTCACCGCGTCGACACGGCGAACCGAGCCTAGCATAAAAAATCCTAAAAAAGGAGGCTCACATGCCAAAACCGATTATCCCTTGGATGGGCGGTAAGCGTAGATTAGTTAAGCAGATTTTACCGATATTCCCTGAACACCATACCTATGTAGAACCCTTCTGCGGCGGTGCTGCAATGTTCTTCAGCAAAGACGAAGCGCGGGTGGAAGTCGTTAATGATTTGAATGGCGACTTGGTGAATCTTTATCGAGTCATTAAACATCATTTAGAGGAGTTTATAAGGCACTTTAAATGGGCTTTAATTAGCCGTGAAGAGTTTTTATGGCAGAAGAATACTAACCCTGAAACACTAACCGATATTCAGCGAGCGAGTCGCTTCTACTATCTTCAAAAGCTGGCGTTTGGCGGGAAAGTATCAGGTCAGAATTTTGGGTGTTCAGCGTCTCGCCCCGCTGGTTTGAACTTGTTAAGGATTGAGGAAGATCTCAGCGTTGCTCACCTACGCTTGGCAAGAACCTATATCGAGCGGTTGGACTGGGCTGAGTGCGTAAGACGATACGATAAGCCAGAAACCTTGTTCTATTTAGACCCGCCTTACTGGAGTACCGCAGGTTATGGTGTAGATTTTGGACTAGAGCAATATGCCTTGATGGCCGAGCTTGCGAAGACAATCAAAGGCAAGATGGTGATCAGCGTGAATGACATCCCCGAAATGCGCGAGGCATTTGCTGGACTACAAATGAAGACGCTTGGAATACGTTACACGGTAGGAGGCTCAAAACGCTCTGGAGAGCAGCAAGAACTGCTCATTTGGAACTGGTAGACCAACGTATTAACTAAGTAGAAAAGACTCAATAGCCCTCGATTTAGGGGGCTTATTGAGAAGTTTATCAAATTGAGTGAACCCATATTTATCAGACTAAGTGAACCAACGAGTAATTGATTAATCACTAATTTTCAATTTAGGTGAATTCGTTTATCAAATCTCGTGGCGCGCTACAACAAGTAGCAACATTTATCAAATGTAATTAAATTACCAAATGTTGACTGGCTGTTATTCAGTGGCATGACAGCCTCCAATCCCGCGTGGTTTCTAGGTTATTTCGACTTATCAACAAAATCTGTGGATAACCCTGTGAGTTGTCCTAATAAACGGCCGTCAAAGCCTTGGCGTATGGGCGGCGGACTTAAAATGCACTATTTTGGGGTTCAAAAATAAATGTAAGCATTATCAAGTGCATACTAAAAGCAAGTGGTTTTTGTTGAGGGGGTAAATCAGGTTGCAATTTTGTAATCGAACGAAATTGATTTCTTGTGTATTAAATTGGCATTTTTGCTTAGTTTGCGGGTGTTTTGTAAGCAAAAATCGTTGAAAATGACTTGGTGTAAAAGTTTCATGTTTCTTCCACTAAATTGTCATCTGGCGGTGTTGCTGCGTAATGAACGGCGACAGTAAGGATAACTGTGGAGCTTAGTCGGTGACTTGATTAGAATGGGGCGACTCATTAAAAGGATATGTGCGCGTGTCAGAATCTGTTTTTCAGCTTGAATCGCAATTCGCCCCCGCAGGCGACCAACCTACAGCGATAGACAAATTAGTCGATGGACTCGAAGCGGGTTTAGCTTGCCAAACCTTACTTGGGGTGACGGGCTCAGGTAAAACCTTTACGATTGCCAATGTGATCCAAAAGTTAGGTCGCCCGACAATTATCATGGCGCCGAATAAAACCTTGGCGGCGCAACTTTATGGCGAGATGAAAGAGTTCTTTCCCCATAATGCGGTCGAGTATTTTGTCTCTTACTACGATTACTATCAGCCAGAAGCCTATGTGCCTGCATCTAACACCTTTATTGAGAAAGATGCGTCAGTAAATGCCCACATTGAGCAAATGCGCCTGTCGGCGACCAAGGCGCTGTTAGAGCGCAAAGATGTGGTGCTCATCGCCTCTGTGTCGGCCATTTATGGTTTGGGTGATCCCGATTCCTATTTAAAAATGTTGCTGCATCTGCGCCAAGGCGATGTGATGGGGCAGCGTGATATCTTAATCCGTCTCAGTGAGTTGCAATATACGCGTAATGATATTGAACTGCAGCGCGGCACCTATCGCGTGCGTGGAGAAGTGATTGATGTTTTCCCCGCCGATTCTGAGCGTAATGCCATTCGTGTTGAATTGTTTGACGATGAGATTGAGCGTTTAAGTGAGTTTGACCCGTTAACGGGCCATATTATTAAACGGATAGCACGTACGACGGTTTACCCTAAGACTCACTATGTGACGCCGCGGGAAAAAATTATCGCCGCCACTGAGTTCATTAAAGAAGAACTGCGTGAGCGAAAACAATATTTACTCGATAACAATAAGTTAATCGAAGCGCAGCGTATTCATGAGCGAGTGCAATACGATGTGGAAATGATGGTGGAGTTAGGTTACTGCTCCGGTATCGAAAACTACTCGCGCTATTTGTCTGGCCGTGCTCCTGGGGAAGGGCCGCCAACCTTACTCGATTATTTGCCCGCTGACGGCTTATTAATTATCGACGAATCCCATGTGACTGTGCCGCAAATCGGCGCTATGTACAAAGGTGATCGTTCCCGTAAAACCACGCTCGTGGAATACGGTTTCCGCTTACCGTCGGCATTAGATAACCGCCCGCTCAAGTTTGAAGAGTTTGAACAATTGATGCCGCAGACCATTTATGTGTCGGCGACGCCAAGTGCCTACGAGTTAGAAAAGAGCGAAGGCGAGATTGCAGAGCAGGTCGTGCGGCCGACAGGGTTACTTGATCCTGAATTAGAAGTGCGCCCAGTCGGTATTCAAGTGGATGATTTATTGTCCGAAATCGCCAAAAGGGTGGCGGTGAATGAGCGGGTATTAGTCACAACACTGACCAAGCGTATGTCGGAGGATTTGACTGAATACCTCGACGAACATGGCGTAAAAGTGCGTTATTTGCACTCGGACATAGACACAGTCGAACGGGTGGAGATCATCCGCGATCTGCGTTTAGGTAAGTTTGATGTATTGGTTGGGATCAACTTATTGCGCGAAGGCTTGGACATGCCAGAAGTGTCATTGGTGTGTATTTTAGATGCGGATAAAGAGGGCTTCCTGCGCTCAGAACGCTCGCTTATTCAAACTATCGGCAGAGCCGCGCGAAACGTCAATGGTAAAGTGATCCTCTATGCTGACCGTATTACTAATTCGATGGCCAAAGCCATGGGTGAAACTGAGCGGCGCCGCGAAAAACAGCGGGCTCATAATCTAAAACATGGGATCATTCCGAAGGGGGTGGTTAAACGTATTACAGATGTGATGGATGTGGATGATGGTCGTGACACTAAAGCTGTGTATGGCAAAGTGGCAGAGTCTAAGTCCGATTACCACAAAGTTGATGCAACTGAGTTGAGCCATCAAATCGATAAGCTTGAGAAGAAGATGCACGAACATGCGCGCAACTTAGAGTTTGAACAAGCGGCGGCGATGCGTGATGAAGTTAAACATCTGCGGGATCTGTTGATCAAGGCCTAGATTGACCTCGGCACTCAAGATCAAAAAAAGCCGTCCAGCAATTATGCTGTGACGGCTTTTTAATCTGTGCTGGTGAATTAAGCGGCGACTTTTACGGGGCGAAACTTCAACGTGATGAACACCACTAAAGCGCAAATCAGCCCACAGATTAAACCGACCAAATGCGCTTCGGTTGCCACGCGCGCACCTATCATGGCGGTGATATCATTGCTGGCGCCGTAAAGCTGCTCGTGGACAACCTTGATGAACACGCCAACGAGTAGCAGATAGCCCGAGCGCAGCTTGCGGACGATATCCTGCACCGCGCCGTAGGCGAATAAGCCATGCAACATACCGCTTAAGCCGACATAACCGAGTAATTGCGGATAGCCCAAATATAAACCTATACCTTCTAGTAGACATAACACAAGAAATAGCGCGCTTAAGCCTTTGAGATGGTAGTGGAAATGATGCAAAAACAGCACAACCCACAGACCTGCAAGGTTCATCAACAGGTGCCACTGATTGGTGTGTAATAAATTACCGCTGATTAAGCGCCACCATTCGCCATCAGCAATGGCACTGCGGCGATAGGCGAGCAGGTTGTCGACAGCGGGACTGGCTAAGCCCGCGACATACAAACCCGCGCATATCAAACTCACTATCAGCGCAACCCAATAGGGACTGCGTGTCATGCCTTAGGCTCGTTAGCGTCGAGTGAAGCCATGACTGCGGTTTTATCCTGTAGATAATCGTCCAACCCCCGTTTACGCAGATGACAAGCTGGGCAATCGCCACAACCATCGCCAATCACGCCGTTATAGCAAGTGAGTGTATGGTGGCGAACCAGTTCGAGTTGCGAATATTTATCCGCCAGCGCCCAGGTTTGTGCCTTATTGAGCCACATTAAGGGCGTGATGATCTTCAGTTGTTTATCCATACCTTGAACTAAGGCAGACTCCATCGCTTTAACAAAATCGTTACGGCAATCTGGGTAACCCGAAAAATCGGTTTCACATACGCCGGTGATAATCGCCTGCGCGCCTAATTGATAGGCATAAATCCCCGCAAGCGTTAAAAACAGAATATTACGCCCTGGGACAAAAGTATTCGGCAGGCCATTTTCCATTAACTCGTGTGAAACGGGAATCGCATCACGGGTAAGCGCCGATATCGCTAACTCATTGAGTAAGGTGACATCCATGACTTTATGGCTGGTGATTTTCAAGCGTTTAGCTAAGGATTTGGCGACTTCAATTTCTTCGCGGTGACGTTGACCGTAGTCAAAGGTGATCCCGTGTACTTCATCGTACTGGGTTAGGGCTTGGATAAGACAGGTTGTCGAATCTTGTCCGCCACTGAATACTACCACTGCTTTGGACACTAAGGGTTTTGACACTAAGCTCGTTGACATAAAAGATTTCACTTCACCGTAGAACACGCATAAATAGGCCGTTAGTGTAACTCAGGCCATAGGCGTTGCAAACTCTGACGAACGACATCAAATCGGCGTTGTCGGCGCAAAAACTTGCAGCTCAAGCTAAAATCCACTATAAATGCCGCCCCAGAAAAGTGGAACGCCAGCATGAACTACCCAGTCAACGAAGTATTTGAAACCATTCAAGGTGAAGGTGTCTTTACCGGAGTGCCCGCCATATTTGTCCGCCTGCAAGGTTGTCCCGTGGGATGCGCTTGGTGCGACACGAAACAGACATGGGATGTGCTGGAAGCCAATAAGGTCTCGCCTGAACAAGTCATTAGCGTCGATGGCACCATTGGTCGCTGGGCAAACCATAGCGCGCAAAGTCTTATTGCTGCTTTTGATGCTAAAGGTTTTACTGCGCGCCATATCGTGATTACTGGCGGCGAGCCTTGTATGTACGATTTACGCGAATTAACTGAAACCTTGCACAGCCAAGGCTTTGCGACCCAAATCGAAACCAGTGGCACCTTCGACATCAACTGTGCCGATGACACTTGGGTGACGGTATCGCCCAAGGTGAACATGAAAGGTGGCTATAAGGTATTAGCGCAGGTGCTGAACCGTGCCAATGAGATTAAGCATCCTATCGCCACTGAAAATCATATTGCTGAATTGGATGAGTTGCTGCAAGGCATCGATATTTCAGCGAAAACGATTTGCCTGCAACCGATTAGCCAAAAGCCCAGAGCGACTGAACTGGCGATGAAGGTGTGTATTGCCCGTAATTGGCGTTTATCGATCCAAACCCATAAGTATTTGAATATTGATTAATGCCCTTCAGTTAATCTATAAACGATAAAAAAACGCCTCACAATTGTGGGGCGTTTTTTATGGCTGACGTTTAGCAGTGGACTTTAAAGCCGTCAACTCAAAGGATTTCATCGAGTCGATTAATCAAGCTCGCTTAGCTGACCAAAATGATTGAATGCCGCAAGTTGGCGCTGATAGGGGGCAATATCACCGACGTTAGCTGCAATCCAATCAGCATCGTAATAGGTATCGAGGTAACGTTCACCCGAGTCGCAAATTAGGGTCACGATTGAGCCTTGTTCTCCACGCGCTTGCATTTGTACGGCAAGTTGCAATGCGCCGTAAAGGTTAGTGCCTGTCGATGCGCCGGTTTTACGGCCAATCAGTTGCTCTAACCAATGAATCGTCGCTACGGAAGCCGCGTCGGGGATTTGCAGCATAGAATCCACAACGCCAGGAATAAACGATGGCTCGACTCTTGGTCGACCTATGCCTTCAATTTTACTGCCATTGCAACAGATTAAGCTGGCATCGCCGCTCTGATAAAAATCAAAAAATACCGAGTTTTGCGGATCAACTACGCAAAGCTGGGTCGCCAACCTTTGATAGCGGATGTAGCGGCCTATGGTCGCCGATGTGCCGCCTGTACCCGGACTCATCACTATCCAACGCGGGATTGTGTGTGGCTCGCGTTCCATCTGATTGAAAATAGAATTGGCAATATTGTTATTGCCGCGCCAGTCTGTTGCGCGCTCGGCGTAGGTGAATTGATCCATGTAATGGCCGCCCAGCTCTGCGGCTAGGCGTGCCGATTCGGCATAAATCTCACTGGAATGATCGACAAAATGACATTGGCCGCCATAGAAAGTGATCTGCTCAATCTTCTTTTTAGCCGTACTTTTAGGCATCACGGCAATAAAAGGTAAACCGAGTAAGCGGGCAAAATAGGCTTCAGAAATCGCTGTGCTGCCCGATGAGGATTCGATAATCGGCGTGCCTTGCTTGATCCAGCCGTTACATAGGGCATAGAGGAAAAGTGAGCGGGCGAGGCGATGTTTTAAACTGCCTGTTGGATGGGTACTTTCATCTTTAAGATAAATATCTATGCCATCGAGCATAGGTAATTCAAGTTTAATCAAATGGGTATCGGCGCTGCGCTGAAAATCCGCTTCAATCTTGCCTATCGCATGGGCTTCCCACGTTGGGCAGAGTCTGTGAGCGCTGTGTGAGTCCACTGGCGGTTGAATTGTGTTAGATATCATCATAGTTAGTTCGAAAGGGATCATTTTTAGAGCATATCACAGGGACGGGTAAAGCGGTTTTATTGGATCTGCTTGGGGGCATTAGCTTAAAGTAGAGCACGACGTAATTGAAATCAAAAAATGTCGTTAACCAAGAGGTTTACTTAACATAGAAATGCCAAGAATTTAATCAGATTAAGCTGGAACAGTCAGATTAAGTTGGAAAAGACTATGCGGAAGTGGAACAAGAAGAATATGCGAGAGTGAAAGAAATGGTGGAGGGAGAAGGATTCGAACCTTCGAAGGCTGAGCCGTCAGATTTACAGTCTGATCCCTTTGGCCACTCGGGAACCCCTCCACAAACTTTCTTTACTTTCAAAGCTGAACCAAACATTGGCCATGTTTGATACTTGAAAATGATTATCTGCGTTAGAGATAAAGATGGTGGAGGGAGAAGGATTCGAACCTTCGAAGGCTGAGCCGTCAGATTTACAGTCTGATCCCTTTGGCCACTCGGGAACCCCTCCACGAATACCTTTAACGCTTTTGTAAAACTCTACATCATTTTCGAACAACACTCACAAACTTACAGTGCAAATGGTGGAGGGAGAAGGATTCGAACCTTCGAAGGCTGAGCCGTCAGATTTACAGTCTGATCCCTTTGGCCACTCGGGAACCCCTCCTCAATTGCGGCCGCCATAGTAGTCAGAAACCTTTTGCATGTAAATACCCAATTTAAAAATTTTCCTAAAGTTATGCATCAAATGGTCGATTAACTAACAACGAATTGTTTTGACGATGTTTTTTTATGCAAATTGATGTTCCTTTAGTCAACGAAGCCCAAATTGGCACCCGCTTAAACGCGGCGATAGAAAACGACAGACGGGGCGAATTCGCCCTGTTGCTGTCGTTACTGTCGGTTGACGCACGGGACATGGCGCAATTTCAATGGCAAAACGAGCTTGATATGGCGCAAAAATTACAGCGTCAGTTCGAATTACCACCGCAGCAAAGCTTAATGGCGGATTTATCTTGTGCCGAACCTGTAGTCGATAACAGCAGTATTTTTATGGCTCAAGGTCCGCGGGCATTTCAATTACAGCAGGCACTGCGACCGGAAGCGTTAGTGATCCGAGGCGGTGAGAGCGTTGCAATGGCCGAGGCCCTGAGTAACTGTGATCATGTCACCCAGCTCAGGCAGAGGGGCCAACTCAGCGCGCCTAAGGTTGAAATCATGCATTTTGCCGATCAATTGGCAATCCAACGTAATCTCGTGCCTCTGCTCGCTTCAGCCTAGGGCAGTCTTCCCGTAAGTGGTCTTCAATGCCAATCGAGTCAATCTGCGCCATTTCAGTAAATAAGCGTGAGCTAAAGCCAGTTATCTTGAGGCTTAATTACCTATAATTCTGATTAACCTATCGAGTTAGCCACTTACCGCGCAAATAAATTAGCGAGCATAGTTTAGTGATGCCGTTAATCAGTCGCTTTATAAATAAGGAATACAGATGAAAGGCATAATAGAAGCACAGAATCCGGCAGTGAATGACACTTGCACCGATTGTGGCAGTTTTGTCGATATCGGCGCCGTCATTGATGAACACGATACCTTATTGACGTTAAATTTTGTTGGCGATAGCGCGCAAACAGATGCAGAAAGTATGGCGAGCCGTGCCCAAGCTCGATTTGCTGAAGTACAAACTGAGTTTGTGACCACGGCGGCGGGTATCGATTTACTGCTGACCTTTGGTGTGAGCGCTGAGAAAATGATTTTCCAATTGGAAAACGGTTTATAAGTTTTTGTGCAGCACTTTTAGCGGATAGAATTCGAACTTAATCGTTTTAACTGTCTAAAAATGCTGCAGTTGTTAACTGAATTGTAATAAATTGTGCCACATGTTGCTGCACTTACAATAGATAGTGTAATCTGCCTCCAAATAAGAATAATTCAATCAGCTTAATTGCACATTTCAAGGTACGTTTGCGCGTAGCAAAGACCTTTAGCCCAACACGAAGTTTTGTAGGGAATCAGCGTGAAGCGACGTCAGCATCAGCATTTATTGGAGTCTTTGGTTCAGTCAACTGCAAAACAGCAGGGCGATTTCACCAAGACAGCAGAGTTAGCCACAGAGTTGTTGTGCCAGAATTTAGCGGTTTCTTTGGTGTCAGTGTGGACGTTTTCAGCTGATCAACAAACCCAAACACTCGTTGCACAATTCGGTTCTATGATGTTGCAAGACATTCATAGGCCTAAACTATTACAAGCTTGTCCCCGTTATGTGCACGAGCTTAAAACCCTGCGCCATATCGATGCTGGCAATACGCTGACCGATCCCCGTTTAAGTGAATTGGCAGAGTGCTATTTTATCCCGCGGCACATCAATTCGAGTCTCGACATCGCCATTCGCATCAATGGTCGTCTGGAAGGTGTGCTCTGCATCGAGCGGGCGCAATTCACCCCTCACTGGCACGACAGCGAAATCCACCTCGCGTGCCAGATGGCAGATCAATTAGCTCTGACCTTAGCGACGAAACACAGCTACGACAAAGAAGAAAGACTGAGCCTATTTCGCTGCGCGACGGAGCAATCGCGGCAGATCAGTATGCTCATAAATTTGCATACTGAAAAAGTCGAGTATGTGAATCAGGCGCACAGTGAAATCACTGGCATGCCCCGTGAGCAGATAATCGGCGCGAATATTCGTGAATTGGCTTTTTTTAAGCAGCATGCCCAATTAGCCGAGCAAACCCTAGCGCAAATCTTTAGGGGCGAAATTGCCAAAGGCGAAGTGCAGTTTAGCCGTGTCGATGGCAGCCGTTATTGGCTGACATACGTGCTGAGTCAATTTATTACTGATCGCGGCAATCATTATGCCTTGGTCTCGTGTGAAGAAAATACCGATGAGCACAACTACAAATCAGAGCTTGAACGCCTCGCTTGGCGCTGTGGATTAACGGGGCTACATAACCGCACCCACTTTAATCGAGTGCTTGAACGTACCAATAAGGGACTGTTGTTATTAGTTGATTTAGTAGGATTTAAGCGTTTTAACGATACCTATGGTCATGAGAATGGCGATAGCTTATTGATCGAAATCGCCCGCCGTTTGAAACATTTCTCCGAAATCAATAAAGCCACCGAAATTGCCCGTGTCGGCAGCGATGAATTTGCCGTATTGTTGACCGATGATAACGCGGTATACGATCTCGACTATTTTAGTACGCGTCTGTATCAGCATCTGGCTATGCCTATCTTAATCGGTCGCGAGCAAGTCGAGCCTAAGCCTGCCTTAGCTGTGGTTGATATCGCCTCGGTGGCGAGTTTGTTTGCGCCGTTAACCTGTGCCGATATTGCTGTTCAGTATGCTAAAAAGAAAAAAGGCACTGCAATCCAAGTGTTTAACAGTACTTTGTTGAGCGCATTTAAAGAAGATGCACAGATAGAGCGCGATTTACACAGTGCCATTCGTGGCCGTCAGTTTGAGCTGTATTATCAGCCACTGAGGGATTTGGAGCAGAATACCTATATTGGCGCTGAAGCTTTAATCCGTTGGCATCACCCTAAAAGAGGCGTGTTATTTCCCGCATCTTTTATCGATATTGCCGAGCAATCGGGGATGATTAATTCCATCGGCAGCTGGGTGTTAGAGGCCGCATGTCGCCAGTTGAACCTGTGGCAACACCATAACGCGGACATGACAATGCACGTGAATGTGTCGGCCCGTCAGTTTTTCAGTGGCAATTTATTCGAGCAGGTGTGGCAGCTATTAACTCGTTATCGATTGAAACCTAAAACGTTAATTTTAGAAATCACTGAAACTGAGTTGATGGGCGACATTCGCCATGCGACGCTGTTATGCCAAGAGTTGGCTGAATTAGGCGTGGGGCTTGCGATTGACGATTTTGGTACGGGTTACAGCTCAATGCGGTATTTGAAGCAGTTCCCGATCAGTAAACTCAAAATTGATCGGTCGTTTATTTCAGATCTGACTGTGAGCCGCGAAAGCCGCGAAATAGTCTCAGCCATTATCGCCATGGCGAGTGCTTTGAATATTTCTTTGACGGCAGAAGGGGTTGAAACCCTTGAACAAGAAGCCTTTTTAGCGAAAAGCTTTTGCCATCAGGCGCAGGGCTATCTCTATAGCCCCGCATTACGGGAGCCTGAGTTTGCACAATTTATCTTGTCGGCTAAAAGCGCTTCAGTCATAACCCACTAAAGTTACACATAATCCACTAAGTCACAATTATTTCAAATGTGCTGCTCACGATAAAAAAAAAGGCAACCTAGGTTTGTAATCTAGGTTGCCTTTATTATTCATCTCTGTGCTTGTTCAATCAGCACTATAAACCTTCACCGTCATTCTCCAGTGCAGTTCAGCACTGTATACCTATCGAGATTTTAAGCAGCATTGTTTGAATTTTTTGCCACTATGGCAAATACAGAGATCATTTCTACCGGGTAATTTAGCCGTCATTTGCTGACCTTGGCTGTAATACCAGCGACTTGCTTGGTAGATAAATTCTGATCGCTCATAGATAGCATCAATTTCACCATCGAGCTTATACCAAGCTTTAAAAGTAACAGTGCCATGTCGTTGTTCAGCTATCGCCGCTTGAGCATTGTGGATTGGTGTTTCAGTGCTGCTCTGTACATCTAATCCTAACCAATGTGGGTGAGGACCAGCATTGAGGCTCGTGAGAGTAAGGCCATTTAGATAGTCTGGATGATGTGTTTTTAAAATGTAATCAAAATTTTTCAATACAAATGCGCAGTAGCGTGAGCGCATAAGTTGTTCAGGTGTACGGGCAATCACTTGCCCAGAGTCTACATGCGTATGCAGTGGACCACAGCAATCTTGATAGCTTAGCCCACTGCCACAGGGACAGGTTTGCTTAGTTGTAGTCATGTTAGCTAAATCTTTAATTTAATTGTATTTGTTTAAATTTATTCGATTTCTATCTAAATGAGTTAAATGTGAGATAGTCCATTTAAACGTAATCGGTATTAACATTAGGGTAATTTTTTACCCACAGGTAAAGGTGGAAATTGGCGACCATAATATAAGTTAGGTACCGGTTTCGCATTCAGATAATAGCTAGGTTCTGCGCGGTTATTGGTATCTAAGCTCACTTTCCATTGGGTGGATGAGACTTTTTCTGTACCAATAGCAAATTTGCCCGCAAATTCACTCACAGGTTCGCCCGTTTCTTTTGCTGGGTAAAATCGAACCAAATAATAGCCAGTATCTATAGCACCATCGCCGATAATTTTACGCTTGGTGATGCGAAAATCGACGTCGATAGTGGCTTTCTTAGCGCGGATTTTATCGAAAAACTTTTGGTAAATCGCGACGATATTATCTCGGCCATAGTAAATTTCTTTACTTTGACTCTCAGACAAGTAGCTAGCGTCATCGGCATAAATCTCACGAGTCACTTCAGGGGACAATTGATTAAAAGCGCTAATAAATAAAGGATAATTAGCGTTGATCAATTGATCATCGGTGGATTTTGTATGCGTTTTAGCTGGATTGGCTAAGCTTGGCAGCGACAATAGGCACATCAGGACTAGCGGCAAAAATTTCATTACTTTATTCTAATCTGGCAATCATGGCGTCACTATAATGGAGCCGCCCGCTGAACTAAAGCCTTGAATGATTACAAAGTGTGTTTCTGTACAAGAGTGTGAAGTAAAGGAGCTTGCCATGCTGGATGATGAATCAGCACTGTTTTTTGAGGAAATGGCTGGAGTTGTGCCACTGAAAGGCGAGGTGCCTGTGGTGATTTTTGCGCCCAAAGCGTTAACGGCGGAACAAATCCACAGACGTGATGCCTTACAAAGAGAAGCTTATTTAGCGTGTATGCCGCTGGATTTAAAAGCGTTTCCACAGCAAGCGCCAGATGACATTGTAAGCTTTAAGCGTGAGGGGGTACAAGGCGGCGTTTTCAAGCGGTTACGCATGGGGCAATACAGTATCAAGATGGAGCTCGATGTGCATGCCTATCGGCTTAATCAAGCTCGCGAGGCCGTACTCAACTATTTACTGGCAGCGCAGGCGCACGGTGAGCGGTGTGTGATGTTGATCCACGGTAAAGGTCATCAGAGTCAACCCTTTGCTGGATTACTCAAATCCGCTGTGTGTTGTTGGTTATCACAGTTGGATATGGTGCTGGCCTATCATTCCGCGAAAACTGAGCAGGGCGGCACTGGGGCGCTGTATGTGATGTTAACTAAGTCTGAACAGTTAAAGCTTGAAAACCGTGAAGCCAATCGTAAAGGCATGGGCTGGCGTTAGACCAAAACAGGCCCAGTATTTGATAAAAAGTATTGAAGAAATAACATGGAATAAAAATGCCCAATCTCGTTGGGCATTTTGCTTTATGCAATTTGGCGATGACTTAACGCGTCATTACCAACCACATTGGCGATTTGCGACGGTATTTTGCTCATCTAACCATGTTTTAAGTGGCGCGAAGTAATCGAGCACAGCTTTGGCATCCATGGTTTCTTTGCCAGTGACTTCTTTCAATGCTTCTGGCCATGGCTTACTTAAACCTAACTCGAGCATCTTATTGAGTTTCTCTCCCGCAGCTTGATTGCCATAAATACTGCATCTATGAACCGGACCTTTATCGCCCGCAGTTTCACACAGCGCTTGATGGAACTGGAATTGCAGAATATGCGCGAGGAAGTAACGGGTGTATGGCACATTGCCTGGCACATGGTATTTAGCGCCTGGATCAAAGTCAGCTTCGCTGCGCTTCGTCGGTGCTTTTACGCCTTGGTATTTTTCCCTGAGATCCCACCATGCTTGGTTATATTGGGCAGGTGTGATTTCGCCGCTAAACACTTTCCAGCGCCACTGATCTATCATCAGACCAAAGGGCAAGAAGGCAATTTTATCTAAAGCTTGCTTCAGTAAGAGGCCAATGTCCTTAGAGGCATCAGGCACTTCATCTAATAAGCCAATCTGCTTTAAGTAGCTTGGGGTGATCGACAGCGCAATCGTGTCACCAATCGCCTCATGGAAACCATCGTTGGCGCTGTTTTTAAACAGGAATGGTTGCTGCTTATAAGCGCGTTGATAGAAGTTATGTCCAAGTTCGTGATGGATCACGCTAAAGTCTTCGGCGGTCTTTTGGATACACATTTTTATGCGAATATCGTCGAGATTATCGAGATCCCATGCCGAGGCGTGGCAAACCACATCACGATCCTTTGGCTGAACAAACAGTGAACGAGCCCAAAAACTCTCAGGCAATGGCGCAAATCCTAGCGACGTGAAAAAGCCTTCGGCTTGTTTCACCATTTTATGCTCGTCATAGCCATTTTTTGCCAGTAACTCAGTGACATCATAACCTGGGTCGGCATTGTCAGGGGCGACTAAGTCATACACATTACCCCATTGCTGGGCCCACATATTACCGAGTAAATGTGCAGGGATAGGTCCTGTGGTCGGTGCGACGCTATCGCCGTATTCTTTATTGAGTTCACCGCGTACGTAGCAGTGCAATGATTCATAAAGGGGTTTGACTTGGCCCCAAAGACGATCGAGTTCCTGTGAAAAATCATCGGGTTTCATATCATATTGACTGCGCCATAGCTCAGACAGGTTTGCATAACCGAGATCCTTCGCGCCTTCATTGGCCAGTTCCACTTCACGTTGAAACAAGGGGCGCATAGGTTTGGCGATTTCACGCCAGCCTTTCCACGCTTCCAGTAATGCAACGGGATCACGTGATTCGGCCATTAAACTCGATAGCTCAGGCTGGGTCATACACTTACCGTCGGCAAAACAGTATTTTCCTTTGCCGTATAAGCCATTTAACTCCGAGCTTATTTGTGCAAGCTCGGCATTTTTCGCAGGATCGAGCGGGGCGGGTAACACTAATGCACTGCGCAATATATTGAGTTTGCGAGCATTAACGGGATCGAGGTGCACATTGGCGTACTTAGCCGCCTCTGTTGCAAATTTTACTGACGCAGCGCTGACCTTTTCACCGACTGCGGCAGAGAGGGCAGCAGTGTCATCGGTAATAAAGTTGCTGTAAATCCACTCGGCGCGATTAGATTCAATTGATAATTCAGCCATTTTGGCTTCAGCATCGTTAATAAAAGCAATGGCTTGTGCTTTATCTGGGGCGGTATTGATGACAGCCGCTTCAGTGCTAGCAGACTTGTCAGTTTTGCTTTGTGCATCATTACAGGCCGTTAATCCCAGCGCTAAGGCGACTGTAAGTGCGATTTTACTGCGACGATTCAATGAAATAACCATGTCTACTTGTCCTTGTTGTTTTTGTGTTACACAGTTTACCTAAAGCTAAGGCTTATTGCACAAGGGTTAATGGGCTTGTTAGTCACACTTAATTCGTAGATGTTCGACATGCAGTGGGTATGCAGGCTAGAAAGCGGTGAGTTTGTCCAATTTTAGTTTGACATCCGTGGTGCCAATGTTTAATTTAAACGAGTGTTTTAAATTAATTCAAGGTCACGGAATGGCAAGTCGATCCGATACAAAAACTAGAATACTTGATGCCGCAGAAAAACTGTTCGCCGAACGGGGCTTTTCTGAGACCTCGTTGCGACTCATCACCAGTAAGGCTGAGGTGAATTTAGCATCGGTCAATTATCACTTTGGTTCTAAAAAAGAGCTGATCCGTGCAGTATTAGCGCGTTATTTAGACGTGTTTATGCCTGCGGCTTCAAACCAAATTAATCGCTTAAATGCCGCGCCAGCACAAGCAACACTCGAAGAAATTTTGTCTTCGCTGGTCGATCCTTTATTGGATTTAAACGCGCTACGTACCGAAGGCACTACGATCTTCCTGCAGCTTTTAGGCCGCGGCTATATCGAAAGCCAAGGGCATTTACGTTGGTTTATCACTACCCATTACGGCCAGCATCTCGATGCTTTTGTTAAAGCCGTGTCGGCCAGTGCGCCACATATTCCACCCGCTGAAATGTTTTGGCGTTTACACTTTACCTTAGGCACTATCGTATTCACTATGGCGTCCGCCGATGCCCTAAACGATATCGCTGCTGCTGAGTTTGGTGAGCATAACGACATCGAAGCCGTGATCCGTAAAGTGATCCCATATATGGCGGCTGGCGTATCAGTCCCTGTTTCTTCTTAATTAAAAGGTCTTGATAATGTTGACGATTATAATTCTTGCCCTGATAGCCATTGTCGTGTTGTTTGCGGTGAAAAATATCCGGATGCAGTTTATTACCCGCCCAGTTTTTAGTTTTTTCAAGAAGGTCTTGCCGCCACTTTCAGATACCGAGCGCGAAGCGATGGAAGCCGGTGATGTCTGGTGGGAAGGGGAGTTATTCCGCGGAAATCCTAACTGGAATACCTTGCACAGCTACGGTAAACCGACGCTGAGCGCTGAAGAAAAAGACTTTATCGATAATCAAGTGATGACAGCACTGACGATGATCGATGATTTCGACATAGTGCATAACCGTAAAGATTTACCACCAGAGTTGTGGGAATACTTCAAGAAAGAAGGTTTCTTCGCCCTGATCATTCCGAAGAAATTCGGTGGTAAAGCTTTCTCTGCCTATGCTAACTCTACCATTGTCAGCAAATTAGCCAGCCGCAGCGTAAGCGCTGCTGTTACAGTAATGGTACCAAACTCTTTAGGCCCGGGTGAGCTGCTGACCCACTATGGTACGAGTGAGCAGAAAGAACGCTGGTTACCCGCTTTAGCTAAAGGCGATGAAATCCCTTGTTTTGCATTAACCGGTCCTGAAGCGGGCAGTGATGCCGGCGCTATCCCCGATGTGGGTATTGTGTGCCGTGATACCTTCAATGGCGAAGAGATGCTCGGGCTAAAATTGACTTGGGATAAACGTTACATCACGCTGGCGCCAGTGGCGACGGTTTTGGGTTTAGCGTTCCAAATGCGCGATCCTGAAGGCTTGCTTGGTGATAAGAAAAACTTAGGCATTACCTGTGCGTTGATCCCAACGGATCATCCTGGTGTGGTTATTGGTCGTCGTCATAATCCGCTAGGTATGGCGTTTATGAACGGTACCACCCAAGGTAAAGAAGTGTTTATCCCGCTGGATTGGATTATCGGTGGCCCTGAGTTTGCTGGTAAAGGCTGGCGTATGCTGGTTGAGTGTTTGTCGGCGGGCCGCGGTATTTCATTGCCTGCACTGGCAACGGCTTCTGGTCACATGGCGACAAAGACGACAACGGCTTACAGTTATGTGCGTCATCAGTTTGGTATGGCGATTGGCCAGTTTGAAGGGGTGCAAGAAGCGCTGGCACGTATTATTGCCAACACTTATCAGTTGGAAGCCGCACGTCGTTTAACGACTACGGGTATCGATCTTAAAGTTAAACCTTCGGTTGTGACTGCGATTGCTAAGTACCACATGACTGAGCTAGGCCGTTCTGTGATGAACGATGCCATGGATATTCAATCGGGTAAGGGCATTCAATTAGGACCTAAAAACTATTTAGGCCACCCTTATATGTCGAATCCAATTTCGATCACTGTGGAAGGCGCGAACATTCTAACCCGCTCCTTGATGATTTTTGGTCAAGGTGCGACTCGCTGCCATCCTTACGTGCTTGCCGAAATGGAAGCCGCAGCGATGGAAAACCAACATGAAGCCTTAGAGCGTTTTGATGCGCTATTAATGGGCCACATGGGTTATGCCACGCGTAATGCTTTCAGTGCTTTGTTTAGCGCGTTAAGTGGTAGCCGTTTTGGCAGTGCGCCAGTGAGCGGTGAAACTAAGCAGTACTATAAAGATATGTCGCGTATTTCGTCTGCGTTAGCCTTAATGACAGATTTATCCATGCTGATCATGGGCGGCGATTTAAAACGCAAAGAAATGCTGTCGGCACGTATGGGCGATGTGCTCAGCCAGTTGTATTTAGGCTCAGCAACCTTGAAGCTATTTGAAGACAATGGCCGTCAACAGGACGATTTACCCGCAGTACGTTATGTAATGGCCAATCGTTTGCACTTAGCGACGAAAGCTCTGGAATACACGATCCGTAACTTCCCGAGCCGTCCTGTGGCATGGTTACTGCGCGGCTTAATCTTCCCGCTGGGTAATCACTTCACTGCACCGAGCGACAAAATGGCGACCGATTTAGTCGGCGGCATGTTGAAGCCTGGCCCTGCTCGTGAACGTATTACTTTCTTATGTCCTGAATTTGAAGGGGATAAGGGCGGTATTGCAGAAGTTGAGCAAGCATTTGTTGCGCAATATGCCTGTAAAGATATTTATAAAAAGCTGAAGAAAGCGCAGCGTGCCGGTGAACTGCCAGCCAAAGTGCCTAATCTCGTCTTGTTTGCAAAAGCACTCGAGACAGGCGTTATCACTGCCGATGAAGAGCAGAAATTGCAGCATGCTGATAAGCTGCGCTTAGCGGCAATTAATGTGAATGATTTCGAAGCGTTATAGTGATTGCTAGTGTTTGATGTTAGCGTTTAATGTTAGCTTTTAATGTTAGTGCAGTTTGGTCTAAGCGGTGTTAAGTTCGATAGCTAAGCCGCTTAGGCCGTTTGGATTTCCCTCTGAAATGAGAGACCAACAAATCTTCACCAACAGAAATCTGCACTTACAAAAAACAGTCAATATAAAAAAACCACCTTCATGAGGTGGTTTTTTATTGGCTTTTTTCTAACGCGCTTGAGTTGTTAGAAGAAACTTAAGCAACCTAAGCTACGATCAACACTTTACAGGTGTTAGTGCCGCCAATCGTTTCCATTGCATCGCCTTTGGTCATTAATACCATATCACCGCTATTCAAATAACCAGCCGCAGTTAATGCTTCTAACGCTTTTTGCGCTAGCTCATCGGCTGGGTGGATAGTTGAATCGAAGTAAATTGGCAACACGCCGCGGTACAAGGCCATTTTGGCTAAGGTTGTTGCGTGACGTGATAAACCCAGGATTGGCAGTGAAGAACTGATACGAGACATCAACTGTGGTGTTGCACCCGATTCAGTCAGAGCGATAATCGCCTTAACGCCTTCTAGGTGGTTTGCTGCATACATAGTTGATAGCGCAATGGTTTCTTCAACTGAAGTGAAACGCACATCTAATCTATGCTTAGACACAATCACACTTGGGTGAGATTCAGCGCCAACACACACGTTTGCCATTGCCTTAACGGTTTCTTCTGGGAAGTCACCGGCAGCAGTTTCAGCAGATAACATCACAGCATCGGTACCATCAAGCACAGCGTTCGCCACGTCCATCACTTCGGCGCGGGTTGGCATTGGGCTTGAAATCATCGATTCCATCATCTGAGTGGCCGTGATGACGACTTTATTCAGTTGGCGTGAACGGGCGATTAACTTCTTCTGCACTGCAACGAGTGCAGCATCACCAATTTCAACACCTAAGTCACCACGGGCAACCATAACAACGTCAGACGCTAAGATAACATCATCCATAGCGGCATCGGTCGCAACCGCTTCAGCACGTTCAACTTTAGCAACGATCAACGCATTACAACCTGCTTGACGGGCAAGATCGCGTGCATAGTCCAAGTCAGCACCACTGCGCGGGAAAGACACGGCTAAATAATCCACTTGGATCATTGCTGCAGTGAGAATGTCAGCCTTGTCTTTTTCGGTCAGCGCAGCAGCAGAAAGTCCGCCGCCTTGTTTGTTAATACCTTTGTTGTTAGATAAAGGGCCTGCCACAGTCACTGTGGTATGCACTTTACGGCCTTCAACACGCTCAACGCGTAATTGAACACGGCCATCATCTAACATCAGGATATCACCAACAGTCACATCGTCTGGCAATTGCTTGTAATCGATACCCACTTGGGTCTCGTCGCCTTCACCTTTGGCTAACTCGGCATCAAGTACATAGGCTTGACCTAATACCAGTTGTACTTTCTTATTGTCCTTGAAAGTAGAAACACGGATTTTAGGGCCTTGTAAGTCACCAAGAATGGCCACATGAACGCCCAACTCTTTAGCGATTTCACGCGCTTGAGTCGCTCGTTTTAAGTGATCTTCAGGGGAACCGTGGGAGAAATTAAGACGTACAACGTTTGCACCTGCCGCGATGATGCGGCGTAGATTATCATCACGATCGGTAGCGGGACCTAGAGTGGTGACGATTTTGGTTCTGCGGAACATAAGGATACTCCGTTAAAGTTAAAAAAAATCTTGGGCCTATATTACCATGCAATTCCAGATTATGTAGTAAAGTTACAATCAAATTGATCTAAAGTTATGTATGAAAATTGTGAGGTATCGCTGATATTTGCACGATTAATGGCTAGGTTAAGGATCAACACTAGCCATTTTTAGAAAAGGAAGTGAGTTACAGTATCGGATCTTTATTGATGCGAGACTCTTTTAACACCTCTTTCACCCGTTTCAAATTATCGCGGAAACGTGGACCTCTGCGTAAGGTAAAGCCGGTTGCCAATACATCTATAGTGACTAATTGGGCTAAACGCGAGGCCATAGGTAAATACATGTCGGTATCTTCTGGCACTTCCATTGTCACGGGCAGCGTACATTCCATCGACAAAGGCGAGTTGCGGGCGGTAATACCAATTACAGCTGCACCGTTTTCTCTCGCTAAACGTGCTATCTCGATCAATGACTTAGTGCGGCCTGTGTGGGAAATTAATACAACAACATCACCTTCATTGCTGTTTATACAGCTCATGCGTTGCATTAGAACATCGTCAAAACAAATGACAGGCACATTAAAGCGGAAGAATTTGTTTTGGGCGTCATGGGCAACAGAAGCGGATGCGCCTAGGCCAAAAAAGGAAATAGTCTTAGCTTGAGTGAGTATATCAACCGCTTTGTTTATGGCTGAAATATCTAAACTTTGACGTGCGGTATCAAGCGAAGCCATTGAAGATTCGAAGATTTTTGTCGTATACGACTCAGTCGAATCATCTTCTTCAACGTGGCGGCTCACATAAGGAGTACCGTTCGCAAGACTTTGCGCTAGATGTAACTTAAAATCAGGGAAGCCTTTAGTATCTAAGCGGCGGCAGAAACGATTCACAGTAGGTT
Organism: Shewanella scandinavica; assembly: GCF_031932065.1. Classification (NCBI taxonomy): domain Bacteria; kingdom Pseudomonadati; phylum Pseudomonadota; class Gammaproteobacteria; order Alteromonadales; family Shewanellaceae; genus Shewanella; species Shewanella scandinavica. The sequence continues at coordinate 111,299 of NZ_JAUOES010000008.1, forward strand.
CACTGACATCTGCCATCTTAGCCAGTGTGGCGATGCTAGAATGTATAGCTGTCTGTGGTGATGCTAAGATCACCTCTGCAACTTTGCGTTCTGATTTACTAAAATGGGTGAGGCTTTTTTGAACCTTTTCTAGGGTATTCATACGCGTATGTCCGCTAAATTGAGAATGTAATTTTATTTATTTTTGTTTTGTGGGGACAGATCAAGGCTGGCGGCCCACAAAGAGACTCTATGTAGTAACTTTTCAGTACAATTTTGAAATAAGACTTTACTACCTTCAGTAATTTAAGCACAAAAAGCATATCAGATTAATGCTGTAAGTGCCTAGTTAGCTAGAATGTTAATATTTATAAAAATAGATGCATTTAACAAATTCTGTTGTTATATTACAACAAAAGTGTGGATTTCTTCATCGACATGAAGGGACACGACATACAAAGGAGATCGTAACGCAATGGGCAAAACAACATCAGGCGCCAAAGCTTGTGACTTCGTACTCTTTGGTACTAAAGGCGATTTGGCACGACGCAAGTTGTTACCTTCTTTATACCAGCTAGATAAAGCTGAACTTCTCGATAAAGATACGAAAGTGATCGGTGTCGCGAAAGATGAGTTTACTCAAGAAGAGTTTATCGAATTAGTCACGCTTGCATTAAACACCTTCGTGAAAGAGCCTTTGTGCGAAGAGACTCTCCAACGTTTCCTGTCCCGCTGCCACTATATAGGCACTAACTTTACCGATTCAGCGGGCTACAGTGCCTTCCATGAACTGCTCAAACCAGAAGAGCGCGTCATGGTCAGTTACTTTGCTACGCCACCTGCGATATTCGGCGACATTTGCCGTTGTTTGCATGAACAAGATCTTATCCACCCCGATTCACGTGTGGTGCTCGAAAAGCCAATCGGTTCAGATTTAGACTCTTCTCGCGTTATCAATGATCAAGTTTCCGCTTACTTCAAAGAACGTCAGGTTTACCGTATCGACCATTACTTAGGTAAAGAAACCGTACAGAACTTGATTGCCCTGCGTTTTGCCAACTCTTTATTTGCCTCTAAGTGGGACAACCGTACGATTGACCACGTCCAAATTACGGTAGCAGAAGAAGTGGGTATCGAAGGCCGTTGGGGTTACTTCGACAAAGCGGGTCAGATGCGCGACATGATCCAAAACCATTTGCTGCAAGTGTTAACGCTGGTTGCTATGGATCCACCGGTCAACTTAGACGCTGACAGCATTCGTGATGAAAAAGTTAAAGTGCTTAAATCACTGCGTCCGATTAATTCAGACAATGTGTATGAAAATACCGTGCGCGGTCAGTACAGTGCCGGTTTCTTAAAGGGCAGCCCAGTACCGGGTTATTTAGAAGAAGAAGGCGCCAACCTTCAATCACACACAGAAACCTTTGTGGCTATTCGTGTGGATATCGACAACTGGCGTTGGGCGGGCGTACCTTTCTATTTACGTAGCGGTAAACGTATGCCGTTTAAGAGCTCTGAAATTGTGGTGTATTTCAAAAACCCACCACATAACTTGTATCGCTCAAGCTACCGTAATCTGCCACCGAACAAGCTGACTATTCGTCTGCAACCCCATGAAGGGGTTGAAATCCAGATGATGAACAAAGTGCCAGGTTTGGAGCAGAAACAACGTTTACAAACCACTAAACTCGATTTGAGCTTCTCCGATACCTTCAAAAATGAACGTATCGCCGATGCCTACGAGCGTCTATTACTCGAAGCTATGCTCGGTAATCAAGCGCTGTTCGTGCGCCGCGACGAAGTCGAGCAGGCATGGACTTGGGTGGATGGCATTATCCAATCGTGGGAACAAAGCAACGAAAAACCAAAACCTTATCCTGCGGGTACTTGGGGTCCAGTTGCGTCAGTTGCTTTGATCACCAAAGATGGCCGTTCGTGGGACGAGTAGGAGACTTTGATGATTAAAGAAACCGTATTCAAATCTTTCGATACGCCAAGTGCGTTAGAACAGCAACTGGCCAGCAAGATTGCAAGCCAGTTACAGGAAGCCGTTGATGCCCGCGGAAAAGCGAGCCTAGTGGTTTCCGGTGGTTCGACGCCGCTTAAGTTATTTCAACTATTGAGCATGAAGTCCATCGATTGGAGTGATGTTTATATCACTCTCGCCGATGAGCGCTGGGTTGAAGCCGACGCCGATGCTTCTAATGAACGTCTAGTGCGTGAACATTTATTACAAAACCGTGCGTCGAATGCCAAATTCCGCGGTTTAAAAAACATGTTTTCGACCGCAGAAGCGGGCGCCGATATGGCCGCCGAGTCTTTGTCTAATTTCCCACGTCCTTTTGATGTGGTGGTATTAGGCATGGGTAACGATGGTCATACTTGTTCTTGGTTTCCCTGTAGCGCTGAGCTTGAAAATGCGCTCACAACCCAAGCCCTGTGTGTGGCGACTAACCCCACCACAGCGCCCCACGGCAGAATAACGCTCTCTAAGAGTGCGATTCTGAACAGCAGACAAATTTATCTGCACTTGGTCGGGGAACAGAAATTATCCGTATATCGTCAAGCGTTAGAAAGTGATGATGTCCATGCTATGCCTATCAGAGCCGTATTAGCGCAGCGTAAAACGCCCGTTGATGTGTTCTGGAGCGCTTAAGGAGTCAAGATGCACTCAGTAGTTCAAGCTGTTACCGACAGAATTATTGCCCGTAGCAAAGCGTCACGTGAAGGTTATCTCGCCGCATTGAATGATGCCCGTAACCATGGTGTACACCGTAGCTCATTGAGCTGTGGCAACTTAGCCCATGGTTTTGCCGCCTGTAATCCAGACGACAAAAATGCATTGCGTCAATTGAATAAGGCGAACATCGGCATAGTGACGGCATTTAACGATATGTTATCTGCGCACCAACCCTATGAAAGCTATCCTGAATTGCTTAAAAAAGCCTGTCAGGAAGTCGGCAGTGTTGCACAAGTGGCGGGCGGTGTGCCGGCCATGTGTGACGGTGTGACTCAAGGTCAACCCGGTATGGAATTGAGCTTACTGAGTCGTGAAGTGATTGCTATGGCAACGGCTGTGGGCTTGTCTCACAACATGTTTGACGGTGCTTTACTGCTCGGCATTTGCGATAAAATCGTTCCTGGTTTGCTTATCGGCGCCTTAAGCTTTGGTCACTTACCGATGTTATTCGTGCCGGCTGGACCGATGAAATCAGGTATCCCGAACAAAGAAAAAGCCCGTATTCGTCAGCAATTTGCCCAAGGTAAAGTGGATCGTGCGCAATTGTTAGAAGCCGAGGCCCAGTCTTACCACAGTGCAGGAACCTGCACCTTCTACGGCACGGCAAACTCGAATCAACTGATGCTTGAAGTGATGGGCCTGCAGTTACCCGGCTCGTCATTTGTGAATCCTGATGATCCACTGCGTGAAGCCTTAAACAAGATGGCGGCTAAGCAAGTGTGTCGTTTAACCGAAATGGGTACTCAATATACCCCAATCGGTGAAGTGGTCAGCGAAAAGTCTGTGGTGAACGGCATAGTGGCACTTTTGGCTACTGGCGGTTCTACTAACTTGACCATGCACATCGTCGCCGCGGCTCGCGCTGCCGGTATTATCGTGAACTGGGATGATTTTTCTGAATTATCCGATGCCGTGCCATTAGTGGCGCGCGTATATCCAAACGGTCACGCCGATATCAACCATTTCCACGCAGCAGGCGGCATGGCGTACTTAATCAAAGAATTACTCGATGCGGGTCTATTGCATGAAGATGTGAACACCGTTGCGGGCTTTGGTTTACGCCGTTATACCCAAGAGCCAAAACTGCTCGACGGTGAATTGCGCTGGGTCGATGGTCCAACAACCAGTTTAGATACTGAAGTGTTAACTTCTGTCGCATCACCTTTCCAAGGCAATGGTGGTTTGAAATTACTGAAAGGTAACTTAGGCCGCGCTGTGATCAAAGTATCGGCGGTACAAGCACAACATCGTGTCGTTGAAGCGCCCGCTGTAGTGATTGACGATCAAAACAAACTTGATGCCTTATTCCAAGCCGGTGCTCTGGATAGAGATTGTGTTGTGGTGGTTAAAGGCCAAGGCCCGAAAGCCAACGGTATGCCAGAACTGCATAAGTTAACCCCATTATTGGGCACGCTTCAGGACAAAGGCTTTAAAGTTGCGCTGTTGACCGACGGTCGTATGTCTGGCGCGTCGGGTAAAGTCCCTGCGGCGATTCACTTAACGCCAGAAGCTTTAGATGGCGGTTTAATTGCCAAAGTCAAAGATGGCGACTTGATCCGTGTCGATGCGTTAACAGGCGAACTGAGCCTGCTCGTCTCTGAAGCTGAACTTGCCACCAGAACCGCCGGAATAGTCGATTTACATCGCTCACGTTATGGCATGGGCCGCGAGTTATTTAGTGCGCTACGTTCCAATCTAAGCAGTCCAGAAACTGGTGCGCGTTGTACTAATGCCATCGATGAACTTTATTAAAACAAAGGAAGAATAACGCAATGCTTGAGAATAACTGGTCACTACAGCCACAAGATATTTTTAAACGCAGCCCTATTGTTCCTGTGATGGTGATTAACAAGATTGAACATGCAGTGCCATTAGCGCGAGCACTGGTTGCTGGCGGCATTAGCGTGTTAGAAGTGACTTTGCGTACGCCTTGCGCACTCGAAGCTATCACTAAAATCGCCAAAGAAGTGCCAGAGGCCTTAGTGGGCGCGGGTACTATCTTAAACGAAGCTCAGCTAGATCTTGCGATTGCCGCTGGTGCGCAATTTATTATCACCCCAGGCGCGACAGTTGAACTGCTCAAAGCCGGTATGCATGGTCCTGTACCATTGATCCCAGGCGTTGCGAGCATTTCAGAAGTGATGACGGGTATGGCGCTTGGTTACACCCACTTTAAATTTTTCCCAGCCGAAGCTTCGGGTGGTGTGGATGCACTGAAAGCCTTCTCGGGTCCGCTTGCGGATATTCGCTTCTGCCCAACAGGTGGCATTACGCCAAGCAGCTATAAAGATTATTTAGCGCTGAAGAACGTCGATTGTATTGGTGGCAGCTGGATTGCGCCAACGGATGCAATGGAACACGGCGATTGGGATCGTATCACTCAACTTTGTAAAGACGCCATCGGCGCTTTATAGGTCGAGTTTGAAATAGCGACAAAATAAAAAACCACCGCAAGGTGGTTTTTTGTCTTTCATCTTTCGCCTTTGATAAAGAATGTCTGTGACAGCGGGCGCTAAAGAAAGTTTAGCTTTTATAGAAATTCGCACATTTACAAACGGTCTGGCTTTATAGCATGTCGGGCAGCGCAATGTCTGCTTGGCTACATTTCCTTGCTCAGTTCCACATTCGAACCCGCTTTGGGGCTAAATAACTGTTGATACAGTCGCCCCGCGAACTCATCTGTCATCCCTGAAATATAGTCCGCCAACACTCTGTGACTGTTTAAGCCTTGTTGCTCACTTTCACGCCAGCGCTCTTGGGTGTTCAGTGGCAGTAAACGCTCAGGATCGGAAGCGAAGGCTTCGAATAAGCCCATCACAATCTGCTGGCCTTTATATTCGAGCATTTGGATCTCAGGTTTACGGATCACATATTTATAAACCAGTTGCTTGAGCACATTGAGCGCAATGGCAAATTCGGGCTCTAAGGTCGCATTAAAGCGCAATAATGGTTCTTGGAATACATTATCTTCCGAGATAACAATAGCGGTGACAAAGCCATTAACGAGTGTGCCTATAGCATCTTTACGCAGGTGATGCTCATGGGAGAACAGCTTATTGCCAATATCGGCAAGTTCTTGTCGTATCCACGCATCGCCGCTGTTTGTGAGTGTTGGCGCCACATCCTGATGCCACTGGGATGCCGTGACTATGCCCATTACAATCGCATCTTCGAGATCGTGCACCGCATAGGCGATGTCATCTGCCAGTTCCATAATCGAGCAATCGAAGGATTTGAACTGAGTGCGCAGATGTGGATAGTGGTGCAGGGCGGGGTGTGATCCTTGCTGCGTCGAGGTAAAACGACTGCGGTCTGTCTCAGATAACGGCTCAAGCACCCAAGCGAAGATGTCGTTATCATCGTCGAAAATGCCCTTAACCGGCGGCCATTGTGACGGCTTGAGCTGTCTATGGTTGGTGATTTCGTTATGCTCGCCCGCGACAAATAGCTTCGAGTGCGGCGCGGGGTATTTCAAAATCCCGAGCATGGTACGCCGACACAAGTTCATCCCGAAATCTAATGTGTAGGGCTCAAGCTTAGAGAGAATTCGAAAAGTTTGGCCATTGCCTTCAAAGCCGCCGTGGTCGCGCATCATGTAATTCAATGCCACTTCGCCGCCGTGGCCGAAGGGAGGATGACCAATATCGTGGGCTAAACATAAGGACTCTAATAAGCTCATAGAGCAAAGCAGCTGCTTATGCTGTGGATATTTGCGTCTGAGCTGGGCTGCTATGCCAGTGCCAATTTGCGAGACTTCGAGTGAGTGGGTTAATCGAGTGCGATAGAAGTCATTCATGCCAACGCCGAGCACTTGCGTTTTGGCCTGCAGGCGGCGAAAGGCGGCCGAGTGGAGAATACGCGCCCTGTCTCTTTGGTAAGGGCTGCGGTGATCGTTACGCCGTTGTTTATCTTCACCATGACGGCGTTCTTGCCAAACACTTGAAGTCATATGCATTCCTAGCGAGAGTGGAAAATCAAAGCATCTTGTTAATTTCGTCTAAATTCAAGGTGAAACTGGGCACAAAGCAGCTCATAAAATACTGTACTGCTGGGTCAGGATTTGTCGCCAGCATGTCTTCGAGACGCTTACGGGCGGTATTGAATTCACTGTTGCCGGCGCGGTTTTCTTCAAGACATTTAAGGTAAGCGCACAGAGTATCGGCGGATTTCACTATGGTCTTGTAAATGGGATCGGCGTAATCACTGATGAACAGACTGCGATAATCTTCTTTAAATTCCTCAGGCACCATATCCAGCATGCGCTGCTCAGCAATCGCCTCAATCTTTTTATACTCGGCTTCGATTTCTTTGTTGAAGTATTTCACTGGCGTCGGTAAGTCACCCGTGAGGATTTCACTGGCATCGTGAAAAATCGCCAGACTTGTAGCTTGATGGGGACAGAGCGTCGTGCCGAACTTTTTATTGCTGATGATCACCAGTGCATGGGCCACCATGGCAACTTGCAGCGAGTGTTCTTGAACATTTTCAGTGCGAACGTTGTACATCAAAGGCCAGCGCTGGATAAGTTTCATTCGAGCTAAATGGGCAAATAAGTGACTCATAGTTTTCCTGTAAAAGTGACCAAGTATATAACTTATGGTTTACCTGCTAATGAGTGAATAGAAAGGCGACAAGCTGCAATGGAAGACGTGACACGAGTTGAATAAGCAGTATTGACGCTAATGAAGTGTTAGATTATCACAGCCTTGGATGACACGTGAGCATGAGCGTGGAGGTTTTGTACAAATCGCTAAAAATAAAGCGACCACTCGGATCGCTTTATGACTCAAACCGTTAACTGAGGCTAAACCTACTGTCGATAGTTTTCGAGGAAGGCGCCAAACTCGGTAAATGCTTTTTTCAGATCTTCTTTATAGGGTAAGAAAACCACTCGAAGATGGTCAGGCTCAGGCCAATTAAAGGCTGTGCCGTGCACTAACAGGATTTTCTTTTCTCTGAGTAAATCCAGTACTAAGCGCTCATCATCCCGTAGATTGAATTTCTTCATATCCAGTTTAGGGAAAGCATAGAGTGCGCCCTTAGGTTTTTTAACGCTCACGCCCGGGATTTGGTTAAGCAATTCGTAGCAGGCATCCCGTTGAACGGTCAAACGGCCATTAGGTAAAATCAGCTCGTTAATACTTTGATAGCCACCGAGTGCAGTTTGAATCGCATGTTGATTGGGCACGTTTGCACACAGGCGCATCGAAGAGAGCATCTCTAAACCTTCGATATAGCTCTTCGCGGCCTTAAGATTGCCAGACAACATCATCCAACCGACACGAAAGCCCGCTGCGCGATAAGCCTTTGATAGACCATTGAAGGTAACAGTTAAAATATCGTCCGACAGGCCAGCAGCAGGAACATGCTTGGCTTCGTCATACAAAATTTTGTCGTAAATTTCATCGGCAAATAAAATCAAACTGTGTTCACGGCAAAGCTCAACCACTTGCAGCAGTAATTCTTTGCTGTAAACCGCGCCCGTAGGATTGTTCGGGTTGATCAGCACAATACCGCGAGTACGCGATGAAATCTTGCTTTTAATGTCGTTGAGATCGGGGAACCAGTCCGCTTCTTCATCGCAACGATAATGCACCGCTTTACCGCCAGCGAGATTGGCCGCCGCCGTCCACAGTGGATAGTCAGGTGAGGGGATTAAAATTTCATCATCGGTGTTAAGCAAACCTTGCATCGCCATCATAATGAGTTCAGAGACGCCGTTGCCTATATAGATATCTTCGATATCGACACCAAAAATCCCTTGGGCTTGATAATGCTGCACTATGGCCTTACGGGCAGAGAATAATCCTTTTGACTCACAGTAGCCTTGAGCACTGGGTAGATTAAGGATCACATCGCGCACAATTTCCTCCGGCGCTTCGAAACCGAAGGGGGCGGGATTACCAATGTTAAGTTTGAGGATCCGATGACCCTCGTCTTCTAAACGTCTGGCTTCCTTGTGCACTGGGCCGCGGATGTCATAGCAAACGCTATCCAGCTTGTTGGATTTGATGATAGGGCGCATTTACACCTCGGAACATGCATAAAGTTTGGCTTAAGTTAGCGCACCATAACGAAATTTCACTGTAGATGAAAGGGGGGAATAGCACAGAATGGGACTTTTTTTATAAATACTGCTTAGTTAAATATGCTTTAACAGTCAATTAATGAAATAAGAACAAGTTTTATATTCTGACTTTGGGATGGTTTTAAGAGTGTTTAGCTAATGCTGACGGTAAATAAAACCCGCTTTACGTGTTTTTGGCATGTAGGAAGAAAATAATCACGCTTGATGGAAATGCATTTTCAGTGGTTGACGGCTATTTCGTTTTATTTGTTTGTCCTATAAATCTTAGCAGGGGAAAAGTGTATTTTAGTAAAAGCTTAATGATTGATTTTTAATCACAGTTCCTCGATAAGATCAACTTATGCAAGCTGTATATGACCTTGTGATAAATAGGCATATTTATTGAATGCTTATTAAGCTGAGAGGATCATAAACGGTTTCGTTGCGAGTGAGTTAAAATGCTTTAAATTTAAAGTGTTATGTTGATTTTGTCTGCGACCGTTAAAATTATTTTCTATCAAGTTAAATTTATTGTTGACTCAATATTCGATGCGCTTTATTTTCTGCGCGATGTTTTTGGCAAGGCACCTCAGATAGCAAGCAATTAGCGGGTTTTATCTTCAGGGTTAGTCATCATGAAGCAGCTGTGTTGACGTTCTGAATCATGTTGATTTCAGACGTTATTCTAAAACCATTTGCCTTTTAGGCGATTTATTTAGAGGACCTAAGTGCATGTCTGAACCGACAGCGTTAAGTCTCATCCCACCTTTGGTGGTATTGGTGTTAGCTATTTGGTTACGCCGTCCCATTTTATCTCTGATCATAGGTGCGGTAACCGGTTTCCTGTTACTCGATCCCAGTCAAGTCTTAAACAATTTTGCCAGTGTGTCATTGAAGGTCATGGCCGATGAAACCATAGGTTGGTTGATTTTGGTGTGTGGTGGTTTTGGTGCGCTGATCGCGCTTTTGGTCCGCACTGGCGGCGCATTAGCGTTTGGTCGTAATGCACTGAGATTTGCTAAGGGACCCAAATCGTCCTTATTGATGACCTTTATTCTTGGGATCGTGATTTTCATCGATGATTATCTCAATGCGCTGACCGTGGGTGAAACCATGAAGCGTGTAACGGATAAGTTTAAAGTGTCCCGCGAGATGCTCGCTTATGTCGTGGATTCCACTGCCGCGCCTGTGTGCGTATTAGTGCCATTATCGACTTGGGCAGTATTCTTTGGTGGGTTATTGGTCGATAACGGTGTTGCGGCCGAAGGTCAGGGCATTGCTGTTTATATGCAAGCGATTCCTTACATGCTTTACGCTTGGTTAGCCGTGGCTATGGTGCTACTTGTGGTACTTGGCATAGTGCCTGCCATTGGCCCGATGAAAACTGCGCAGCTGCGCGCCGCCCAAGGCGAGCCAGCAGAAGCCCAAGTGGATTTCGACCAAGTACAAACCTCGGATGAATATGCGGTTAAAGCTATTGAAGAGGAATTTAAGCACGCCGATAATCATGGCAAATTACACAACTTTTTAGTGCCGATTGGTTTGTTAGTGGCCTTTACCGTGTACTTTGATATCGACGTGTGGAAAGGCTTGCTGGCGACTTTAGTCATCACTATCCCTTATTATGCTGTGCAGCGTTTGATGCCGTTATCCGAGATGATGGACCAGATGATTGATGGCTTTAAGAGCATGCTACCGGCGATTAGCACTGTGATTGCGGCGTTTGTGTTTAAGGACGTATGCGATCAGTTATTACTGCCGCAGTACGTGATTGAATCCTTAAGCCCGTTTATGACGCCTAAATTGCTGCCTGCTGTGGTGTTTTTATCCATGGCGATCCTCGCGTTTGCGACGGGTTCGAGCTGGGGCATTTTTGCGGTGACCATTCCTATCGTGATGCCATTAGCGCAATCGGTGGGCGCGGATATCCCATTAGTGATTGGTGCCTTGTTGTCGGCATCATCATTTGGTAGCCAAGCGTGCTTCTACTCAGATTCAACCGTATTGGCCGCACAAGGCTCAGGTTGTAACTTAGTGAGCCATGCAGTGACTCAGTTACCTTATGCGCTGATCGCCGCTGTACTGGCGTTTATCGGCTTTATAGTGATTGCGTAAACTAAGTCACTATTGAATTAGTCACTGTTAGAATAAGAAACCAGCTGCGGCTGGTTTTTTTATATCTGCCGTCATTGGGTTCGGCGGTTAAAGTTGGTAAAAGGCGAGTGGAGAGTGGCTAGGCTTGGACTAGGATAAACACGATTACACTCTTAAATGAAGACGCTGAGCTGATGTCAAATTATATTTTACGGAATTGTCATTTATATTTTACATATTTCATCGTCGCCATGTAGCTTTTCAAATCAAAGCCTGATTATACTTTGCATCCTTCATGGTGTTATTTTCAACATTAGTGGCAAATGAATCAAATGGACTCAACCCTTCTTACTGCGTTTTTCCAGCACGGCACAATACGTGATGTCGAATGTTTATTCCCTGATATCTCAGGCTATCCAAGGGGGAAGCTCATGCCAGCCCGAAGCTTTGCTCAGGGTGCTGAGTTACGTATTGCCCAAGCGATTTCGATGCAGGCGATTACCGGTGAGTATTCCTACGATCCTATTTTCCCCGATGCTGATCCTGATCTGTTACTCGTCCCCGATTACAGCACCCTAAAAATGATCCCGTGGACCACAGTGCCGCGCGCATTTGCCATCCATGACTGTGTGTTGCTCGATGGCAATTTATGTCCATTTGCGCCGCGATCCATTTTAAAAAATGTGTTGGCCCGTTACCAAGCCTTGGGGTTAACGCCCGTGGTCGCACCTGAGATTGAGTTTTATCTGACTGAAGCCAATACCGATCCGAGTGCGCCGTATCAGGCGCCCATTTCAAAAAGTGGCCGAGCTGAAAACGGTCAATCTGCGTTTAGCATGAATATGCTCAATGAACTCGCGCCATTTTGGGATGAGTTTAATGCCGCTATAGATGCGATTGGGATCAAAGGAGATACTTGGATCCATGAGATGGGGCTATCGCAATATGAAATTAACTTAGTGCATGGCGATCCGCAGGCCTTAGCAGATCAAGCTTTTATGTTTAAATACGCGGCGAAAGAAATCGCCATTAAACATGGTTTGAACGCGATTTTTATGGCGAAACCCATAGCTGGCCAACCCGGCAGTTCTATGCATTTACATCAAAGTGTCGTGGATGATAAAGGCAACAATATTTTCAGCCATGCAGATGGTAGTGACACTGAACGTTTTCACCATTACATCGGCGGATTACAAAAGTATCTACCTGATTTAATGTTGTTATTCGCACCCAATATCAATTCATTCCGACGTTACATTTCCGGCAGCCAAGCGCCGATTAATTTAAGCTGGGGCGTAGATAACCGCACCACAGGCTTACGTGTGCCATTGAGTGCTCCAGTGGCGCGACGGGTTGAGAATCGCATTGCGGGCGCCGATGCCAATCCGTATTTGATGATTGCGGCCTCATTGGCTGCGGGACTTGCGGGAATGGAAGAAAAACTATCCCCAAGCGCGCCAGAAACCGGTAGCGCTTATGAGAGCAGCCATGACTTAGCGCAGACATTTCTGGCTGCATTAACGCAAATGCGCCAAAGTGATTCGGCAAGGCGTTTACTCGGGGATGATTTTGTCACGGGTTTTGTGTCGGTGAAGGAGATTGAGTTTCAAAGTTATTTGAGTGAGATAGGTGCTTGGGAGCGACGTTTCTTAGGGCCGCAATGCTAGCGCTTAATTGCTGAGGGGATGTTGCTGGATAACGCTTTATTTCCTTGAGTGACTCAACATCCCACAAATACATCCCGCAAATCACGCGACTAAAAAACAGCAACAAAAAAGCCAGTGCAAGCACTGGCTTTTCTTCGGCTGGAAACGAGAAGGGCGATTAAACGCGCTTCTTGAATTCGCCAGTACGAGTATCGATTTCAATCTTGTCGCCAACTTTCACGAAGTCAGCAACAGTAACAGTGCCGCCGCCAGTGATAGTTGCTGGCTTCATCACTTTACCTGAAGTATCGCCACGAGCTGAAGGCTCAGTGTAGATCACTTCACGTACGATAGTGGTTGGCATTTCAACAGAGATAGCTTTGCCATCGTAGAAAGTCACTTGGCAAGTTTCTTCCATACCGTCAACGATATAAGCCGCTGCATCACCTAAGTTTTCAGCTTCTACGTCGTATTGGTTATATTCTGCATCCATGAATACAAACATAGGATCAGCAAAGTAAGAATAAGTACAATCAAGACGATCTAGGATGATGTCTTCTAACTTATCTTCACCTTTGAAAGTCGTTTCAGTACCAGAGTTAAGCAGTAAGTTTTTCAACTTTAACTTAACGATAGCAGCGTTACGGCCAGAACGAGTTGTTTCAGTTTTCTGCACAACCCATGGGCTGCCATCTAACATGATCACGTTACCAGGACGGATTTCATGAGCAGTTTTCATTACACTATTTCCTATATTTAGATTTTTCTGTTTTCGCGCAGTATCTTAGCTGTTTTTAACGAACTGAACTAGTCGAGTAGCGAGATCTGCAGCATTTAATGCATTAATTGGCCATTGTTTAGCATGGTGATGCAACAAGGACAAATTAACAGGATTAAGGTTTTGCCAGTGAAGGCTCACGGCTAATTGCTGTGCTTGGTTGAACGCGAGATTCAATTCAGACCAATAACAAGCAATTTTAGGTGGCAGATTATCGCAGTAAAGTTTGAGAAAAGCTTCTAATTTTACGAGGTGATAATCATCTTCTTGGGGATAAATGTGCCAAATGAAGGGTTTTGCGGCCCATTGGGCACGTAAAAAGGAATCTTCACCGCGCACGATATTAAAATCACAGCTCCAGAGCAGGCGATCAAACCCCTGTTGGTCTGTCATAGGTAAAATGTGCAGGGTTAAATTGCCATGATTTATCTGTTGACCCGGCACTAGAGCGGCAATTTCACAGGGCAGTAAATGTGTCAGACTGTTTAAGCTACGCCCCTTGGGGATCAGCGCATGGATTTTTTCTACTGATTGCTGCCATAACTCACATAATGCGGGTAGCGCCTCGGTCTCATAGCTAAAAACGCTAATAACAGTGTCTTTAGCCTCAATCCCCTTAAGACCTAGATCAGTAAAAAGCTGCAATTTATTGGCAGTATCAGCTTGCCAAGCATCACGCTCTGCAAACAAATTTTGCTCGCAAATGAGTCCACCCGTTTTGGCGCTAAAACCGGGAAAGTAGAAATACTTCTTCAAACCATTGGCTTGTAACGATGGCAAACCATGGCAGCCTTCAACCCAATCCTCTGCGCTTAAATACTCTAAATTCAGCCAAACAGGTACAGATTTGGGGGCGTTCTGATGTAAATAAGCCAGCTGCGCTTTTACCTGTTCGAGGAGTTCACAGGCAAAGGCTTCGATGAGCACAGATCCTGCGACAAACGCTACAGGCAAAGGCTCTTTCCAATGAATAATATTCACACCATTGAAGGTTTGAGTGGCTTTTAGTGGTTCAAGTGTCGGTAAAATATGGGAGAAGCTTGCGAGGTCGTCGACCCACAAATTAACGGGGATCTGATACTCATTGGCTATTTGTTTGGCTAAACGCCAAGTGACGCCAATATCGCCGTAGTTATCAACGACGGTGCAAAAAATATCCCAATGATTGGAGCGGGGTGTGTTGGTCATGAGTGTGGTATGTCGTTATTCTTAGTTACAACAAGTAGATAGTTGCAACAAGTCAGAAATATATGCATAAAAAAAGCGGCGTTAAGCCGCTTTAATCAAATGGTTAACAGAATTAATCTTCTAATTCAGCTAAACACATTTCTTCGTAAATTTGCTTAACCCAAGCATCAACACGTTCTTCAGTCAGCTCTGGCTGGCGATCTTCATCGATACCTAAACCAATAAAGTGGTCGTCATCGACTTGACCTTTAGAGGCTTCAAAATTGTAGCTTGCAGTTGGCCAATGGCCGATGATGATGCCACCACGGGCCTGAACAATATCGCCAACCATGCCCATAGCATCAAGGAAGTACTCAGCGTAGTCTTCTTGATCACCACAACCAAAAATAGCGACAAGTTTGTCAGTAAAATCAATTTGCTCTAATTCAGGGAAGAAATCATCCCAGTCACATTGCGCTTCACCGTAATACCAGGTCGGGATGCCGAACAGCAGCAAGTCATACTCTGCAATCTGTTCTTTGGTACTTTTGGCGATATCTTTCACCTCAACCATTTTTTTACCCAGTTTTTTCTGGATCATCTTGGCTACAGCTTCGGTGTTACCTGTGTCGCTACCGAAAAAAAGACCTACAGTTGCCATTGTCTATCCTTTAATGTCTAGTTCACTTATTAGGTTAATCTTGCTGGTACTCGTTCAGCACTCAACTTGTTGCTGAAGAATTAATTCGATTAACTGGCTACGGCTGATGTTACTGGCCAATGCCTGCTCATTCAAGGCGTCATACAAATCTTGTGACACCTTTAACTCTATTCGCTTTAATCCGTTGGCTTTATCGCGCTGGATTTGATTGCGTTTGTTGACCTTAAGCTGTTGGCTACGGGACAAAGGATTGCTACGTGGTCGGCCCCGGCGCTTTTCATTGGCAAAAAGGTCAATGGTGGTTCTGTCTGTCGCTTCTTTTGCCATGTTCTTATTGTTAACCGATCCCTGAGCCTTCCCAAGTGATCTGGATAATACCTTTTACAATAAACCCGGCGCAGCCGAGAAATAACACTAACCAAACAATAAATCGACCAAATTTTGGCACGTTACCTTGTTTAAGCACATCGTGGATGGCCATGCCGATAAAGAAAAATATCGAGGCAAAAAACAGGTTCAGGCCGATGGTTTCAATTTGTTCCATGTACTGAGATAACATACTTTCTTAGTCCTTGAGAGTGTTCTAAGGCCAAAAGAGGCGCGAATATATCACAACAAGATGGCGGCTGCCATATGCTTTCGGTCGAGTTTGCTGCTGATTTACATTGAATGTTTGTCAATAAATTCAGACACGATCCGGTTAAAAATGACGGGTTTTTGTGCATGCAACCAATGACCACATCCTTCAAGTGTTTTTGCCTGTGCCGCGGGGAATTGCGCCATGATAGCGCTTCTGTGCTCGCTAGTGACATAATTTGAGTCGCCGCCGCGAATAAACAGACTTGGTCCAGCATAGCTTTGTACTGGATTTGGCGTCTGATTTTGCCAGCCAATAATATTAGGATAACAAGCCTTTAGGCCACTTAAGTTCATTTTCCAACGAAAGCCAGTATCAGTGCGTTGTAGATTTTTGAGTAAAAATTGTGCCGTCGCTTCGTCAATACCATTGTCTATTAAGTGGTTTAGGGCAAAGCGCCTGTCGGTATGGCCTTCTAAGGGCAGACTTTCTAATGCAGTAAACACTGTGTCGTGTCTTGGCTCATAGGCGACGGGGGCGATATCGGCTGCCACCATACTGATAATGCGCTCTGGAAAGGCTAACGCCGTCGCCATGGCGATTTTACCGCCCATGGAGTGACCCACAATATGGGCGCGTTTAATAGCCAGTTCGTCGAGTAATGCGACCATGGACGTGGCGAGGCGAGGGTAATCCATCTCATCCCAATGCTCACTTAAACCATGATTGGGCACATCGACACGAATAACCTGATACTGGCTTTCTAATACTTGCCCTAGGCCTTTGAGGTTATCTAGGTTGCCGAACAAGCCGTGGATCAAGAGTACAGCGGGTCCTTGGCCTGTAGAAACAAAGTTCATGGTGATTCCTGTTGGATATGTTTAGCTTAACGTGGCGCGAATTGTGCCCTTAATGCCGTTAGCTTGACAAGTCAGTTGCTACTTTGGCGTGTATGCGGCGATGAACTTGGGCGCTTTTTCGGCAATTGTCGATTATCTGCTAGTTTGCTGTGCTATTTCACGCATTTTTAGAATAATGGCGCTTTATCAGATTGATAGACATGGATACACTGGTAACCGATCGCAATGATCTGCCCCGATCGCTGTGATACACTTTTTTCGGTTAAGCCTGTCGAATAACAAAGGATAATTAAGGTTATGAAATATATCGAAGTTGATGAAGAGCTCTATCGTCATATTGCCAGCAAAACAGAACGTATTGGTGAGAGCGCCTCTGACATTCTTCGTCGATTACTCGGCCTTTCCGTCGATGCGGTCGAACCTCCTCAGCCTTTGGCGATAAGCCAACCAAGTTTAGAGGCTGAGCCGATTCAAGCTGTGGCGGTGCAAGCTGCACCTGCTGTGAATGACTTTAGTCGCTTAGTCGATGAACATCTGTTATCGCAACAAAAAGGCGCGGTAGGGCGTTTCCTCTTTTTGCTCGAAAGTCTGTATCAATTAGCCCCTGAGCAGTTCTCGCAAATTCTGCAGATCCAAGGGCGCGATCGTTTGTATTTTGCCCGTTCGAAAGAGCAATTACTGGAAGCGAGTGCCTCGGCGAATCCTAAAGAAATCGGTACCAGTGGTTTCTGGGTGACGAGCAACAACAATACCGCCAAGAAACGCACTATTTTATCTGAAGTCTTAGTGCAATTTGGCTGTGATGCAACGGTTGCAGCTGGCATAGCCGAGCGCGTTTAATCCGCGGGTGAGCTAAGTTATTACGATATTTATCTACATTTTCTAATTGTAATTGAGTGCAGGAGAGCCAAAGGTGGCAATACATCAAAGGGCAGGACAAATCGCTAATCAGACGGATCTGGTCAATATTCCAAAACTGATGAGCCATTATTACAGCATCACGCCAAATATGGATGACATACAACAACGCGTCACCTTTGGCACTTCTGGGCACAGAGGCTGCGCCTTCAATGGCAGTTTTAACCAACAACACATTTGGGCGATTACCCAAGCTGTGGTGGATTATCGCCAATCGGTGAATATCAATGGGCCGTTGATCCTCGGTATTGACACCCATGCGTTATCCTACGCCGCTTATTTATCTGCCATTGAAGTGCTGGCGGCAAATAAAGTCACAGTGCATATCCAGCAGAATGATGGTTTCACGCCAACGCCTGTGGTGTCCCATGGGGTGATTTGCGCCAATCGCGAAGCAAATATCACAGGTGCGGCACTGTCCGATGGTTTGATTATCACGCCTTCCCACAATCCGCCTCAAGATGGCGGGATCAAATACAATCCACCCCATGGCGGACCGGCAGAAGGTAATATCACGGCTTGGATTGAGTCGCGTGCCAACGATTACTTGCGCCAAGCGTTAGCTGGCGTGCAAAAATTAGCGTATGCCGAAGCGCTGGCATCAGGCTATGTCAACGCCATTGATTTGATCACGCCCTATGTAGCTGATTTAGAGAATGTTATCGACATGCAGGCGATTGCCAACGCTAAGCTGCGTATCGGCGTTGACCCGCTCGGTGGTTCAGGGATTTTCTACTGGGCACCGATTGCCGCGCGTTATGGGCTCGATATCACCTTAGTCAATGATAAAGTTGACCCAAGCTTTAGCTTTATGCCGCTGGATAAAGATGGCAAAATCCGCATGGATTGCTCGTCTCCCTATGCGATGGCTGGGTTACTCGCCCATAAAGAATCCTTTGATTTATGCCTTGGTAACGATCCTGACTATGACCGTCATGGCATTGTCTGCCCTGGTACCGGCTTGATGGACCCTAATCACTACCTTGCGGTCGCTATCGATTATTTACTGACGCACAGACCGGATTGGAGCGATACCTTAGCCATAGGTAAAACCTTAGTATCGAGTGCGCTTATCGATAAAATCTGTGCTTTCCACGGCAAAAAATTACTCGAAGTGCCTGTGGGCTTTAAGTGGTTTGTCGATGGTTTAGCCGAAGCCACCATCGCCTTTGGCGGTGAAGAGAGCGCTGGCGCTGCATTTTTACGCCGTGATGGCACTACGTGGTGCACGGATAAAGACGGCTTTATTCTAGGGTTACTTGCTGCAGAAATTCTTGCGGTGACAGGTAAAACTCCAGGTCAACGCCATCAAGAGCTAGTAAAACAATTTGGCCAAAGCTTTTATAAGCGTATCGATAGCCCAATCAGTCTTGAAAACAAGGCCAAATTTGCGTTATTAAATGCAGAAACCTTAAATGCCACTGTGCTTGCGGGTGAGACAATCGAAAACGTGTTAACCCATGCGCCGGGCAATAATGCGGCCATTGGTGGCATCAAAGTGACTACGGCGAATGGTTGGTTTGCCGCGCGTCCATCGGGCACGGAAGCGTTATTTAAGATCTACGGCGAGAGTTTTATCAGTGAGCAGCATTTAGCTGAAATCATCAAAGATGCGCAGGCATTAATTGATAAGGCGCTGAACGCTTAATGCAGCAGTAGGTTTATAAAGTATCAAAAAACAAACGCACTCAGTTTTGAGTGCGTTTTTGTTTGTGTCTAATGTCAGTTATGAGTATTAAACTCATGCTGATTTGACTGTATTTAGTACTCGATATGACAACTCGGTAAATTATTCTTATCAATGTAATTTTGGTGATATTCCTCTGCCACATGGAACTGCTGCAATGGCACTATTTCAGTCACGATATGGCGTAATCCCCAACGACCTGATCGGGCAAAAGCTAATTTTGAGGCTTCTGCTGCGGCTTTTTGTTCACTGTCATGGAAGAAAATCGTGCTGCGGTATTGAGTGCCTATATCTCCACCTTGCATGTTCAGGCTGGTTGGATTGTGGTTTTTCCAAAATACCTCGAGCAAGTCTTCATAACTGACCAAGGCAGGGTCAAATTCCACTTGTACCACTTCGGCGTGGCCCGTTTTGCCTTTTTTGACTTCTTCATAGGTGGTCGCGCTATTATTGCCGCCCATATAGCCGCAGGTGGCGTTCGATACGCCATTCACTTGTCTAAAAAAATACTCTACGCCCCAGAAACAGCCGGCACCAAAGGTTGCTAACGCCATAATTAAATCCAATAGAAGTCTAGATGGCTAAGAATTGTGATAAAACTCGCGCGCAAAAGCAAGCCTCTAGCAGGAATATTTATGCAGGACGATTTTTCGATAAGGTGATGGAAAATTTACACTCGCCGTAGCAAAGCGCCGCGTTGATCTTATTCCGTTCAAAACTGGGTCCTATGGCGATAAATGTCTGAGAACAGCATTAAAAACATGTGTTAGTATTGAAGCCGCTTTTTAAGGTGCGAGTCAGCCTAACCGCGTTGAGATGAATGCTTGAGTGGTTATGGCTATCTGCACTGATGCTATTGCGCCGTTACTGTTACACACCATTATAAGGAGAATTCTGTGTTACAAGCTCTGTTAGATTCAAAGGATTTTTTAGCGCTCACCTTAGCCCATCCTGAACAGTTCGATGGCGAGTTTTCATTTAGCTTAGGCGACCATACCCAAGTTGAAGTGTGGGATACTGGCGTTATCGTTTTTGAGCCCGCCCAGAATGAAGGAAAAGATGTTGTCCTTTCTTGCGGTGTTCACGGTAACGAGACCGCGCCCATTGAACTCTGCAATGGCTTAATTAAGCAGCTTTTACAGCAAAAGATCATCGCGAAACAGCGCACTTTATTCCTGATTGGTAATCCATTAGCGATTAATAACGGCACGCGGATTATCGATGAGAACATGAATCGTCTGTTTAGTGGTGAGCATTCCAATCCTCCGGGATTAGTCAATCCTGAGCGAGTGCGCGCCAAAAAACTCGAAGCCTATGTGGACCGTTTTTATACCGCGGTTGCCGATGGTCGTCAGCGCATTCATTATGATCTGCACACGGCGATGCGCGCCTCGAAGCATGAAAAGTTCGCTATCTATCCCTATCGTCCAGGGCGCGCCTTTAGCGGCGAGCAAATTATGTTTTTAGCCGCAAGCGGCGTCGATACAGTACTTTTCCACCACGAACCGACCACGACCTTCAGCTATTTTTCCTCTGAACGCTACGACGCCGATGCCTTTACCATTGAACTTGGCAAAGTCTATCCCATGGGGCAGAACGACATGACGCGTTTTATCGCCACCCATGAAATGTTCATGCGCTTGATCACCGCTAAGCCGTTGGAGCTGGATGCATTTGATGCCGATAAGGTTAACTTGTACCAAGTGTGCCGCGTCATCAATAAACATTTCGATGATTTTGAATTTACCTTCGCAACTGATGTCGAAAACTTCAGAGCTTTCCCGAAGGGCTTTGTTTTAGCGCTGGAAGGTGGGCAAGAAATTAAAGTGGAGCACGAGTTTGAGTCTGTCGTGTTCCCTAATGCCAAAGTGCCTATTGGCAATCGCACTGTGATTTGCCTGATCCCTGCAGTGAATGCGGACGTGCGTTAGGCTTGTAAAGCAATATATACATGCGTGGCAGGGATAACTTGTGGTTTGAGCTATGCCAATGGTTGATAGGTAGTTTACGTTAACGTAATGTTCGTCGGGCATATTCGTATAAACAGACGCATCAAAACGCTTTGGTGCGTAATGAGATAACAAGAGCACAATATGAGCAAAGCAACACTCAACACTGATACAGTGCACCGTGTCGGCTTCTTGGATAAGGCATCGCTACACATTCCTATCCTTCGAATTCTACAAGCCGACGGCACCACTTATGAAACCGCGGTTTTGCCTGTGATAGATGAAACCTTAGCCACTAAAATTTACGATACCTGCGTGTTCACTCGGGTACTCGATGAACGTATGTTAGGTGCCCAGCGCCAAGGGCGCATCAGCTTCTACATGACCTGTACGGGTGAAGAAGCGGCGATTGTCGGCAGTGTGGCCGCGCTCGATCAAGAGGACGTTATCCTCGCGCAATACCGTGAGCATGCGGCGTTGCGTTATCGCGGCTTTACCACTGAACAGTTTATGAATCAGATGTTCAGTAACGAGAAAGATCTTGGTAAAGGTCGCCAAATGCCCATTCACTACGGCAGTGCGGCATTACATTATCAAACGATTTCTTCACCCCTTGCGACACAAATCCCGCAGGCGACGGGTGTGGGCTACAGCTTAAAAATGCAAGGTAAGCGCAAAGTCGCGGTTTGCTATTTTGGCGAAGGCGCAGCATCGGAAGGGGACTTCCATGCCGGTCTAAACATGGCCGCAGTATTGAAGTGTCCAGTGATTTTCTTCTGTCGTAACAATGGCTACGCCATTTCAACCCCAACTGAAGAGCAGTTTGCCGGTAACGGTATTGCGAGTCGCGGTGTGGGTTATGGCATGCACACGATTCGTGTTGACGGCAATGACATGTTGGCCGTGTTAGCGGCAACGCAGCAAGCCCGTGCCTATGCGATTGAGCATAATGCGCCTGTGCTGATTGAAGCCATGACTTACCGTCTCGGCGCGCATTCATCATCAGACGACCCATCTGGTTATCGCTCGAAAGATGAAGAAGCCAAGTGGCAGCAACACGATCCGGTTAAACGCTTCAAATTATGGCTTATCAACAAAGGTTGGTTAGCTGAAGCGGATGATGTGAAACTACATGAGAAATACCGTGAAGAAGTATTGGCTGCGGTAAAAGTGGCTGAAAAAATTCCTGTGCCTATGCTGGATGAAATTATTGAAGATGTGTACGACAAGCCGACGCCAGTGCTGAAAAAGCAACTCGCCGATCTTAAAGAACATATCAAAAAATATCCGCAAGCCTATCCAAAAAGTGCAGGGAGACTATAAGCCGTGGCAGAAATGAATATGTTACAGGCCGTCAATGAGGCCTTGTCGATCGCCATGCAAGCCGATGAGCGCATGGTGGTTTTTGGTGAAGATGTGGGTCACTTTGGCGGGGTATTTCGCGCCACTTCCGGTCTTCAAGAAAAATTCGGTCGCGATCGCTGCTTTAATACCCCGCTGACAGAGCAAGGTATTGCCGGTTTTGCCAATGGTTTAGCCTCAAATGGCATGACTGCTGTGGCTGAAATCCAATTCGCCGATTATATCTTTCCGGCGTTCGATCAAATCGTCAACGAGTCGGCCAAGTTCCGTTACCGCAGCGGCAATGAATTCGATGTCGGTGGATTAGTGTTCCGTACGCCCTATGGTGGCGGCATCGCTGGCGGCCATTATCACTCGCAATCACCCGAAGCTTATTTTACCCAGACGCCAGGATTAAAAGTGGTGGTGCCACGTAACCCAGAGCAAGCCAAAGGCCTGCTGTTGGCGTCAATTCGTGACAAAAACCCAGTGATCTTCTTTGAACCTAAGCGTTTATATCGTGCATCCGTTGGCGAAGTACCAGCGGGCGATTATGAAATTGAACTGGGCAAGGCTGAAGTGGTTCGCGAAGGTAAAGACATCACCTTAGTGGCGTGGGGCGCGCAAATGGAAATCCTTGAAAAAGCCGCCGATATGGCCGCTAAAGAAGGGATCTCCTGCGAAATTATTGATTTACGCACCTTGTCACCTTGGGATATTGATACCGTTGCCGATTCAGTCAAAAAGACCGGACGTTTGCTGGTTAACCATGAAGCGCCATTAACTGGTGGTTTTGCCGGTGAAATTGCCGCGACAATCCAGCAAGAATGCTTCTTGTATCTAGAGTCGCCCATCAGCCGCGTTTGTGGTTTAGATACCCCGTACCCACTCATTCATGAAAAAGAATACATGCCTGATGCGTTCAAAACGTTTGAAGCCATCAAAGCATCAGTGACCTTCTAGGAGTCCGGTATGATTAAAGATTTTATTTTGCCGGATATTGGCGAAGGTGTAGTGGAGTGTGAATTGGTTGAATGGTTGGTCAAAGAAGGCGACACAGTCGTTGAAGATCAGCCGATTGCCGATGTCATGACAGACAAAGCACTAGTGCAAATCCCTGCGCCATTTGCGGGCGTGGTCACTAAGTTGTATTATGCTAAGGGCGATATTGCGAAAGTGCATGCGCCGCTCTATGCCGTACAAATTGAAGGTGCCGTTGAAATCGCAGGTGAAGAATCTGTTGCGGCTGAACCTGCAGCGACGACTGCAAAAGTGACTGAGTCTGTGGCGGCAACAACTGTCAATACGTCATCCAGTTCATCCGTCAGCATAGAAGAGTTCTTACTACCGGATATCGGCGAAGGCATTGTTGAATGTGAACTCGTTGAATGGTTAGTGAGTGAAGGTGATTGGGTTGAGGAAGATCAACCGATTGCCGACGTGATGACAGATAAAGCGCTGGTGCAAATTCCTGCCATTAAAGCGGGTAAAATTGCCAAACTGCATTATCGCAAAGGTCAGCTAGCTAAAGTGCATGCGCCTTTATTTGCCATTGAAGTTGAACTGGCGGCTTCTGCACCTGCAGCAACAAACACTGATACTGTGGCCAATGCGGCACCAACAGCGCAGACTGTGAATGCAGAACCTGCTCGCCAAGGTAAAGCTTTAGCCAGCCCTGCGGTTCGTCGTATGGCGCGGTCGTTAGATATCGATTTGAGCCAAGTACCTGGCACAGGAAAGCACGGCCGTGTGTATAAGGAAGACATCACTCGCTTCCAACAAGGCGCGAGCAATGTTTCTGCTCCAAGTGCGACTCAGGTAAAAGAGGCGCCAGTTCAAGCGACGCAAGCATCTCAAACCCAAGTCCAAACATCTACAGTGACTCAACGCGCTGACACGGTTGAGCCTATTCGCGGCGTAAAAGCTGTGATGGCACGCATGATGGTTGAGTCGGTGTCGAGCATTCCGCACTTTACCTATTGCGAAGAGTTTGATTTAACAGACTTAGTCGCACTGCGTGAAAGCATGAAAGTGAAGTATTCATCCGATGAAGTGAAGCTGACCATGATGCCTTTCTTCATGAAGTCGATGTCACTCGCGTTAAGTCAGTTCCCTGTGATGAATAGCCAAGTGAATGCTGATTGCACTGAGTTGACCTACAAGGCGCGCCACAATATCGGCATGGCGGTGGATTCTAAAGTCGGTCTTTTGGTGCCCAACATCAAAGATGTGCAGGATAAGAGCATTTTAGAAGTGGCGGCAGAAATCACCCGTTTGACCCAAGCAGCCCGCAGTGGCCGCGTGGCGCCAGCGGATCTGAAAGACGGCACGATTTCAATCTCTAACATTGGCGCCTTAGGTGGCACAGTGGCGACGCCTATTATCAACAAACCTGAGGTGGCAATTGTGGCCTTAGGTAAGTTGCAAACCCTACCGCGCTTTAACGCGAAAGGGGAAGTCGAAGCTCGCCAAATCATGCAAGTGAGCTGGTCAGGCGACCACAGAGTGATCGATGGTGGCACCATTGCTCGCTTCTGTAATCTGTGGAAACAATATCTTGAGCAGCCGCAAGAGATGTTATTAGCTATGCGCTAAGCCGCTGGCATGAATAACTGACACTAAAAGGACGCTAAAAGCGTCCTTTTTTATTTGCTTTGCACAAATGGGTTAATCTTTTGATCCCAATTACGTATAATTCCCGGACGTAGTTATCCTGATGGATGTGTTATGAGTCAGTTTGCCCCCAGCCCATTTGCTCCAACAATAGAAACCATTGATTACCCGTTTCCGCCTAAGCCAGTTCCTTTGTCCGATGCGCAAAAAGCCGATTATAAGGCGCGTATCAAACAACTGCTCATTGAAAAAGATGCCGTTCTGGTTGCCCACTATTATACCGATCCTGAAATCCAAGCCCTTGCCGAAGAAACCGGCGGCTGCGTTTCAGACTCTTTAGAAATGGCACGCTTTGGCCGCGATCACCCAGCAAAAACCTTAATCGTTGCTGGGGTCAAGTTTATGGGCGAAACCGCCAAGATTTTAAGCCCAGAAAAAACCATTTTAATGCCGACATTAGAAGCCACTTGTTCATTGGACTTAGGTTGTCCAATCGATAAGTTCAGTGCTTTTTGCGATGCGCACCCAGATCATACTGTGGTGGTTTACGCCAATACTTCGGCTGCCGTTAAAGCGCGCGCCGACTGGGTGGTGACCTCCAGTATTGCCCTCGAAATCGTTGAGCACTTAGACAGCGAAGGTAAAAAGATCATTTGGGGACCAGACCGTCATTTGGGCAGCTATATTGCTAAACAGACGGGCGCAGAAATGTTGATGTGGCAGGGCGATTGTATCGTTCACGACGAGTTTAAATCGAACGCGCTGCGCGATATGAAAAGCGTTTATCCAGATGCGGCTATCCTTGTACATCCTGAGTCACCAGCCAGTGTGGTGGCGATGGCCGATGCTGTTGGCTCGACCAGTCAGCTGATCAAAGCCGCGCAAACTATGCCGAATGAGCGCTTTATCGTGGCAACCGATCGCGGCATCTTCTATAAAATGCAGCAGGCGGCGCCAGGTAAAATCTTAATCGAAGCGCCAACCGGCGGTAACGGTGCAACCTGTAAGAGCTGCGCCCACTGTCCTTGGATGGCGATGAACGGTCTACAGGCGATTGAAGCATCACTCGCCGACTGCGATAAAACCACCCATGAGATTTTTGTGGATGAAGACTTAAGAGTTAAAGCGCTGATCCCGCTGACGCGCATGCTGGATTTTGCTAAGACACTGAATATGAAAGTGAAGGGTAATGCCTAAGCCCGTTCTTCAGCTGTTCTCCAGTGTTATAAAAATCCCCGCGATAGAGTGGGGATTTTTTATGGCTATTGTTTAATCGAATTTAAGGCAATAAAAAGCCCCGCAAATGCGAGGCTTGATTGAGTAACGCTGGATCTAGTAACTAGATTACTTTGCGTTCATCAGTGCAACCGCGTTATCTAACATACGGTTACTGAATCCCCACTCGTTATCATACCAAGACATCACTTTTACTAAACGGCCGTTCACACGGGTTTGGGTGGCGTCAAAGTTTGAAGAGAACGCATTGTGGTTAAAGTCGATAGACACCAATGGCTCTTTGTTTACTGCTAACACTTCGCTCAATGGCGCAACGCTAGCAGCACGTTCGATAATGGCATTCACTTCTTCAACTGTCGTATCACGGGCAGCGATGAAAGATAAATCCACGAGTGATACGTTAACTGTAGGTACACGAACCGCTAAACCGTCGAATTTACCTTGTAATTCAGGTACAACCAAACCTACAGCAGCAGCTGCGCCAGTTTTAGTTGGGATCATTGACAGTGCTGCTGCACGGGCACGACGTAAATCTGTGTGGTACACGTCAGATAAACGTTGATCGTTGGTATAAGCGTGAATCGTGGTCATCAGGCCTGATTCAATACCAATCTCGTCATTTAACGGCTTAGCAAAAGGCGCTAAACAGTTAGTTGTACAAGAAGCATTTGAAATCACTGTCATGTCTGACGTCAGCACGTTGTTGTTCACACCGTAAACAACAGTGGCATCGACGTTTTTACCTGGAGCTGAAATAATCACTTTCTTCGCGCCAGCAGTTAAATGTGGTTGAACAGTTTCTTTAGAAGTGAAGATACCGGTACATTCGAAAACCACGTCAACTTGCAACTCAGCCCATGGCAGTTTTGCAGGATCACGTTCTTGGAAAGTGAGGATCTTATCGCCATTCACATAAATAGCTTCGGCATCATGGTCAACTTTGGCATTGAAACGACCGTGAACAGAATCGTATTTTGTCAGGTGAGCGTTGATTGAAGCGTCGCCTAAATCATTAATAGCGACAATCTTGATTGGATAAGCTTTTTCGCTTTCGTACAAGGCGCGTAATACGTTTCTACCGATACGGCCATAGCCATTTATTGCTACACGGATAGTCATCTCATATCCCTCTGGTGATTATAAAATTCAACTGGTAGTAAAATTACCAAACTGACAGCTATCGTCAAGTTAAATCGGCATTTTACCGCTGTCTTGATTAACAAATTAGGTATTTTTTTTACATCGGTCGCGAAATCGCCATTTTTTACGCGTTAATTGGGTAAAAAATTACAAGATGGCAAACATTT
Source organism: Shewanella scandinavica (assembly GCF_031932065.1). Classification (NCBI taxonomy): domain Bacteria; kingdom Pseudomonadati; phylum Pseudomonadota; class Gammaproteobacteria; order Alteromonadales; family Shewanellaceae; genus Shewanella; species Shewanella scandinavica. The sequence continues at coordinate 138,919 of NZ_JAUOES010000008.1, forward strand.
TGCCATCGATTGCTTAGTCTGTTTTTTCGACAGGCGCAGGCGGCACAGCCTCGGTTGTAGTTGGCGCTTGGTCAACCGCTTGAGGATCAAGCCATTGTCTTACTGGACTCTGAGAATAAGTCCCGTTTTTTAGCGCATCGATAAGGGCTTGGGCTTTTAAATCGAGTTCAGTCGCCAGCGTTTTATTGCCACCGAGCAAGGCTAGCATTTTTTCCTCTGAATACTTCTGCTGCGTAAGTAGTAAATTTGCCTTCGTCAGCATATAGGCTTTATCGAATACCTGTTGCTGGCGATAGGCTGATGCGAGCCCAAGTAACCAGTTAACGTCGAAATCATCGTATTGGATGTCTGCAAAGACTTTAAGATAGAGTTGTTGCGCTTTGATGGCATTTCGATTGCTGTAATAGGTGGCAACTTGGGCAAGTAAGAAAGAGTCAGTCACTTCGCCGGCGCTTTCATGTTCTAACAATCGATTTAGCGCTGCGGTATCGCCAAAGCGTGTCCATTGGTAATAGGACATGAAAGGATCTTGTCGCTCGCGGGTTTGATCTTGGAGCAAGCTTAAATTCTGGGTGCTTAATCTAAAAGCTCTGGCTCTATCAGCGGTGCGATTGGTGTGGATGATATGCTGCACGCCAGAGGCGAGTTCAATACAACGGCTGTAATCCTCAAGGTAGGTCAATTGCAGGTAGAGTTGTTTGCCTGTGGGGTTTTCGTTGTATTTTAATTCGTAGCGGTTCTGGATAAGTTTGGTTTTTTCGGCCAAACACCAGCCATCCTTATGCAAATCGGCACAAATTTCAGGATTATTTTTACAAATTGCTGAGATATTTCGGTCATTATCACAACCGAAAAGACCAAAAAGGCTCATCCCTAAGGTAAATGATGTAATTATTACTAGATTTTGTCTCAAAACACTCTCCAAACGATAATTTATCTAATAAAATTACAGATTTACAGAAAATATCTTACTGGCAACAAAGCGCGACTTTCATTACAATGGCGCCGACCAAAACAGGGTTTTCCCTAAAACCCGCATTAGATTATTGGTCTTTTCGTCATGTTACTCAAACCTTTCAGTACATTTTATTGAAAAGTGAGATAAAGGATCTGTAAATGAGCGCTGATAAACACCTACAAAGTTGGCAAGAACGTTTTGAAATGGCAGAGGCGATGCAGCCTTTGTTAGGCAAGTTGTACCGTAACCAAGGCGTTGAAGTCGTGGTCTACGGCAAGCCGTTACTCAATGCTTCTACGATTGAAATCATTAAAGCGCACCGTTTAGTTCGTCGTCATGTCGGTGAAAAATTACGTTTACGCGAGAGTTTCCCCTTCGTTCAAGCTTTGAGCAAACTCGCAGTTAAACAATGTAAAGTGGATATTGGTAAGCTTGCAGTCAATTACTGGCGCGATCACACCGATGTCAGCGAAATTGAAAACTATATGGCAAAAGAGTTGGCCGATGCCATCGACCATGCTGATGATGTCGCACCGCGTGATGTCGTGCTGTATGGTTTTGGCCGTATCGGCCGCTTATTAGCACGCCTGTTGATTGAACGCACAGGTCGCAGCAATAAGTTAAGATTGCGCGCTATCGTACTACGTGGCGGTAAGAAAGGTGATTTAGAGAAACGTGCCAGTTTATTGCGCCGTGACTCAGTCCATGGTCCTTTCAATGGCTCTGTAGAAGTTGACGAAGAGAACAATGCCATCATCGCCAACGGTACCTATATCCAAGTGATTTACGCGAACTCGCCTGATGAAGTGGATTACACTAAATACGATATCAGCGATGCACTCGTTGTTGATAACACAGGTATTTGGAAAGATGAAGCGGGTCTTGGTTTACACCTTAAGAGCCCAGGCGCGAGCAAAGTGTTGTTGACAGCTCCTGCAAAAGGCGCGATCAAGAACATCGTTTACGGTGTGAATGAAGGCGACATTACCCCAGAAGACATTATCGTTTCTGCGGCAAGCTGTACGACCAACGCCATTACGCCGGTACTGAAAGCCGTGAATGATAAATATGGTATTGAGAATGGTCACGTTGAGACGATTCACTCTTATACCAACGATCAAAACTTGATTGATAACTATCACACCGCTGACCGCCGTGGCCGCAGTGCACCATTAAACATGGTGATCACTGAAACAGGCGCCGCGAAAGCCGTTGCTAAAGCACTGCCAGTGTTAGCGGGCAAGTTAACCGGTAACGCGATTCGTGTGCCAACGCCGAACGTTTCTATGGCCATCATCAGCATGAACTTGAATGCTGAAACTAGTAAAGATGAGCTGAACGAGTACCTGAAAGATACGGCGCTGCAATCACCACTACAAAATCAAATCGATTACACCGACTCTACTGAGATTGTATCGAGCGATTTAGTGGGTTCTCGCTACGCGGGCGTGATTGATTCACAAGCGACTATCGCAGAAGGCAAGCGTGCCATTCTTTATGTATGGTATGACAACGAGTTTGGTTACAGCTGCCAAGTAGTTGGCGTAATGCAAACTATGTTAGGTTTAACGACGCTATCTCTACCAGCATAAGTTAGCTGCGTAAATCACCAGCGTAAGTTATGCGGAGTATTCAAAACTGCGCATAATCTTCACATAAAGCGCCCAGCAGGGCGCTTTTGTTTTTCTATACTTATGCAATTTAATTGGGTTCGACTCAATGCTCACATTCAACCACAGCTTTTCTGCCTCACTTAATCATCTGCCGCTCGGCGTTAGTATCGGCAAAAAAGCCTAAATTGATGAAGGAAACATCAACTTTGCGGACTTGTGGCGCTTTATTGGGCAAACGGTGCGGCTTAGATCATTTTTTAAAAATTGTTGATTGACTCTGAGGTCTAAATCGGTAGAATGCCAATCCGCAGTCAGGGGAAAGCATGCCTAGCATGGCTTCTAATGATTAAGCGCAATGATAGGCGACATTAGCTCAGTTGGTAGAGCGATACCTTGCCAAGGTATAGGTCATCGGTTCGAACCCGATATGTCGCTCCAAATTTAGTAAATTTGGCAGTTTGGGCGCGATGGCAGAATGGCTATGCTGCGGATTGCAAATCCGTCGATCTCGGTTCGACTCCGGGTCGCGCCTCCATAGATTAACGTATTAATGACACGATTCCCGTCGTTAATATAAAGAGTTTGCCCGAGTGGTGGAATCGGTAGACACAAGGGATTTAAAATCCCTCGCTGGTAACAGCGTGCCAGTTCAAGTCTGGCCTCGGGTACCAAAAAACAGAAAAGCCCTGACTTATGTCAGGGCTTTTTTGCTTTTATCGGTTCTCAAAGCCGAATTTAATAATGCTTCACCTCGTGTCATATCTGATCATTCTTAGGCTAGGTCCGGTTAGGATTGGCCATGGGTTCAGCTCACATTTCCGGCATTCAGTATTGCGACATCAGCGCGCGGTTCTTTTCTACAATATAAAACTGCAAGGTTTTGTGATCTAGATGTTATAAATAACTTTATATAAGTAATTTCATATTTCTGCTTATAATTGCATAACAAAAGACACTTTTTTTTGGTAAATCTACAATAGCGTAAGAATTTCCCTAAGAAGGCGCTTAAGTAGCTATTCCCCCCTTAAAGACAGTGGTATAAATAAGCCGAAATTTCCCCTACACGCGCATAATTAGGATACGTAGTCATGATTTTCTCTCAAGTATTACTCGCACCCGCAGATCCCATTCTTGGTTTAACTGATACCTTTAAGGCTGATCCCCGTCAGGATAAAGTTAATCTGGGTGTCGGTATTTATAAGGATGAGGCTGGACAAACTCCAGTGCTGACTTCAGTGAAAAAAGCCGAGGCTATTTTACTTGAGCAAGAGAAGACCAAAAACTATTTAGGCATTGAAGGCGTGCAAGCGTATAACCATGTTGTACAAACATTGTTATTCGGTGAGGGCAGTGCATTAATCACTTCTGGCCGTGCTGCCACAGCGCAAGCCCCGGGCGGTACAGGTGCACTGCGTATTGCTGCTGAGTTTTTACTGCGTAATACCGATTCGCACACTATTTGGGTCAGCAATCCAACGTGGGCCAACCATCAAAACATTTTTGAAACCGCGGGGTTAGCCGTTAAAGAATACGGTTATTACAAAGCAGAAGCCCATGATATCGATTTTGATACTATGATGACGGACTTGTCTCACGCGAATGCAGGCGATGTCGTGCTGCTACACGGTTGCTGTCATAACCCAACCGGTATCGATTTAACCTTGGCGCAATGGGAACGCGTAGCCCAATTGTGTGCCGATAAGAAACTTGTGCCATTGTTTGACTTTGCATACCAAGGTTTTGGTGCTGGAATTGAAGAAGATGCCGCAGGTCTGCGTTTAGTGGCATCAAAAGTGCCTGAGCTGCTGGTTGCTAACTCTTTCTCTAAAAACTTTGGTTTGTACAACGAACGTATCGGCGCCGTAACTGTGGTGGCTGAAGATGCTGATGCTGCCGTGCGTGCCTTTAGCCAAGTGAAACGCACTATACGTGCAAACTATTCTAACCCGCCAGCACATGGCGCGCTGATTGTCAGTACTATCTTAAATGACGCAGGCCTGAAAGCCATGTGGGTGCAGGAAGTCAAAGAGATGCGTGAGCGTATCGCCGAAATGCGTACCCTGTTCGTTGACAGCTTAAAAGCTGAAGGCGTGACTCAGGACTTTAGCTTTATTTCTCGCCAAAATGGTATGTTCAGTTTCTCTGGTTTGAACAAAGCCCAAGTGGCGCGCTTGAAAGACGAGTTTGGGGTTTATATCGTTGGTTCAGGACGCATTAGCGTTGCAGGCATGACTAAGACCAATATGCCAGTGATCTGTAAAGCCATCGCCCAAGTCTTGTAAGGCTTATTAGGTTATAGAATGAGGCTAAAGGAATTTCTCTTTAGCCTTCAACCATAAAGGACAGCATTTGCTGTCCTTTATGTTTTTCAGTATGTGCGGGCTATTCAGTGATTAGCAGCTAAGCGCGAGAGGCTCCTGCGATTGCAGCGTGAGCTCAGATTTAATTCGCAGCAGGGCGCTTAATGCATCTAATAGGTTCGCTTGATCATGTAAATTCGGGTTATGGCGATTCTTCAACGGGAAATAGTTAATGAGTGGTCCTAAACACGTTTGTTCGCCATGACGTAACACTTTGTGAATGATGGGCTTGCCAATCACTTGATGGCACCAAGCGATACGTTGCTCAATACTAAATCGACCCGCGGGTGAGGCTTCCTCTGCAAGGTTATCGATAAAGATCACTTGAGCTTTAGTAGCGGCTAGGCTTTTTGCAAACTTAGGTAATAGCAGCGGCGGCATAATGCTGGTTAAGAAGCTGCCAGGGCCTAAAATGATTAAATCTGCGTGCCGTACAGCCTCACAGGCTTCAAAGGTGGCATCGACCTGTGGCTCAAGGCAGAGCGCGATAGGTGCTTCATCCATACTGTCGACATTGATCTCGCCAAACACTTTACTACCACAGGCTTGCAGAGCCACTAAGTGTGTGGGTTGTTCAGACATAGGGATCAGCTGGGTTTCAATCTTGAGTAAATTACGGATGAGATTAACTGCTTCTAATGGACGAACGCACAGCTGATCAAGCGCCAGTAAAATAAGATTACCCAGATTATGGCCGCTGAGTTCAGTTTCACCTTGGAAACGGTATTCGAATAGTTGTGAGCCGACGGAAGGGCGATTGGCTAGATGGGATAAGCAGTTGCGTAAATCGCCCCAAGCAATACAGTCCTGCTCGGCTCTGAGTCTACCGGTAGAGCCACCGTTATCTGTGGTCGCGACAATTCCCGTTAAACGGCTGCCTAAAAAATCGAGCGAAGATAATACTCGGCCTAAACCATGGCCTCCGCCAATGGCGACGACACGTTCAAATTGATTTAACATCAAATGCTGCATCTGGGTTCTTCCTTCCTGAATACCCGAAAATATGAATGTTACTGTCATCACTGATTAAGTACAAAGCGCAATGACGTAAGCGCTACTGTGCAATTTAACTGCGTTAAGGAACCTTAGTATAAAAGCTCAGTCGAAAGCTTGCATCTATTATCGACTGTCATACGGCAAGCACGTATACACGGATTCAGAATCGCGACTTAGGCGCAATATTGTACCTGAGTTAATGAGCCAGATGCGTGATTAATGACAGTGACGGCGGGCACATTTCGTTAAATCTGACAAATAGCTTATAATCCGCCCTTTATTTGCCCAATACGGGCGTCATACTTAAGGTGAACTATTGAAAACGGGTAGAATCGGATCGTTTACATTGGCATTAGCCATGGTCATAGTGGCGATTTTTGCATTGCGCGTTTGGATCATTCCCAACACGAATGATTCATCTAGCATTGCGACCCAACTCGTTGACGCTGTCGATCCTGTTACGCAAGTTCCTGACTTTTCTGCGATCAACGATATCACAGAAAAGAAGAAAGCCTTTTTTGATTTTCTGCGGCCGATTGTGCAGCAGCAGAATGCCATCATCTCGATGGAACGTGAGTTTGTCAGTGAAATGCTCGCTTTGGTTGAGAATGGCAAGAGTTTATCTGAGACCCAACTCGGGCAACTCAATACGCTATTCGACAAATACCAATATGCGGCACGAAACGTCGATGCTAAATCCTTAGCAAGCTTACTAAAGCGCGTCGATATTGTGCCTGAATCTATGGTGCTGATCCAAGCCGCGAATGAATCCGGTTGGGGCAGCTCACGTTTTGCCCGTGAAGGCTTTAACTTTTTTGGTGAATGGTGTTTTACTGCTGGCTGCGGCATAGTGCCATCTTCACGGGGATCTGGTAAGAGCCATGAGGTGAAAGTATTTTCATCGGTCGACGAGTCCGTTTCGTCCTACATGCGCAATTTAAATTCCAATACAGCCTATGCGCTATTTCGTTCTATCCGTGCCGATTTGCGCTCACAGGAGCTAGAGCCGACAGCGGATCAATTGATTTATGGACTCGTGAATTATTCTGAAAGACAAGAAGCTTATATTGATGAGCTGCTTGATATGTTACGTCATAATGAAAAATATTTGGTGAATGTCGATGTATAAAAAACTGTTGTTTAGTGGCCTCTGTTTACTGGCAACTAGCGCCGCTGCAGAAACTGTATCCCTTGAATATAAAGGTTTTTATGATAGGTTAAAACAAGTCAATAAGGGCAGTTACCAACTTGTAGAAGTGGCTTTTAGTGTTCCAATACAAAAAAACTGTTTGATCCAAAGCGGTTCTATTTCCAGTGAAAAAACATCAACGTCATTGACGTATACCTATGCTCAGCGGTTATTTATTCCCTTAGATGATGATTTAAAAGATCAGCGTGCCTTGGTTAATCTCAATTTTGCTGGCAGTGCTGATGGATGCGCTATCGCGATGCAAGTCAGAGCAAAACAGACATTGGCTGAGTACGATAAAGCGCGTTTACAGCAAATCGTGACCGAAATGGACACGCTGCTTGGTGCTATGCAAGGCTTCCCGATGCGTTATTTTAGGGATCCTATTGCTGGTCTTAACTTTGAATTCCAACCCGAGCAAGAAGTGTATGTACACCTTAATGGCCGTGAACAAGCCGTTAAGGGCAGTTATAAATTAGCCGCGAATGAGCTTGAAAACATCACGACGCTAAGCTTCAGTGCCCAGCCATTAGTCTTGAGTCCTTGGGTGAAGTGATCCTCTTTAGTATCTTGAATTGGCATCTTGAAATAGTCGATTCAGAAGCGCGGGCTCAAAGATAGTGTAGGCAGTCTTAACTTATTTTGTAGCCATAAAAATGCCCACATCATGTGGGCATTTTTGTTTTGCTGGTTTGCTGATTTAACTTATTTACTGATTAGGGCGCTAGTTTCAGCCTTAATTAGACTTCGTAAGTGTTAACAATATCAATGCGTTTTGCTGCATCTAAATCAATACGGCCGCTGTTGGCGATATCTAGGAAATCGAATGCGGGCAGATTGGCTTCGGCAACATCGCCACGCAGAGGCGCATCTGGATCACGCGTTAATGACATAAAGTCGAACTGTTCACGGTCAACACCCTGTGATGGTGCGGTGTTTTGCATAGCGGTGAAAATTGTTTCAATACGACCAGGATACTGTTTATCCCACTGATTCAACATGTCTTTGACAGCGGCGCGCTTTAAGTTTTCCTGCGAGCCACACAAGTTACAGGGGATGATTGGGAATTCTTTTAAGTTGGCATATTCTTCGAGATCTTTCTCGCGGCAATAGGCAAGTGGCCGAATGACCACGTTAGCGCCGTCATCTGACAGTAGCTTAGGAGGCATAGCTTTCATCTTGCCGCCAAAGAACATATTCAAGAACAAGGTCTCAATAATATCGTCCCTGTGGTGGCCAAGGGCGATTTTAGTGGCGCCAATACGCTGGGCAAAGCCATAGAGCGTACCGCGTCGCAGGCGAGAACACAGGGAGCAGGTGGTTTTGCCTTCAGGGATCTTGTCTTTCACTATCGAGTAAGTGTCTTTCTCGAGGATGTGATAGGGCACATTGAGCTTATCTAAATAGGCGGGCAATACATGCTCCGGGAAGCCTGGTTGCTTCTGATCTAAATTAACCGCAATGATTTCAAACTGAATGGGTGCACGTTGCTGCAGATTCATCAAAATATCGAGCATTGCATAGCTGTCTTTACCGCCACTAAGGCAGCACATGATCTTATCGCCATTTTCAATCATATTGTAATCGGCGATAGCGCTACCCACTTCACGACGCAGACGTTTCTGTAATTTATTCAGACGGGTAGTGTGTTTTTTTGATAATTCTTCAGACATTGGATTTGCCGTAACTTCAGATATAGCTTCAAGCATAAAAAAGCGCCCAGTAACTCAGTTTCAGGGCGCGTATTATTCCAGCTATCTTTGGCGGGGTAAAGTGCCGCGTATCGCTTAGGCTTCTTCTAACGGTGATTTGTAACCGTCGGGTTTGATGGCCAGTAAATCGCAGTTGATGCTATCGATAACATGCTCTGCAGTATTGCCAATCAGTGCCGCTGAAAATCCGGTGCGACCGACAGTGCCTAAGATCACTAATTCGGCATCGAGTTTTTCAGCAAGCTCAGGGATCACATCCTCAGGCAAACCTTCTTTTACATGGCAATGATTTGGATCGATATCATAAGCGCCAGCAAGGTAACTCACGCGCTGCTCATGCTGCATGCGAATGGTTTCGTTGTAGGACTGGGCATCAAAGTCTGGTAATTCAATGGCTAGGTTTACCGGCGTACCGGGATAGCCATTGACTAAATGCACTTCGGCAGAGAACTTATCCGCTAAATCTTTTGCATGCTCGATGATTTTACCGTTAAGCATTTGATGATCGGTATCTTCGGTTGCTACATTCACAGCGCAAAGGATTTTTCCCGCTGCTGGCCAGTCATGGGCTTTCACCATCAACACAGGCACAGGGGCTTTACGCATTAAATGCCAATCGGTTGGGGTGAAGATCACCGCTTTGAGTTTGTCGTGGGCATGGGTGCCTTTAACAATCAAATCGTATTGCCCTGAAATTGCATGATTAATAATGCTTTCGAAGGGGCGGTTATGCCAAATGACTTGGGTATCAATATTGAGTTGCAGATGAGTATAAGCGGCGAGTAAGTCTTGGATCCAAGCGAGACGTTGATCTATGACGCCTTGACGCATGGCTTCGCGCTCTTGATTCGACAGAATCGAAGTCATCTCATAGGAAAAGTCGAAGATAGAAAGAAACACAGTGACTTGAGCGTTGCATTTACTGGCCAAGGTCACCGCTCGTGCGAGGGCAACTTGATTCTCTGTGGTAGGGTCAACCACAACCAGTATTTTTTGATAATCCTTCATGTGAGGTTCCTTTAGTCATAGGCTCAATATCATCATGAGCCTTTGGCAGTTAGCTGTATTGTTCTAGATCAAACTCATTCGAAATTGATTAAAACTCGCTTAAAAATCATGCCTTAATCTGTTTGACATGTCTAGCCAGTCCCGGTTTTTCAATTGAATTGTTCTTGCCATTCATGACAAGGACCTAGCGCGTAACTCTCTTGCACTTAACTATCATGCTGCGCTTAACTTTATTGCAGCAAACACTCTTGCGGTGAACTATCTCGCTATGCGCGAATTACCCGCTAACAGATTCAGCTCTTGCGAGTCGAGGATAGTGATGTACTTTCCCTTAACTTCAATCAAGCCTGATTTTTGGAAACGCCCAAGTAAGCGACTGATGGTCTCTACGGTCAAACCGAGATAATTACCAATGTCACCGCGGGTCATGGTTAAGCGGAATTCTTTGGGCGAGAAGCCACGGCTACCAAAACGATTAGCCAGATTACTGATAAAGGCTGCCAGACGTTCTTCGGCATTTTTCTTGCTGAGTAGCAGGATCATTTCTTGATCGCTCATGATCTCATTGCTCATCAGGCGCATGATCTGCTGACGCAATTTAGGCATAGTGCCTGAAAGTTCATCGAGGATGTTAAAGGGGATTTCACAGACCATGGAGGTCTCGAGTGCCTGTGCAAAACTCTGGTGCAACTGGGCGTGGATACCGTCAAAACCAATCACATCACCCGCTAAGTGGAAGCCGGTGATCTGCTCATCGCCTTGCTCGGTAATAGTGTAACTTTTGATGGTGCCAGAGCGGATCGCAAACAGGGATTTTAACGCATCACCCGATTTAAAAATTTGCTCGCCTTTTTGGATCGGCTTTTTACGCTCGATAATATCATCGAGCTGATCTAGCTCACTTGCATTGAGGGTAAAAGGAATACAAAGGGTACCCATACTGCAATCGTGACAATGGATTGTGCATCCGCTAGCGGCAGGACGACGATTCTTATTTTGTTCAATTGTCATGTTGATTCTCAAGTTTATCCACTGCAGCCATGTTAAACCAATTCACTCACTTGGGCTAGTTTAGCTGCGCGAGTGCGATATATAAAGTTTGACCACCAAACGCAATTAACAGTAAGCCGCTCAATAGTCTAACGGTTTTCTGTTGAACCCAAGCAGCGAGTCGTTTTGCTGCCACGCCAGCACTCAATAGGGCGGGTAAGGTGCCAAGTCCAAAGGCCAACATAATCAAGGCGCCTTGGCTGGCAGAGCCTGATGCAACCGACCAAGTTAAGGTGCTATAGACGAGGCCGCAGGGCAGCCAGCCCCAAATGAATCCCGCCATAACCGCTTGGCTCGGATTTTCAATAGGAACAAGGCGTTGCGCTATGGGTTTTAAATATTGCCATAACCATTGGCCAACGCGCTCAATCTGCACGATTCCAACCCAAATTTTGGCGATATACAGCCCAGTTGCGATCATCATCAGTCCGGCAAAGATACGCAGCACAATCAGATACGTATCCAGTTCAAATAAGTGACCAAGACCAGCCGCCGAAGCGCCCACTAAAGCGCCCGCTAAGGTGTAACTCAAAATACGCCCAAGGTTGTAACTCAGTAGATACTTGAGCTGATGCGCCAGCAGATTACCTGTTTTGCCATTGGGGATTTGGGCTGAGAAAGCGCCCACTAAACCGCCACACATGCCAAAGCAATGTGCGGCGCCCATGATACCTACCAGAAAAGCGCCGGTGACATTGTACTCAATCACTGCGAATTCAATCACAGAGGCATGCCTTTTTCTTGTGCAGCTTCGGCTTGCTCTTTCTCAGGCACGGGATGGCTGTTTGGTTTAACAGTATCTTCGTCGAATAATATCGACACACTTTGGCGGTCTAAATCGTCAAATTGTTCGGATTTCACCGCCCAGAAAAAGACCATTACAGCGATGGCGACAAAGATCATGGCAATGGGGATAAGCACATAAATAATTTCCATAATGACCTCTTACTATTCTGGTTTTACTTTTATTGTGATCACACTTTAACCCGCAATAATCTCAGGCTATTACCGACCACAATCAAAGAACTCGCCGACATGCCAATGGCGGCGATATAAGGTGCCACATGGCCAGTGACGGCTAAGGGCAAAATTAGGGCGTTGTAACCCAGCGCCCACGCTAAATTTTGTCTGATAATCTGTGTTGTCAGTTTCGCAACGCTGACGGCTTGGGTGAAGCGGGACAGATGATCCCCAAGTAAAATCAGATCGGCACTGTTTTTCGCGATAGCACTGCCGCTGCCCATGGCCACCGACAAATCGGCGCCCGCAAGCACAGGCGCATCGTTGATGCCATCGCCAAACATGGCAACCCGTGTATGCTGTTGTAATCGGGTCACGAGGGCAAGTTTATCTGCAGGCATTAAGCCGCTGTGCACATCGTCAATCCCAAGCTCTTTTGCCAGTTGATGCACGTGTCCTGAGCTATCGCCGCTGGCAATACTGATGCGGCAACCTTGCTGCTTTAACATTTCAACCGTGGCTTTGCTGTCTTGGCGAATATTGTCTTGAATTTCAAAGCTTGCCAGTACTTCAAGCTGTTCATTGCATGAACGTGCTAACCAAATCTTTTGGGCTGGGTCACGAGTATCAATACTCGCGCCGGTAAATACGGCATTGCCAATTAAGTAATCAGTGCCATCAATACGACCTCGAACGCCAAAGCCGACTTTATGGTGAACCTCTTCGGCAACCAATGCATTATCTGCAAACACGGTAAATGCCGCTGCAATCGGGTGGCGAGAGCCGGTTTCCAGCGCTGCGGCAATGGCTAAGGCTTGCGTCTTGGTTAAATCGGCCATGCACTGCGTTTGCCCGATAGAGAGGGTACCACAGGTGAGGGTGCCGGTTTTATCAAAGACAACATGTTTGATCTGTGGCAGTTTTTCAAATACACCGGCTTTGCGAGTAATAATCCCAAGGCGAGTGAAAATAGCGGTCGCGCAGGTGACAGCGGTCGGTGTAGCCAGTGCTAAGGCGCAAGGACAGGTAGCAACCAAAACCGATAGCGTTACCCAAAAGGCATCCTCTGGGGAAATTTGATGCCAAACCAAATAGGTGATTGTCGCTATGGTCAGGATAGTGCCCGAGAAATAGCGCGATAACTTATCGGCTAATAGCGCAATTGCAGGTTTAGTATTGGATGCAAGCTCTTGCAGTCGAATAATCTCAGCCACAAGTTGGTCTTGCCCTAGCGCTGTGACGCTAACTTTGATGGGTTGGTCGACGTTGATTGTGCCTGCGTAAACTTGGCTAGCAACAGTTTTTTCTATTGGCATTTGCTCGCCAGTGAGCATAGCTTCATTGATGCTAGTGTGACCTTCAATCACCACACCATCGGCTGCAATCATTTCCCCCGGTTTGACGAGGATCACATCATTGAGGCGTAATTTTTTGGCGGGAATTTCTTCCTGACCATTGTCGTTCACTAGGTGCGCCGTGAGCGGCACTAACTTATGCAAATTACTGGAGCTGACCGAGGCCTTTTGCCTGGCCTTTTGCTCGAAGTAGCGCCCGAGTAACAGGAAGAAGGTAAACATGGACACAGATTCAAAATACACTTCGCCGGTGCCATTTACTGTGGCAAAACAGCTGGCAACGTATGCGCCGCCAATCGCAATGGACACAGACACATCCATATTGAGTTTGCCGCTGAGTAAGGTACGAATCGCACTGAAATAAAAGGGCTGCGCCGAGTAAAGCACCACGGGTGTGGCAAAAATCATGCTAACCCAACGGAAATAATCCCGATATTGCACATCTAAATCGGTGAAATAGCCTGTATAGAGGGCGAGGGCGAACATCATCACTTGCATGGTCGCAAAACCCGCTAAGCCTAAGCGCAATAAAAACTTACGGCTATTGAGTTTGTTATTGAGCTCTTGTTCATCGACTTGATAGGGCGCGGCTTGATAACCGATGCGGCTAATTTGCCCAAGGATATCGCTGAGTTTTACCGTGCGTTTATCCCAACTGATCATCGCCCTTTGGGTGGTCGAGTTGACGAGCACTTGGCTCACGCCCGTTAGTTGTTTTACTTTGTGCTCAATTAACCAAGCACAGGCCGCGCAGGTGATGCCATCGATAGAAAGTGACACTGACTCGATATTGTCCTCAGAATGGACAAAGTCTTGCTGCACTTCGGGTAAATCATAGGCACTAAACTGCGTTAAGGCTTCGGGGACGAGGGCGTTCTGCTTACTGCCGGGTTCAGTGCGGAACTTGTAGTAACTGAGTAATCCCGCATCCACAATCGCCTGAGAAACCGCCTGGCAACCAGGGCAACACATGAGTTCATCACGATCATTAATGCGAGTCACAAACTGCTGGCCCGTCAGCACGGGCTCTTGGCAGTGAAAACAACTTGGATGTGTCATAGCAATTCTTATTTAACTAAATCAATTCAACCACAATCAGTTCAGCCAAAGTTGGACATGATCTTTTAATTCAACGCGTTGGTGAATGCGCCATTTGCCATCGTAACTTTCAAGACGCACTTCCCAAGGGCCGAACAGTGTGGCAGGCACGGTAATGCGATACACATTACTGGCATCGGCTGTAGCGGTGAGCTTGATGTCTCTGTCGGCAATGGTTGGATGGTAGAACTCGACTCTCAGCGCAGCTTGAGAAGCGGGACCACCTTGTTGCGTCAGCAGAATTTCATTATTAGTTTGTTCGAGTAAAAAATTCATGCCTATTTGTTTGGCATACTTTACTTTACTTAAGTCCATATTAATGGCTTTGCCATCTTTGTAGTAATCCTCGGCGACTAAAGAGTCCGAGTTCGTAAGGGCAATTTTTAGTGTGGTAAAACTTGCGACGACGGCACATAAAGGAAGAATAATTAAAAACCAAGGCCAGAACTGCTTATACCAGGCTTGTTGTTCGCTCATGTCAGATACCCATTCAAAAAATTTGCGCCATTTTACCGTTAAAAGACGGTTTTAGCACTTTAAAAAAAAGGCCTCGAAGTCTTCGAGGCCTTAGCATTACTCACATCTAATTACTTGTTTGACAAGCTATAAACATAAGCTGCGATCACGTGAACTTTCTCTTCACCGAGAACGTCTTTCCAGGCTGGCATGACACCAGCACGGCCGTGTTTGATCGTTTCTTCGATCACGCCGCGGCTACCGCCATATAACCAAACATCGTCAGTTAAATTCGGAGCACCCATGAACTTGTTGCCTTTAGCGTCCATACCATGACACGCGAAACAACCTTTCATGAATGAGCCTTGACCTTGAGCGGCGAGTGTTTCATCGTGCTCACGACCAGACAATTTAACAACGTATTCAGCTAAACCCGCAATTTCGCTGTCATCAATTGGCAAACCACCTTTTGGCGGCATCATGCCATGACGACCACCCATGATAGTGGTTTTAATCGTGGCCAAGTCGCCACCATATAACCAGTCACCATCGGTGAGATTAGGGAAGCCTTTGCTACCACGTGCGTCAGAGCCATGGCACTGTGCGCAGTTTTGTAGGAACAAACGGCCGCCCACTTTCAATGCTTCTTGGTTTTTCACTAATTCTTCTAGTGGTGTTGCCAAGTAAGCCGCGAAGATTGGGCCATATTTTTCATCAGCGTGTTTTACTTCTTGGTCATACTGAACATAACGGCCTTCTTTTGCGGCAAGCTCAATGGCTGCGGCAGAGTCGGCTTTAATACCTTGCTCAGTACCAATGCTTTGGTTAGAACTGGTCCAGCCTAAAAGGCCTTTGTAGTTACCTAAACCAGGAAATAAGGCTAGATAGATCAAGCCAAACACGATAGTGATATAGAACATATAACTCCACCATTTTGGCAGTGGGTTATTGAGTTCTTCAATACCGTCGAAACTGTGACCCATGGATTCGCCTTCTTTTACGTCTGTGGTGTTCTTAGAACACACACGCAGTAATAGAAAACATCCCGCGATCACAATTAACGAGAGTACGCTAATCCAAACACTCCAGAAGCTACTCATCACTTATTCTCTCCTGAGTCCTTCGATACCTTGCTGACTTCCTCATCGGAAAACACAAGGTTAGCTGCTTCATCAAAAGATTTTTGACGACGCGAGCTATATGCCCAAGCAAATATACCGACGAAGGTCAGCATCACAATGATGGTTAAAATGCCTTGTAATGTGCCGTAATCCATATATTGCCTCCTTATTTGAGTGCGTGACCCAAAGACTGAAGATATGCAATCAAGGCTTCCAGCTCTGTCTTACCTGCAACAGCTTGCTGTGCGCCTGCGATTTCTTCATCGGTATAAAGATCATTACCTTTGTAACCGCCTTTATGCATGTTACGTAGGATAGTCATCTTATCGCCCGTCAGTTCGCCGTCTAACTTGTTTTCGGCTAACCATGGGAACCCTGGCATATTCGATTGAGGTACTACAGCACGAGGATCGATTAAGTGAACTTCATGCCATTTATCGCTGTAACGACCGCCAACACGGGCAAGATCAGGACCTGTACGCTTAGAACCCCATTGGAATGGATGATCCCAAACCGATTCACCCGCGACAGAGTAGTGACCATAACGTTCAGTTTCTGCACGCAAAGGACGGATCATCTGGCTGTGACAGTTATAACAACCTTCACGAACATAGATGTCACGGCCTTCAATTTGCAGAGCAGTGTATGGCTTTAAACCTTCCACTGGCTCAGTCGTATCTTTTTGAAAAATCAACGGTGTGATTTCAACGAGACTACCGAAACTGATAGCGATAACGGTAAAGATCGCTAACAAACCGATGTTTTTTTCAACTATCTCATGATTAAATTTCATCGAGTTTGCTCCTTTAAGCCGCTGTTGGTTCAGCCAATGCTGGCAATGAATCTTTAGAGGCTTTCACAGTACGGATCACGTTGTATGCCATGATCAGCATACCGGTCAGGAAGAAACAACCGCCAAGGAAACGTACAAAGTAGAAAGGATATGAAGCTTCAAGACTTTCAACAAAGCTATAAGTCAAAGTACCGTCAGCATTCACTGCGCGCCACATTAGACCTTGCATTACACCTGAAATCCACATAGAGACGATGTAAAGCACAGTACCAATAGTCGCTAACCAGAAATGGACGTTGACTAACTTGATGCTGTACATGCGGCCGTGGCCGAACAATACAGGGATCAAGTGATACAGAGAACCGATAGACACCATTGCAACCCAGCCTAGCGCGCCGGAGTGAACGTGACCAATAGTCCAGTCTGTATAATGTGATAGTGCGTTAACTGTCTTAATTGCCATCATCGGGCCTTCGAAGGTAGACATACCGTAGAAAGACAGAGAAACGACTAAGAAACGCAATACAGGGTCAGTACGCAGTTTATGCCAAGCACCAGACAAGGTCATGATACCGTTAATCATACCGCCCCAAGAAGGTGCGAATAGGATCAGTGACATCACCATACCTAAAGACTGAGTCCAGTCAGGTAAAGCTGTGTAATGTAAGTGGTGAGGACCAGCCCAAATATACAGTGCGATCAAAGCCCAAAAATGGACAATAGATAGACGGTAAGAGTACACAGGACGACCCGCTTGCTTAGGTACGAAGTAATACATCATCCCCAAGAAGCCTGCGGTTAATAAGAAACCTACAGCGTTGTGACCATACCACCACTGCACCATAGCATCGACAGCGCCGCTATACAGAGAGTATGACTTGAACAGACTGACTGGTACTGCCATAGAGTTAACTATGTGTAGCACGGCAACGGTAATAATAAAGGCACCAAAGAACCAGTTCGCCACGTAAATATGCGAAGTCGTTCGTTTGATAATAGTACCGAAGAACACAATAGCGTAGGACACCCAAACGATAGTAATTGCGATATCGATAGGCCATTCTAATTCAGCGTATTCTTTACCTTGGGTGAAACCCATTGGCAAAGTGATAGCTGCTGACAGAATGATGGCTTGCCATCCCCAAAACGTAAATGCGGCTAACTTAGGTGCAAATAGTCGGGTTTGACAGGTGCGTTGTACGACATAATAGGATGTTGCAAAAAGGGCTGATGTACCGAACGCGAAGATCACCGCATTGGTGTGTAATGGTCGCAAGCGACTATACGTTAACCAAGGTGTGTCAAAGTTCAGCTGAGGCCAGATTAACTGAGCCGCAATTAATACGCCGACTGACATACCAACAATACCCCACAAAACTGTGGTTAAGGCAAATTGGCGGACAATGGCGTAATTGTAATCAGCGCCTGTTGGCTGGGAATGGTTCATCATAATGCTTCCACTGCTTATTACTTTTACTTTTAGTAAAGACAAGCTTTACCTGTTATAAAATGACATAAAACTCAGCTTCCCTATTAAGGTTGCTGAGCTATGTCAATGCGTTACCCTGCATATTTTTGCTCAAATATGAGGTTTCGCAATGATACTTGAGCAATATCAAAAAAGATACCAAAGAAGGGGTGTAGAAAGTTGATCTAGATCAACCTACGCCATAGAATGTTAACATATTGCGTCATAAGGTTAATCTTTGTGCTAAATCGTCCTAATCTCTATTTATTCATCGCGTTAATTCTCATCAATCTCACAGCTTGTACTGAAGATGCTAAGCAAGTCACACATAAAAGCAGCTCTGATCCTTCTCTCTGTCAATTTTCGGCAGGGGATTGCGTTAAACAAGTGGACGATATCAAACTTGCTATTAGCCTATCGCCAGCGAATGCCCCGAGCGAAAAGCCATTAACATTAAGGCTGTTAGCTTCAACGCCTATCAAAAATGTGCAAATTCGTTTAGAAGGAAGAGATATGTTTATGGGGGTTATTCCTATAAATGTGAAGCAAACCGATGAAATGACCTATATTGGTCAGATGGTATATGGCTCCTGCAGCAGTGGTTATATGGTTTGGCGCGGTTTTGTAAGTTTTGAAGCAAATGGCGAAACCAAAGCGACAGTGTTTGATTTTCTCGCTGATGACAATGGCTAAGACTGGTTTGATAATTCCTCACATTGCCTTCAAAGCATTCGGACAATTACCTCTGGTTAGCGCAGCTTAATTGTCTTTCCAGTTGTCTTTTACTTTGACAAAAATATCCACATTATCAATAAAGAGCTGTAATAAGTGCGGATCAAAGTGTTTCGCAGCGCCTTTACGCATTTCAGCTAACACTTCTTCTAAAGGCCAGGCCGTTTTATAACAGCGGGCATGGGAAAGTGCATCAAATACATCTGCGATGGCAACAATGCGCGCGAAAATGTGAATTTCGTCTTGTTTTAAATTGGCTGGATAGCCAGAACCATCATATTTTTCATGGTGTTGTAGTGCAATAATTGATGCCGCCTTTAATATGGGTCGCTCAGAATTTGCCAAAATCTGATGGCCAATCGTAGGATGCTGACGCATGACTTTCCATTCTTCATCATCTAACTTGCCAGGTTTGAGCAGAACCGCATCGGGGATCGCTATCTTACCTATGTCATGCATAGGTGAAGCACGGCGTAGTAAATCAGCTTCGTATTCAGGTAAACCAGCGAGTAAGGCCAACTGAGAGCAATATTCTGCCATACGTTTCACATGGTTTGCGGCTTCTTTTGAGCGGCTTTCAACCACATCCCCTAAACGTAGAATGAGTTCAGACTGGGTATCTTCGACTTCTTGATTGAGCAGTAAATTTTCAAATGCAACGCCGACGTTGATAGCAAAAATATCAATAAGTTTCTTGTCAAGATCATCAATTTTATCGATACCATCCATATACAGTAGATTGATTAACCCGCTTTTTGTGGGGAAGTAACCGATAAAGCAATTGTCTTCATACAGGCAGCGTTTTTGCGTGATCGCACTGCGCAGTAAGCGGTCGATATGCTCTGGTAATTGAGTAATATGGGATTTATTTGAGAATTGGCCTGTGCCTGCGAGGATTTCTATGTTCACAGGATCCAGATGACCGCTTATGGCATCGATGGCATTACACGTTAGCAATAAGGTTTCAGAATCCAGATTGAGTAGGGTGGCGACTTGAGTTAGCAGACCATCTGCAAATTTATGCAGGGTGCGCAGCTCAAATAATCCAGATGTAGCTTCTAGCACCCTTTCTAGCCCTTTACGGTGATTTATTTGGGTGCGCCTTGCTTGTTCAATTTCCATAATATCGCGGTAAGAACGTAGGGCAGAGTAGACGCTGGTCATCAGTTTACGGGAATCGAGTTCAGCTTTGGCTTTGTAATCATTAATATCATAATTAACGATAACGTCTTCTTCAGGTGCTTGACCTGGCTGGCCTGTACGCAGGATTAGTCGAGTGGTTTTATTTTGCAGTTCTTCGCGGATCCATTTTACTAATTCTAAGCCCGCATGATCACTCTCCATCACAACATCAATAAAGGCGATGGCGATATCATGTTCCTGATTCATCAACTCTTTTGCTTGTTCGGCACTGTAGGCATTGATAAAAGTAAGCGGGCGGCCTTCGAGTTTAAAGCGGGAGAGGGCAAGCTTAGTGACGGTATGAACATCAGGTTCATCATCGACCACTAATACCTTCCAAGGGATACCTGATGCAGTTGTCTCGGTAAGCTTTTTACCGGAAAACAGCGGATTTTTCTTTGCAAGATCAATCAGCATTCGATACCTCATTCAAATAAAAATAATGATCACATAATCAGTGTAGTAGACACATTTCAATGCAGTGCAAATTCTTACATTAAATAGCGAGGTGAGTGGCAAACCTTAAATTGAGTTATTGATAACAGTTATCATTTGTGTATTCTGTTCATATCACACACTGATTAGCGGGTAAGGGCATGAGCCACCAAATTAATTTGTCGATTTCAACGCATAAACTGGCACAGCTTATACATGATGGGCACCTCTGTGCGGCAGATTTTAGGTGCTTGGATAGTCAGTCTAAACAGCAAGTGTGGCAGTTATGCTTAATTTGTTGTCAAAAGCGTATTACATGCCAGAAATGTACATTGTCCAGTTGTACTCAAAATCTGACCCTAGTTGATGCCGATAAATAACGTTATCGGCATTTGCGTTTAAGTATTATCATATCAGAAACCCTTATAATTCAGATGCAATATGCAACTTCCTCCCGTAATCCCATTATTTGACTCATTTGAATTCATACAAGTTGGCAATAGTATCGTTAACCAATATATCACCCAAATTAGCATGAAAAAGGTGGCCGATGCGGGTTTAGTGATTGAGCACGCCAGTGATTGGCTGTTTGAGCAAAAGCATAACGAAAACAACTATAAAGCCTATCGCAGCGAGCTCACGACATTTCTTCATTGGTGTTTTGATGTGGTTTCAATGTCGCCCATAGAAGTCACACGCAAAGATATGAGCCATTACGTGGATTACTGCCAAGCGCCGCCCATAGCACTAATTGGCTATTTTAATGTGCCACAATTCAAGCTCGATAAAATGCGTGATGAACGGGTTCCAAACCCACAGTGGCGGCCATTTGTCGGTAAAAAGCGACTCGGGCAAATCCAGCCTTATGCGTTAAGTGACAATGCGTTAAAAACGAAAATGGCCATTTTGTCTTCGTTTTACTCGTACCTGACAAGTGAAGAATATTGTGAGCGTAATCCTGCACAAATTTGGCTGAATCACAGTCGATTCGCGGCCAATCGGCAATATCAGCGTCAACATCATGAAGATGATAACAGTCTCGCATTCACTGAATTACAGTGGTCATACATTATGGCGACCGTAACAGCGTTGGCAGAAACATCGCCCGAATTACATCAAAGAAGCTTATTTCTGATTTCATTGATCTATTGTTGCTATTTACGTATCTCAGATGTGTCTGCACGCGCAGGTTATTCACCGGTGATGGATCAGTTTAAGCACAATCAACAAACGGGTATTTGGAGTTTTCATATTCCATTGAGCAAAGGCGGTAAAAGGCGCAGCGTGGCAATCTCAAAAGCTTTACTCGACGCCTTAGTCAAATACCGCCAGTTTTTAGGCTTAACGGATTATCCAAGGCCAAACGAGAACCATCCACTGTTTGTGCGGCACAAAGCTGCTGGTCGTGGTCGAGATGTCGGCATCCTCAATGCCAATCTCGGTATTCGCCAAGTCCGCGATGAAATTCAAAGTATTATCAATCTGGCTGCAGAAAGTATTGAGGCCGATGGTTTTGCACAAGACGCCGCGCAGATGCGCAAACTCACGGCCCATAATATTCGCCACACAGGCATTACGCACGATATCAATATCAACCGCAGACCGTTATCCCATGTACAAGCCGACGCTGGACACGAAAGTATCGACACCACATCGCAGTATTTGCACACAAGCCAAATCGAACGCCATGAAAGTGCATACAATAAACCAATCGACCATTTAAAAGGCATAGAGTAACTAAGCCATGGCTCATTGTTTATGGCCACACAGATTGAGAATCTCAGGCACTACATAATAACCATGTTATTCAAGGGTATGGAGATTTAGTAAAACGGTATCCATATCACATGAGTTGAGATTTCTACACATTAGAGCTCCTAAGTCGTATCTACGATAGAATACTTCTGATTGAATGGTGCATAAGCATCAATAGGTTAGATTGCATCCTAGATATGAGTATAAGAGGAAATCTCAGTCTGCCGCGAAATCTCATTCTGAGTGGTCACGAACACACACACACGGGTGAAATATAATAAACATTAGCCATATTTAACATAATATACATTGTACGCAGTTGCAGATATTGCCAAATGGGATAAGTTAGTATTTCGGGTTGTTAGCGTTTTAAGTCATTCCAAAGCCCTTTTTTGTCACGTTTTAAGCAGTTGTGCGCTTATGACTGATTTGCATTATTAGAGAGCTTTGTTATGACGAATAAATCTAATAAGAAGGAATTTAACCCGATGAAAACCAGTACCCGCAAATGGTTTGTAGCCATGTTCACCAATGGCACCGACGGAATAAACTATGATGAAGCGGCGAAATATTGCGGCGTGAGCCCGCGAACTGTGCGCTATTGGTGGTCAACAAGTTGCCCGCCGTGGATCGATAGACTGGCTTATTTTGCCAGCCGCTCAATTCCTGATACCAAAGACTGGAAAGGTTTTAGTTTTAGCCATGATGGCAAACTATTGACGCCTTATAAGGATCACTCGTTTACGGGCGGCCAGTTGCTTATGGTGTTTTTTGATAAGCAGTTTAATCGCTTCGACCGCGTTGAGAAGCAAAAGCTATCCGAGCAAGTTGATAGCCTACGCAATGACGAGGAAGCCGCCGCGATACGTGAAGAACTGGACGTTATCATAAGTACCTTGTCGAAGCTCAAGCAGTCGCCGATTGTGGCGCCCAAAAAGCAGTTTGCGACCTCGGCCAAGCGAACCTTAAAACGGAGTAAGTAGAAACGACAAAGCCGATATTTTGGTGTTATCGGCTTTGGTTGGCGGGCTTTTTTTTTTGAGTTAGATTTTACGCTTTACCCATGCTGCAGCAATGATCACCACGGCGGCAAAAATAAAGACCAGTTCCTGACTTGGTTCAATTTTTACGACTACGGCGTCGGGCGTTCTGACCGCGACACTAAAATCACTTGGTAAGCCGCTGAACATGGTTATTTGTCCTTATCTAGTCGGTATTCAATCACGTTTAACCGACTGTCATTTTTTGATACGGTTTTGCCCATATCCACTAAGGCGTTGTTCATACTGGCAAGGAAATAGATAATAATTGCCACTGAGCCGCCCGCTCCGCCCATCTTAATTTTTTCTAGGTCTGCCATAGATTATCCCCGCCATATTTTGGTTTTGTCTTGCTTGCGCTCATTGCGGAACGCTTCCCACGCGCCAGAAGCGGCAACCGCTGAGGCGGCAACGCCCTGCACCACTACATCACCGACATTGACGACGGCGTTAACGGCGTCGGGATGGATACCCGCTACCGCTGCACCAATCAGTACAAGGCCGCGCCATGTAGACCACTGGGTTAAATAGTTAGTTAATGTTTGCATGATCTCCCCTTACCTTACTGTTTTGGCGCTGACTTCGCCGTTAATCAAGTAATTGTATTTACTTAATAGTTTGCCTTGCGGCGCTATGGTGGCGAATAACGCCGCTATGCCCGAGTTGCTGCGCTGCATAATGTTGCGCCACGTTGGATCGATGCGGCCATCGTCGGCCACGTATTTGCTGTTTAGGTAAAATGCGGCGTTGCTGAACTCAACGGGCTTATAGCCGTTTGTCCATGCTGCCAAGTCAGACCACGCTTGGCCGACTGGCGCGGTGACTTGTTCTGCGAGCCTGTCACCCGCCGAGTACATTTTGCTGAGCATGTAAACGCCATAAATCACCGCGACGGCGATTAGGCCGTTATTCAAACCCTGCGGCAACTGCGGTATTAATTGTGCTTTGGTCATAAGGGTTGTACCCGTTTTCAAAGTGGATCATTGCTGATACTACGCGCGTGTAATATTGGGCTGGAATAACTTGGTTAACTTGTAACCCTGCTTTATTAGCCACAAAATCAGCGTATCGTTGTGTGGGATTATTATCACTTGGCGGTGCCCATCGTTTGATAATGCCGTTTACGGTGTTTAGGCCGTATTTGTCGCGGTAATTTTTGAGAATACGCGCGGCGGCTCGGATGCCATAAAACGGCGTTTGGAAGATAGCAAAACGGCCATCATTGCCCGTCATGCCTTGCCAGTTTTCGCCCTTTTCGACGTTTAACGGGTTGTTATTGCGAATACCTTTTGGGGGTAACATGCTATTGCCTACCTCTGTGCGTGGCGCGGGCGTTTGCGGCTCTGGATACAAGTACGGCGTTTGTACCGTGGGCGCATTGCTGACCCGATTGAAAATGATGTCCTCAAAGCTGTCGGTCGAGAAAATATCGAGAAAGCCTAAATCGGCGTAACTTGGCGAACTGCCCGAGTTAACCGGTATTGAGGTGTTTTGATTTGGTGCGGAGTTGATCGCAACGGGGACAAGTGGCCTTTGTGAATTTTTCAGCCACCAATACCCCGCCGCTGCCATTGCCGCGCCCGCTGTAATAACAATGAGCGGGCGCATTAGCTTAATAACTCCATGACTTCGACGACTATCGGTGTTAAATCGCCTTCAACCGCCATTTGCCAACTGTAATTATAATTATCCCTTTGGACATAAATTTGCCCAAATTGGTCAATACAAAAATCAGTCTGGCTCGTATTATTAGGCAAACTAATTTCAATACCGTGTTGAATTGATCCCTTATCTGTAATATCTAGATAATAAATAACCCCGCCTTGCTGTAACAGCCAAACCGCCTTATCCCCGCTTATAAACTTGCTATAACTTGAATCAATATTAGCGGCATATTTTGTCCAAGTTTCGCCGCCGTCCGTTGATACAATCGGATAATTTGCGCTTTGGCGCTTCATATAAAAATTTTTTCCATCGAACGCCACTTCCAAGCTGGTTAATACTCCCCCCTCGCTATAACTTGCTTCAGAGTTGTAAACAGTGCGCCATGTTTTTCCAGCGTCATCAGTTTTTTGCAGGGCGTAGGTATTTGTATTTACAAGTTGCGTTCTAAGCCACGACTCCTTTGATAGTGCGACAAATACCGAGCCAATCGCTTGATTTTCTGCGGCCACGCAAAACCATGTATTTTTAATATAATTGTAAACAAGATAATGACTATACCAGCACCATGTTAGGTACTCACCAACTATAAATGGTTCTGATTTCGCGCTTGAGTATGCCGTAGCGCTAATGCCCGCTGATAGCTTTTGCTCTGTTTCACTGATGCTTTTACGTGCTTGAAACGATAAGCCGCCATCACTCGAGCGATAAATTTTTACATTACTTCCTGAAATGTCGCGTTCAAAGATAAACATAGTTCCGTCAGGGTGTTGTACAGCATTCCTGACGTAATAAGACGGTATATTGGCGCTTTGTGGAAAATCAGGATGTTCAACCCATGCCTCTCCATCTGCGTTATAAAGCACTGTTTGTCCCGATACAAATACACGTTGCGCGGTGTTGGCATGGCTAACCATTAATTTCCCATAGTACGTA
Source organism: Shewanella scandinavica (assembly GCF_031932065.1). NCBI lineage: Bacteria > Pseudomonadati > Pseudomonadota > Gammaproteobacteria > Alteromonadales > Shewanellaceae > Shewanella > Shewanella scandinavica. The sequence goes on from NZ_JAUOES010000008.1 coordinate 164,798, forward strand.
TTCGTCATAGTTCCAACCACTGTGCTCAGTGCGTAACTATTTTGTGCTTCTGCTTCTAATCCATTTCCTATGGCAATCTTTACCTTTTCGCCTTCTGCGTACACCACACCCGCAACAGGCAAGGTTAGTACTTCACCCGCTTGCGCTGTCCATCCGTCTCCATCCATACTTGCACCACCGATTGATATTGGTGCCGACGCCCTTATTCTTACTTCTTTGCGAGTTAAGTCGCTGCCAGTAATTTTTTTAATTCCTGATACAAATAGACGGCTAGTCCTTACAGCTTTGGCGGCATCGTTGCCAAACTGCAAAAGTTGCATTGACACGTTCCCCGCCCAAAATTGAATAGGCCCATCATCTCCCTTGATTTCAACTGAATCAAATTCAACGTTTTTATCAAGGTTCATACCAATCCACATGTCAGACTCAAACGCTACTGAGCCTTTTAGCATTAAACGGACTTTTACAATGCCGCCTGCGCTTATTAGTTGGAAATATCGCCCTGTTTTTGAAACAACAGAAAAACCGTTTTTAATGGTTTGATTAATAATCATTATTTGCGCCCCGCTAACATTACCGCGCCCGCGATTAATGCGGTGCCGCCTAGCATATACAACATGGTTTTATTGTTTGATTCGGCTAAGGCCGCGCCGTCGCTGCGGCTAAATTGCTCTGCAAAACCCATCATTGAGTCGAAACCCCGTTGAAGTTGCCCCGTCGCATCCTTGTTGGCTTGGTTGCCCGCATCAAGCGCGGTTTTAGTCAAAGACTCTGCAAGCCCTGCGCTGTTGCTCATTGCGGTTCCCGCTAAAAACGTGTTGTTGTCGTTAGCTTTGGCGAGCGCATCGGCAACGGTTGTAGCAAGGCTTTTTGAATTATCCATTGACGCTTGAGACACGGCGGCGTTTATAGCAACTGCGCCGTCGGCAAACTTAAGCGAATCACTGAGATTATCGCGGGTGGCGTTGGTGTAGGTTTCAAAGCCCCGTGATTGCAAGTCGCCAAACTCTGTTAAGGCGTTGGCACCTACTCGAATCATGTCTTGCTGTGCGCTGTTGGTTTCACCAAAGAGATCAACCGCTGCATTTAAGAAGTTTTGATTTTGTCGCTCGCCAATTTTTGCAACGTCAACCCCCATTAATGCAACATCATTTACCGCATTAAATGCGCGAGCATTGGCTGCGTCTTGATTGCCAGTGATGCTTGCGAGTAAATCGGCTCCGCCTCGGAATAGCTCATTGCCTAATGCAAAGGCACTGTCGAACACATTGCCGTTTTCGCGAACCATGTCGCGCTGCAAATCAACGGATTGCCCATAAAGATTGGTGGCAGTGTTAAAGGCTTGCTCTGTTTGCCGCTCGCCCATCATTGCAACGTCAGTCACGGCGTTAAATCCGTCGCTGACCATACCCGCGCCTTGGCTGAAAAAAATGGGTAATGTATCGACAAAATCGCCGATGAGTTTAAATGCGCCGCCGTCGGTAATAGTGTTGCCACTGCCATTAATCACAAGGCCATTGTTTGCGCCCTGAATACCGAACGTCGTCGAGGTGTTGTTTGTTGTTTGGCTGGATGCGCTGCGAGAACTTGAGCCCATTATAAGACCGCCCTTAGTATGGTTTCGGCTTTTTGATAGCCAAAACGCTTGCCCATTCGGAGCATGGCTTCGGGGCGCTGAGTGTGTAGTCGAACGCTGGCGAACCCCTGCGCCTTTGCTTGTGTGTGAATTGTGTCGAGGTGTGGCAGTGAGTTTTTACCCGCTGCCGCGACAATAACCAGCTCTTTACCGTTGGCGGCCACTTCGCCACGCAACACGGTAAAGAACTCGTTATTTCCCCATGCGATTAATTGCGCCTTGCCTTGGTGGACTTCGCTAATAATGGTGCGCAAGTCATCACCCAAGGCGGGCGCTAATTTTTCCCATGCGAGGGCTTCTATTTCTTTTTCAGTAGCAAGTAAGCAGCAATCGCCGCCGCGCCCAGAATTAGCCATAGATTCGCCCCGCTGCCGCTTCCCGCGCCAAAGTTCACATTACCGCCCTGAAAGGCGGCGTTATTAAGCTGATCACCAGTGCCCGAACTTGCTGCACTGGAATTTGATAGACCACCGCCGCTTGGAGGCATTACTTCACCTCGGCTTTTTTGTTGGTGATGTAGTTAATAATCAGGCCAGCGACTACCGCGCCAGCAACTTGCATAAAAAACGCTTTATTCATAGCGCCCCCTATTTTCTACGGCTTAACCAGTACAGCAACGCCACGCCGCCAACAACGGCGAACAGTGTGCCCGTACCGACTTGTAAACCCTGCGCCATTTTTTGCTTAAGCTGTTCGCTTGGGCTGGCGTAGGTATACATGGTATTTGGCGCAGGCGTTTGAACCGTTTCGAGTAGCTCTTTTTGGCCTGTGCCGTTGGCGTTTTTAAAGGCGCGGACTTGCTCATACTGAGCGTATAAGCTAAGCGCATTACCTAAGCCGCTGTTCACCTTGTCGAACCAACCCGTAGTAGACGGATTGGCCGCAACGGTCGGCACTTGCGTAGCAGTGGCCGCCGTGGGTGATTTTAAAAAATCTTCTAAAGAGCCTGTGAGGTAATCAAAAGCCATACAGCCCCCTTAGATGCCCGCTAGGCCGTCGAAGTATTCAACGACTACGGTCGCCGCCGCTGCGTCATCGGTATAAACACGAATACGCAAATCTTGCAGACCCGCCAACGGAATGGCTTGGAGCATGTCGCCTTCAAGCACAAAATCGAGCGTCACACGACCCGCTTGTGGGCTGCGGCCGTGGTCAACTTGGATTTTTTCGATTAGCGTTTTACCGCCTTCGAATGCTTTTAACGAATCCATTTCGAGTTCAACTTTAGTGATCACTGCGGCTGTCACGATATGGATTGCGGCGATACTTGCCGACGCTGGACGCGGGATTTTGTCAATTTCAGTTACGCCAGTGTTAAGCGCAACGGGGAAGTTTTTCACCTTGGTGATGTAACCAATCTCGGCTTTATCCGATTGGATTGCCCAACCTTCAAGCGTTGGCGCTGCGGCTGCGGCATCAATTTCAATACGCAGTGTTACGTTAGAAATAACACCCGAAGCGCCCGACATAGTGCCGAGGCCGAACAGGCGGGCTTCGAGCAATGTTTTCAGTTCGTCGCGCTTAAAGTGCAAATCTAAAATACCGTTTGCGGTATTGCGTTTATAAAACTTGTTGTAGTCGGCAAGGGCTTGACCGTCTTTGAATTCAAGGATCGCTTTGCCGTTGACTTCTAAACGGATGTTTTTCATCTGCGCCAAAGTCACACCCGTGTAGGCAATGTGAATTTTGTCGTAGGTACGGCCGATTGGAAGCTCAAGCGTGGCAGTGTTGCCAGCGGCGACATTAGAAAACGAGGGTAATTTAACTGTTGTGCGCATGTTCTACCCCTTAACCAATTAAACGGCGGACGGATGGAACACGGTTTGCTGCGTATACCACAGCGACGGCCACAGCCGCCATTTTGAGCAATTCTTTATACATTTGGATCCCCTTGGGACGGTTGCGCCTCACGGCGGTAATAAAAATTCAGTCTCTCGACTGTATCGGGGCAAACCTTAGCCCTTTGTTTGTCGCTATTTCAAACGGATTGCGGGAATATTCCCGAAAATTCCCGCATTAAAAGCGAATTTCAATCAATTTATAGTTGCGAATGCCGCCTTTTTTGTGCAAGAAGTGTTTATGCCTGTCGGTGTTAAGCCTGTCTAAACTGGCGATTTCATCTATTGAACAGTCCAACTCATCGACCCAGCGGCGCACGTCAATCATGGCTTGCTGAGCGCCCACAACGTATTCGGCACAGTTACCCAAAATCGTTTTTGGTACTTCACTCGGGCGCTGAAATACATAATGCCCGATCAGTCCAAACTTGCGGCCACCTGTCACGATTTCGCCTATCTTGGAACGCTCCGCCCCTGAACTTTCAACATAGCGGCCTAGCTCCTCGAAAACGGCGTGTAATTCCCGCTTGCCGTCGGCGGCTGCCCAAACAACTTGGGCAAACCAAATCGCTTCAGCCCTTAGCTTGTCCTCGGCAATTTGCGGCTGATAGGCCACGGCAAATTTTTTGCCGCTTGCCCATGCTTCGGTAAAGGCTTTTAGAAAACCTCGGCGGGTGTGGTAATGGTGAACAATGCGGCCATTACCTAAGCCAGACAGTTTTTTAAGGCGGCTGAGTTTGTAATCACCGTAAGGATCAAACAAGGCGGCGCAATCCCCGACTAACGCTAGGCATTTAACGGCAACGGTTTTACCCGCTCCGCTGGCACCGCAATAGCTAATATGGCGGGCTTTTAGTGAGTTATTCGGATTGATTGCCACTTGCCACCCCTTCACGCTTTGCCGTGGCTTCAAGCTCGGCGGCTTCATCCTCAGCTTTGTATTTGCGGTGCGCCGACCAAATGCCGAACGCGAGCCCGCCCGCACTGATAGCGGCCTGAAACTCCACGCCCCATTTACTCATAATCAGCCCCATATCAGTTAAGCCGTACTTAACCAAACAAGGGGCAATACCTTTGGCGGCATCCTTGATTTTTGATTCATTCAGGTTGTAATCGCGCCCCGTAACACCTTGCAGGGTCATTGCCAAAAAACCGCCAATTTCAGTAGCTAGCGCTTCTGCTTGTTCAACCTGTGTTTTAGGCAATTTAATCGTGCCGTCATCGTCCACTTGTTCGACTTGGCCTTGGTTATCCATGCCGAGCAATTCAGGGCTGATTTCGGGTTTCCATTCGGGAGTATTCCCGCCCTCTGGCGTGGCTACATCCTGCGCCGTGTCTAAGGATTGCTGGATTTCTGCTTGTTTTGTTTTCATGCGATTTTTTACCTTCTAATTGATTTCAGCGCCATTCCCAAAAAGCCTAGGAAAACCGCGACGCCCGTTAAAATATTGCGCCCCGTAATCGGTTCGGGATTTTCGGCATCGTCCAGCTCAGATGCGGGAATAAATTCCGAATTTTCGGCGGTTTTGTTGGTGTGAGTGGTGCGGCTTGGTGCCCAGTCTTTACCGTCATCTTTTACGGCGTCATCCTGCGCCCCGTCTAAGGATTGCGGCGAATCAATGGCCGCTTGCCATTTGGCTTGAACCATTGCACCGCTTCTACGGTCAAGCCCGCAATTTGGGCAATGCAGGTATAACAGCGCCTTGGAATTGCCGACCTTTTTAATGTTCGCGGCTTGGCCGCAACCGTCGCACTCAATGTGACCTAATATTTCCCCTGCCATGTCGTTATCTCCCGATAAGTTATTTGCTAAACAAACCTGCCATTGCAGCTATAAACCCTAAAATCCTTCCCCTTGGTTTTACTTCTACACTGATTGGCTCAAATGTTTTAACCGCCTTTTGACTAGGCGATTGGGTTAATTTTGGCCGCACTGCGTCGCGTTGTTCATAGCGGGCATTGTGCCTTGCTGCGGCTGCTCGTTTATTTGCATGATTTCCCATCATTCACCTCACTTTTAATAAGCTTTAATTCGAATTCGCGGCTTAGGCTGCTTATGTTTTTTTGCTTTAAACTTGTACTGGTAATGAGACACAAACTTGGGTTTTTCTCTTTGGCTTTGAAAAATCCCACGTGTTAACCCTCTATAAAAATCACTCTTTACAGCCCCTTCAATTGCAACAAGTGATCCCCCCCATGCAATAGAGTTTTCAAACTCTATTTTGTTTTCCCCGCTGAAATAGCAAAGGCTTCTACTGTGAGACCCCATTGATTGCCGTCTCCAATTTAGTTAAACGGGCATCAAATTCGGCGGCTATGTCTAACAGCTTGCCCGCTAATTCGTGGCTTTTTTTTGCTGCAACTTTGGCGAATGCCAAACTCTCAGGCGGCCACTTGCTCTTTTCTGAGCTATCCATTAAATCTCTGATTTCTGCATGTTCTTTTAACAAATCTGATATTGCCATTGGTGGTACTCCTTAAGGTTTTGTTGGTGGGTTAAGATTTCTAGTTCTCGATCACTCTCGGGCGCTAACTTCTCGGCCAGCCATGCCGACCAAAGGCGCTCTTTTTCTGCAATGCGATTGCGCACAGCGCTATAAGTGGCGCGGGCTGCGTTGATGCCTTTTGTCCAAAGGCGCTTACAGATACGGTTTTCGATAAATTCACTCTCACGGCTTAAGCCTTGCCACTGGCGGGCACCGATCGCCCAATTGAAAAACTTGGCGAGTGATTCGGCACCTTTAAACGTGAGTTGGTAATCTTGGGCGCGAACTTCGCCCGCTTTGAGTGCGGCTTTACTGGTTTTGATTTTTTGCTCAAGCTCAGCAATGCGTTTATTGATTTTGGCAAGGGCATCGGCGCGTTTTTGCGCTTGCATCACGGCTTTGTCGCGGATTGCCTTTTCGAGTGCGCCATAGGCTCGGCCAATCTCTTTGCGGATTGGCGCGGCGCGGTTTTCCAACTTGTATTTGATTTCGCCAATGATTGAGGCCATGTGTTCGGCGTGATAGCTGGCAATGGTTTCCCACGGCTCAGCGCGGGCACCTTTTGAAATGTTATAGCGATTACCCTTGATTTCGCCTTGGTCGGCTTTTTCGCCTTTGGTCAGATAGCCCAAGGCTTTGAGCAAATAGCCCCCTGCGGCATTGGCGCTTTTTATGCGCTGCAAGTTGGCGAACCCTTGCCCCCATAAATTTTCTATCCGCTTTGCCCAGTCATGGAACAAATACGGCTCAACCTGCCAGCGTAACAGCACATGGCAATGCGGGTTTACTTCACCCTGTTTGTTCTTTGGCGCTTCGGCCACCCATAAATAATCCAGCTTATCGCCCATCGGCTCGACAAAATCCGTCGCGCCAATGCAATCAAAGCCGTTTTCTGTTTTTAGGACTGCCCCATCTGCAGACCAGCCGCGCTGATACATTTTGCTGGCGGCATCAAAGAAGCGCGAACACTCCGCGCCGATTGTCGAGTCACCGCTAATGATCCGCTCGCGGGCTTCGCTATTAAAAGTCAGGGTTAAGAACGTGGTAAACCCGCCTTTGACAGCGGCCATATAAGCGCCAGCGTCCAAAATATTCCTGGCACCGCGACTGCTTAAATCGCTGGTGACTCTATCGCCCGACTGTTGCGGCGGCGCGTCGCTCGGCGGCATATCCGCTTGAACTCTTAAGCGGTATTCATTCGACCATGCGCGGTGGGAAACTCTTACGACTGGCGTTTTGCAGATCACCACCCCGCTTTTGTCGTGGCGAGTGCTGTTGTCCATCGGCGGCAATATTTCGCCCGTTTCCAGATTTACCCGACCGACTTTAGGCACATGGGCAACGGTATCGGGCGCTTTTTCGTAAATGTCGCGAACAATAAAACGCTCTGAGGCGTCGAGATTCACGCCAAGCGAGGCGGCAACACTGCCGTGAGCCTCGCTATCCTTGGCGCGTAAATGTTCAAGATATCGGCCGATGCGGGCTTGCTTACGGGCGTTTGTCGTGGCTACTGTGTGGCGTGTCGGACTTTTGCAATCCTTGACTAGCCTAGCTTTCTCGGCCGTTGGCCGCCCTGCGGGGCTTGGGTTTTTCAGTGCCATTTCAGCAAAAAAGCTGGCATTGCGACGCATTAAATCCAGCTTTAATTTATCGGCTGCGGCTTGCTCAAATTCAGATACAAAAATACCGCCCCTTGGGGCGGTTAGGTCTTGCGGCTCGAAGGTGAGCGCCGGCAAATCCTCTATTATCTCAACAGTGGATATGGGCACCCGCGCACCCCAAACAGGTTTAAGGACGGCGTTATTCATCATCTTCAACCCCGTCCCAAGTGCCTACCGTGGGCGCGTCTGGCGGCGCTTGCATCTGCCGCCAGTTTGGTGCCAAACAGGAATCAAGAAACATATGGCTACCGATTTCGCCATAACGGGTATGCGTGTTGACGTAATCAACAAGGCTCTGAGCGTAGTCGGTTAGTTGCATCACTGCCCCCTTAGCGCTTTGGCGATAGTGGCGGGTTTGATTTGCAACTTGATAAAGTCGGCGGCTTTTTTGAGTTGGATCATCGTCAACGGCTGGCGGGTTTTCATGCCAAGTTCAAAGGCAAGCCATTCGCTCTGTGTGACGTTGATTAAGTTGCCTATAGTGCCCGCACTACAACCGTGTTGAGCGCGGGCTTTGCGGAATTGCTGACCTAGGCTAGTAGTTATAGACATTGGTCATCCTCCCAATTCGTGATGGCTGCCATCATCCCAAAAGGTAACGGAGCGCATGAACCAAATGCGAGCGAGTGAAGGTGATCAATATGCGCATGAGCTGCGACCAAATCAGCCTTAAGCTCAGCAAGCTCAGCAAGTTCTTTTTTTACGCAATTAGGGCAAAGCTCGAATGGCTCATTTTCCTGTGAGTATTGACATTCAGGACATGAAAAAATCATCTTGCACCCCCAACAAACTCCGCAATCTCAACAACTTCAAACTGTTTGTTTTTTGCTCTCAGCGTGTGGGCAACTTTTTTCAGTTCATCAGTGCCAAACAAAAACAGTGAGGCACCAGCTAAAGACCAAGCGGTTTGAATTCTCCAACCCTTGCCGATTCTGCAAAAATAGCGCTCGCCGCGTGGCGTTTTAACTTTAATGGCAACGGTTTTCATCTTGCACCCCCGAAAAACTTCGCTTTCAGGCGGCTGATTAACATGGCGTTGCGTTGACGCTTGGCTGGGCTGAATTTATTGGTTAACGCGGTGGCGTCCATCCATACGGGGACTTCAATATTTGAATTGGGGACTTTCTTGTAACTGGTCATCTTGTCTGCTCCTGTGTGTTGCCTTGTTTGGGATTTGGGCTAACTGGTCACATCCTGCAACCAGCGCCCAACACAAGGACGAACAAACGATACAACTCAAGGCTAACGTTTACAACTCACACTTAACGTGCTTTGCATAGCTATGGTGCAACCACTAGACTTGATGTAGGACACCAAAAGGACACAGAAAAATGCAACCATCTGACTTACTCGACCTCATCAGAGCCGTGTACGGCCTGACTTCTGACTATCAAGTGATGAAAAGATTTGGTTTTTCACAGACTGGAATATCAAATTGGAGGACTAACAGAAGTTTTCCAGATGATAACGTTTTAATTAAATTTGCCGACGCTCTCGACATTCACTTAGGCGTTTTATTATTGCATTCAGTGATTTGGAGGCAAAAAGACCCAGCCGCAAAGGCCGCATTACAGAAGATTTTAGACGCGCTCGCCTACTGTGAAGGCGCAGACCTATAACACTATTTTGTACTTAGCAAGTGGCAAAATCGGCCACGCAACAACCCGCCCTCAAAATGCCGTCCAGCCCTTACGCTGTGCGGCCTGCAATATAAAAGCCCAATGTTTAGAGGTGTTTAACCCTCTATACATTGTGCGCAGTTTTGTATGGAAGGGATAAGGATGCCGATAATGTGTCGTTATCGGCATTAGCGCGTCTATCTCTGAAACAATGAAATGTTTGCTTTCCGACGTGACGGCTTCGTGTTTCAGGCTTCTTGTTTTTATTCATTTATATACTCTAAAAAATAAACAAGACCCTTTAATAGGCTATTTTTGCCACTGGGTAACTCAATCCATTTATGCCGACTAACTGATAAATACATCACCTGCCGAGACTCTTTTGATAATTATTCAGCAAAGGAATGTTTTGCGCTGGTGATGAGCCAGTCCATGTTGGGCCGACCTATGGCAATACTGGTTGGATTGGGTGGTTTTATCCGCTAAAACGGAAATTAAACTTCAGGGTAATGATGAGTTTATCATTCGCATTACTCCTAAAAGTTAAGCGCAAGCGCTCAGCTAAACAAACATTCTAAAGAAGCATTTTAAGAAATTATTTCAAGAAACCATTTTCATTGCCGTTTTGGAGATGGGCGTAAGTGGTGCGGCGTGGGCAACGGTGGCGGGCCAATGTGTGAGCCTATTTATCGCCGTCGTTTATTTTGTCCCCAATAACCGCTTTGCCAATAAGCAGGCGCTTCATAGGCAAGCTGCCCAGCCTATTTGTTTTAGAATAGAGCAGATAAAGCTCAACCTCACTGAGATAAAAGCGATTCTTGGCTTGGGTAGCCCAATACTATTGTCATATCTTGGGATTGCCTGCGTGATCTCATTGGTAAATCATATTTTAGTCAGTCAATTAGCCAATGTAGTGCCCAATACGCCAGCGGCGAATGAGGTCGCGTACATGATCAGCGCTTATGGTTTGATCGGCCGCTTTAATATTTTTATCGCCCTGCCGCTCATGGCTCTCACCAGTGCAGCACAAACGATCAGTGCCTATAACTATGGGGCGATGGCATCTTCTCGGGTGTTAGCGTGTGCTAAATGGGGAATCGTCTTGACCTGCTGTTATCTGAGTGTGGTGACAATCATATTTATGGGGTTTCCTACCTCGGTATTTGGTGTTTTCACCGATAATCACTCACTCATTGCCGCCTGTGTTAAGATTTCGAGTGTGACGTTTATCGCCTTACCTTTGGCGGGGTTCACAGGTATTGCGATTGCTATGTATCAAGGCACAAACCGCCCTAAGCTTGCATTGCTATTATCTGGGATAAAAATCTATGGTTTATTACTGCCCCTGCTGGTTCTGTTACCTCAACTATCCTTCGCAGATATTTCATTTATCACAGGTGCATTAAACATTAAGATCATGCCAAACGCTTTGATTGAGTTATGGATGGCCTTTCCAATCGCGGACATCTTAGCTTGTCTCTTGAGTTTATTGATCATCAGTATTTGGCCTTTCATTCACGTGCCGCAAGCAAATCGAGTCAGTCGTGGAGGTAATGCAAATTGAAGTTAACCAAAATGAAAGACTCAAGCGCCATCGCATTAAATGAAACTAAAATTCGCGCTAAGAAGCTGTTCAAAGCTTGTCAGCAGGGTGAGCCGTCAGCCAAGCAAAGAGTCACAACCTTAATAGCGAAGTTGGGTATCTTACACTCAGATCTCCAGTTAAAGCATTGCCAACAAGTGATTGCTCGTGAGCTAGGCTTTATCGATTTTTATCATTGCCAGCGAGTCCTGTCGGGTCAAGCCATACTCGGGGATGATTGGGGAAACTTATTCCACACTAAGCAATGCGAGACGCTACTTAATCATTGGTTTACTGGCTATTTAGCCGCGCGTGATTTTAATACGCAAGCTGAGAGCACATTGTTACTCCCCTACAAGAAGCAGTTTTTTGTGGTGGAGCGGCAGGATTACTGCAATGCGCTGAATTTGTCGATAACTTCGCAACAGGTGGATAACGCCAGCGAACCGACAATCCTGCGGGATCTGGTGAGTAGCTATGCTAATGCAGACTGGCACGCCTTTGCGCTGGCCATGATCCAACACAAATTACCCAAAGTGTAATGATCGCTGAGATTGTCAGTGCATCATCTTGAATGAGGAAACCTAGAGTTAAATGACAAAAACCAACAAGGCCATCAGTGCTGATGGCCTTGTTGGTGACATATGCTGGAGGCACTGCGTTTCGAATCAGAAACTCAAGGCTAGAATAGCTAAAATGCAAAAAGCCGCTAATTGCTTAGCGGCTTTTTGACTAAATATGGCGGAGGAGTAGGGATTTGAACCCTAGGTGGGCTATAAACCCACGCCGGTTTTCAAGACCGGTGCATTAAACCACTCTGCCACCCCTCCGAACGAGGCGAATAATATAAGTAAGTGTGTTGACTGTAAAGCACTAACTCTCAATTATGCGCCGATTGTTGCTATTACACTCAATCCGCTGGATTTTGCTTCACATCGGCCACTATGCCAACACGTGCGGGATCTGGCTTAGTGAAATGTTTGGCAAAATCGCCCCACCCTTGTTGGCTCTTCAGCACATAGCCGACCACAACTAAGATAGCGCAACATAGGATGCCCCAACCGATCGCTACTTCACCTAGGCTTGCCCACATAGCAACTAAGCTAGATGCACCAAAGGCAATGCTGATCTGCAAGAAATTCTGTAATCCTGCGGCCTTAGCGGCATTCTGACTAAACTGCTGTAACGCGCTGTTCACGACTATCGGGTAAATGGCGCCATTAGCTGCGGCCAAAATAGAGAACGAAATAAGCAGTGGGAAAATCGTGCTTGCTGGGAAAATCAGCGTGAACATGATGATCGAAATAACGCAGGCTGCGAAAATCGACAACAAGATATTCAGTGTTTGATGCCCGCCAATGCGTTTTATCAGTAACTTACTCGCATAACCACCGACAATAAACATGATGGTTTGTGGGATAAAGCTAAGGCCGATTTCAGTTGGCAGATAGCCGTGCATTTCCATCACAATCGGCCATACGGTTAGATAAGCAAAGAAAGCACCGGAACAGGCGCCGAAGATCACGACGTTGCCTAAATAGCGGGTGTTTTTCAAAATTTGCCCATAAGATACCGCAGCATGTTCACTGTGTGTATGCTGACGCTTGCCTGGTACAAAGTACAAGGTCATCAATATCAGTAGAAAAGCGATAACACACAAAGAGATAAAGATTGCACGCCAGCCTAATTCGTTCAGAATGTAAGCGCCAAGGATCGGTGCTAATGCAGGCGATAATGCGACCAGTGGCATAATGTTACTGAAAATACCTTGGGCTTTATCAGCATCATATTGTTCAACCACAATCGCTTGCCAAATAACCCCTGCACTACAGGCGCCAATCGCTTGGAAGAAGCGCGCGGTATTGAGCATCAGGATAGAATCACTGTTGGCAATAAACACGCTGGCAATGGCAAACACCACTAGGCCAAAAATCAGTGCCCAACGCTTGCCGATTTTATTGACTAAGGGGCCATAAAGTAGCTGACCTAAGGCAAGACCCGCCAGGAAACAGGTCAGCGACATCGCCACCTGTGACGGGGTACTGTTAAGCGAGCCTTCAATTGCTTTGAAAGCAGGCAAATACATGTCAGTGGCAATAAAGCCGAGCATGCTCAACATGGCTAAATAGAATAGAAACATAAAGAACTTTATGTTTACAAAGGTGTTACTAGACGTTTTCATAAAATAATCGGGTCGGATTGACTAAAGCGTGCAGTCTAATGACTTGTTAAATCTATTGGAAACGTTTATTTTTGACTTGTACTATCAATTATTTTCATTGGAACGGACGTCAGCTATGCTCTCAGAACAAGCGCTAGAACTCATAGATATTGTGGCTCGTGTAGGAAGTTTCACCGCGGCGGCGAATCGGCTGCATAAAGTGCCCTCTGCCGTGAGCTACGCGGTCAAGCAAATAGAAGAAGAACTCGGCGTCATTCTTTTCGAACGTCATCATCGCAGCGTAACCTTAACCCCTGCGGGTGAACATTTTGTTAAGCAAGCCAGAACCTTGCTTACGCAGATGGACGAGATGAAGCGTGGCACGCAGCGCGTAGCAAACGGTTGGCAACCGACCTTGTCTATCGCGCTGGATAATATCGTCCGTGCCGATAGGATCAGTGTATTGATTGCTGACTTCTACCGTCATTTCCATGATATTGAATTGATTATTCGCATTGAGGTCTTTAACGGGGTTTGGGAAGCGCTCGCCACGGGCCGCAGTGACATTGCAATTGGTGCAACAACCGCAATTCCGGTCGGCGGCGTGTACCAATATAAAGACATGGGCGATATTGAGTGGGCTTTTTTAGTCAGCAAAAATCATCCATTGGCCAATATCGACCGTCCGCTAAGCGACGATGAGCTGCGCCCTTTCCCCTCGATTTGCCTAGAAGACACCTCTCGGGAAATTCCAAAACGTATGACTTGGTTGCTCGAAAATCAACGTCGCCTTGTTGTCCCCGATTGGATCCGCGCCATTAACTGTTTCCGCGAAGGTTTAGGCGTTGGTTATATGCCAGTGCACTTAGCAAGTGTGTTTATTAAAGCGGGTGCGCTGGTTGAGAAACAACTGGAAAATCCTAAGCAGACCAGCCCTTGTTGTCTCGCGTGGAATGCCGACAAGATGTCACCTGCGCTCGCTTGGGTGCTGGAATATCTGGGCGATACTGAAAAATTACATAAAGAGTGGCTGGCTTAAGCTTGGTTTAAACTCAATATGTTGATCTCGTCCTTATACTTGGCATTGAAATTAGCATTGGACTGTCTTTGAAATCGGTATTGAACTTGGAATTGGCAGTAAGTTCAGTGGGCGTATTTATCAAGCCTATTCAGTTTTAACGCCGAATTCATGTGCTTATTGGATAAATATACGGATAGCACCAACCTTAGCCAAACGCTTAGCACTTAAGATTGATATGTGTGGCGAGGCAAAATTTTTAAGATTAACAATTTGTTATTCATGGTTCTATGACTTTCACCCGTATCTCAGGTACGGTATCATGAATGCAGTTAAGTTCGTTTTAGGATTTTACGGGAACTTAGTGTGCTGTAAAAAATCAAAACGATCAGTTCGGAAATGTGTCAACGGAGATCAACATGACCCAAGAAACCTTATATTCGACGAGTGCGTCAACACTGGAAGTGAACAAACTTCTTAAAAACACTTATATGCTGTTGTCTATGACATTGGCCTTCTCTGCCCTGTGCGCTGGCTTGGCAATGGCATTAAATATCAGTCCATTAATGTCTATCGGCTTATCCATTGGTGGCCTAGTCTTGCTATTTGTCACTTTACGTAAAGCTGAATCTGCAGCGGGTATCTTCTGGGTGTTTGCCTTTACGGGTATGGAAGGCGCGTCACTGGGCTACATGCTGAATCACTACGCGGGTATGGCAAACGGCCCGCAGCTGATCATGCAAGCACTGGGGTTAACGTCAGTGATTTTCGTTGCGTTATCAGCCTATGCCGTGACCACTAAGAAAGATTTCTCTTTCCTACGAGGATTCTTGTTCGCCGGCTTGATTGTGGTGATTGCCGCTGCCGTAATTAATATCTTTATGGGTAACAGCGTGGCCTTTATGGCGATTAACGCTGGTATTGCATTATTGATGACGGGTTTTATCCTGTTTGATACTAGCCGTATTGTGAACGGCGGCGAGACGAACTACATTCGCGCAACTATCTCATTATACTTAGATTTCTTAAACCTCTTCATCGCGCTATTGCACCTTATGGGCATAGGTAACGATGACTAATCCTAGTTAGCGATTTTTAGCTTAACTTGCGTTAGAATGGCCCTACTTTTAGGGCCATTTTTATTTTAAATGAGCAAATTTATTATCCAAGTGAACGGGCCCGCTTATGGCACGTCGGCGAGTGTTAACGCCTTACGCTTTGCCCAAGCGGCACTTTTGGCTGGGCATCAGATTATCTGTGTGTTTTTTTATCAAGACGGCGTGTATAACTCCACAGATTTAAGCTTACCCGCCTCCGATGAAAACGATGTGATCAGTGACTGGAAACAGCTCGCGCAATCGCATCAGATCCAGTTAGTTAATTGCGTTTCAGCAGCGCTGCGCCGTGGGATTGTGAGTAAGCAAGATGCCAGCGAGAATGGCCTGAGCCACTGGAATGTGGGTGAGTCATTTATCATGGGCGGTTTAGGCGAGCTTGTCACAGGCATTGAATCGGCCGATCGTTTGATCAGTTTTTAACTTTCAGGGTGACTATGAAAAAATTGTGTATCCTATTTCGCTGTTCGCCACACGGTACTGTTCGTGGCCGCGAAGGTTTAGATCTCGCCCTGCTGAGTGCCAGCTTTGAGCAAGAAGTGAGTTTAGTGTTTGTCGATGAAGGTGTGCTGCATTTGATTAAAGATCAACAACCTGAGCTAATTGGCGCTAAAGATTACATCTCCACCTTTAAAGCACTGCCGCTGTATGATATCGAGTCGGTATTTATCTGTAAGCAATCCTTAGCCGACTACGGCTTAAGCCATGGTTTACTGTCAGTTCCTGTTACTGTGGTCAACGATGAAGCCATCGCTGCCCATTTAAAACAGGTTGATGAGGTCTTAGTATTCTGATGATTTTACATCATATTCAAACATCTCCCAGCCGAGATAGTGCGTTGAAACTCTGCTTACGTTACGCCTGTAAGGAAGATGCGATTCTACTATCGAGCGATGGCGTGAACGCGTTACTGCTGCGTCAATGGGCAATGGCATTATCGCCCTTCAAGCTCATGGTCTTAAAAGACGATGTCATCGCTCGCGGCCTATCTGAGCGTTTAAAGAACGTGACGCTTATCGATTACAATGAATTTGTGGCTCAATCATTACTCCATGACAAGGTGATAACGTGGTAAATCCATTGCAATTTAATGGCGCAGAAATCGCCCGTGACCATCAAGGTTATTTAAAAGATCTCAACTATTGGCAACCAGATATGGCTTTACTATTGGCGGCAGAAGAGCAAATCGTGCTTACGCCCGCCCATTGGGAAGTGATTAACTTTGTTCGCGATTTTTATCTTGAATACAAAACGAGCCCTGCTATTCGCGTATTAGTCAAAGCTATTGGCCAAGCTTTAGGTCCAGACAAAGGCAATTCAAAATACTTATATACCTTGTTCCCTATTGGCCCAGCAAAACAAGCGACAAAAATTGCAGGCCTGCCAAAGCCAGCTAAATGCATTTAATGGTATTGGGTTAAGTCATCACACTTAACTCGATATCGAACGTAAGCGTCAAATGTGAGCATTGAACATCAATGTGGCACAAACAAAAAGGCATGTTCCCTTGGGAAACATGCCTTTCTTTTTACTTGAACAAAGTTAATAGGGTTATTTGACGTTTTCTAACACAACCCAGACGGCTTTGCCTATGGTCGCCAACATCACCGCAAAAAATACTGCAATGACAGCGGTATAGGAAAGCCAACGGAGATAGCGCTGGCCTTTATCCATAGTATTATCTTGCGTTCCATTAGCCTATTTGAGTCAAGCCGCCCATGTAGGGACGCAGCACTTCAGGGATTGTGATACTGCCATCGGCATTTTGATAGTTTTCTAAAATAGCCACTAAGGTACGACCCACAGCTAAACCTGAACCGTTTAAAGTATGCAGTAACGCGGGCTTATTATCAGCTTTCACGCGGTAGCGCGCTTGCATACGACGGGCTTGGAAATCCTTCATGTTTGAGCAAGAAGAAATTTCACGATAAGTGTTTTGTGCCGGTAACCAGACTTCGATGTCGTAGGTTTTGCTTGAGCCAAAGCCCATATCACCAGTACATAAAATCACAGTACGGTATGGCAGACCTAAACGTTGCAATACCGTTTCAGCATGACCTGTTAGCGCTTCGAGCGCCGCCATTGAATCTTCCGGCTTAACGATTTGCACCATTTCAACTTTATCGAACTGATGCTGACGGATCAGACCGCGAGTGTCTTTGCCGTATGAGCCCGCTTCGCTGCGGAAACACGCGGTATGCGCCGTTAACTTAATCGGCAGCTCGTCTTCATCAACAATGCTATCGCGCACTAAGTTGGTTAATGGCACTTCGGCCGTTGGGATCAAGCTTAAGCCTTGGCCTTCTTCGGTGGCAGGTTTAGTGTGGAACAAGTCTTCACCAAACTTAGGCAGTTGACCTGTGCCCAGCAAACTTGCTTCGTTAACCAGTAACGGCACATAGGCTTCGGTATAACCGTGCTCTGTGGTGTGCAAGTCCAGCATGAACTGACCAATGGCGCGGTTTAAGCGGGCAACTTGACCTTTCATTACGATAAAACGTGAGCCAGTGATTTTCACTGCATTTTTAAAATCTAAACCGTTTAGGCCTTCGCCTAAATCGATATGATCTTTAATTGGGAAATCAAACGTGCGTGGCGTGCCCCAGCGACGAACTTCAACGTTCTCCGTTTCATCGGCACCGATTGGCGCGGATTCGTCTGGCAGGTTGGGCATCGACATGGCAATGGCATTGACTTCTTCAAGCACGGCCGCCAGTTCAATCTTTCTGGCATCCAGCTGTGAACCTAAATCGCCCACTTGCGCCATGATCGCTTCAACATCTTCACCACGGGCTTTAGCTTGGCCAATGGATTTGGAGATGGCATTACGCGACGCTTGTAATTCTTCGGTAGCCACTTGCAGTGACTTACGCTTTTCTTCTAATTGAGTGAGGTGAGCTATGTCTAAAATAAAGCCACGGGTGGCCAGTCGCTCAGCGGTAACTTCTAATTCGTTGCGCAAAAATTTAGGATCTAACATGTGATATATTCTTAATAGTTAAATGCGAGAAAAAACCAGTTGCTGACCTAAGTACACCATGAATAAACATAGACTTAGATTCAACACCACATTCAAAGTCGCCTTCAGCCAATCCCCTTCTTGCAGCAGCAATAAGGTTTCATTAGAGAAAGTCGAAAACGTTGTCAAAGCGCCCAACAGGCCGATACCGATCAGCGCTTTGAGTTCTGGGCTGATATGACTCATTTGCCCCAGTGCGTAAATTACGCCCATTAAAAATGAACCGAGGACATTAACCAACAGTGTACCAAAAGGAAAACTGCTGCCAAATACTTGGATCATGAATATTGAAATAAGATAGCGAAAAACAGCCCCAATTGAACCACCTAGCGCCACAAGTAAGAGATTATTCATATCTTTTGTGCTCGCTGGCTTGATCTAACTGGGCTAATTGCGCCAACTTATCTTTGATTCGCTTCTCGAACCCTCGCTCAGTCGGAAAATAAAACTGCGCTGTTTGCAGGGATTCGGGGAAATAATTTTCACCACTGGCATAGGCATTGGCTTCATCATGGGCATATCGATACCCTGCTCCCATGCCAATGTCTTTCATTAACTGAGTCGGTGCATTGCGTAAATGGTGCGGCACTTCGACTTGCCCAGTATCGCGAGCTAACTCACGGGCGGCCTTAAATGCGGTATAGACAGCGTTACTCTTAGGCGCGCTGGCAAGATAAACAATGGCTTGTGCTATTGCTCGTTCACCTTCGGCTGGTCCAACACGGTGAAAACAATCCCAAGCATTAAGCGCGATGGTCATCGCCGCAGGATCGGCATTGCCGACATCTTCAGAGGCAATCGCCAGTAAGCGCCTTGCGACATACAGCGGATCGCCGCCGCCTTCTAATATTCGACAAAACCAATACAGCGCCGCATCGGGTGCTGAACCGCGAATTGATTTATGGACGGCTGAGATTAAATCGTAAAACTGATCGCCATTTTTATCGAATCCGGCAACTTGGTGCCCCGCCACTTGGATCAACATATCAGTGGTAAAGGTGCCACCGTCGATGAGCATATCACTCATCAACTCAATAAGATTTAAGGCTTTACGGGCATCACCATCACAAAGTTGTGCCAATGTGGTGAGCACATCGGTTGGCATCACAAATTGGCGTTGGCCTAAGCCACGCTCGGTATCGCTTAAGGCTTGAGTCACTATGTGGGCTATCTCATCATGGCTTAAGCGCTTGATAAGATAAACCCGTGCCCGCGAGAGCAAGGCATTGTTGATTTCAAATGACGGGTTTTCAGTGGTCGCACCGATAAAAATCACAGTGCCATCTTCAATAAATGGCAGAAAGGCATCCTGCTGGCTCTTATTGAATCGGTGGACTTCATCGACAAACAATAACGTGCGTTGACCACGGGATTCAGCCACGGCTTTCGCTTGCTCAATCGCCGCGCGAATATCTTTGACGCCAGAGGTGACCGCAGAGATGCGTTCAACGTGCGCATTTGAATAATGTGCGATTAATTCGGCTAAGGTCGTTTTACCTGTGCCCGGCGGCCCCCACAACATCATGGAATGGGCGCGTCCCGCTTCCAATGCTTTGCGTAGCGGCTGGCCTTCACCCAGTAAATGGGCTTGACCTATGTACTCGGCGATCGTTCTTGGCCGCATACGTGCGGCCAAGGGACGAAAGTCGGGGGCGAAATTAAAGGATAAACTGCTCACGCTAACGCCTAGTGCGCTGTTTTACGACGTTGATCATCAACATCGACATTGTCAGGCAGCACAAAGCTGAACAGCGCTTTGTCTTTATCGGTAATCGCTTGCTGATTGCTCAAATCAAATTGGCTCAAATTACCTTTGTCATCGGCAACATTAAAATTGGCTAACTGGGCATTTTTGAAACACACCTTGACAGACAATATGCCCGAATCAATCGCCTTAGGTTTGATCTCATAGCAGTCTTGTTGCTTAGTGACTGAATACTGTGACCAAGTGGCATCGTCGCGGTGGACTAACAAGGCTATAGGCGAAGCATTAATGGCTTCAGCAAAATCCATGATGACCACTTCTTCGGCGAAGGGATTGTAGATCCATAAATCTTTACCATCGGCGACAATTTGCGATTCATCGGGCTGAGTTAAATGCCAATAAAACTGATTTGGATACGCCAAGGCAAAAATACCAGAACCCGTCTGAATGACCTTTTTATTGACGTCAGTGACGGTTTGTTTGAAATCGGCTTTTAGTGATGCAGTACCAATCAGTTTGTCTCTGAGCTGCTGCGCATCATCGGCAAACACGGCCGCGCTAAATAGCAAAGGTGAAGCTAACAACACAGCGCATAATCGTTTTTTCATTTTATTCCTTACCCTGTAAAACCCTTGGGTGTATCAAAGCCACGCCTCAGCGCGGCTTAATAATGTTTTGGTGCCGGCGGCGCTAAGACCTCACGGTTACCGTTGTGGCCTTGAGCCGAAACGATACCTTGGGCTTCCATCTGTTCGATAATGCGCGCTGCACGGTTATAACCAATCTTAAATTTACGCTGTACGCTTGAAATCGAGCCGCGACGGGTTTCGGTCACAAAGGCGACGGCTTCATCGTAGAGTGGATCATATTCTTCATCGGTTTCTGCAGTTTCACCCGGAAGTAAGACTTGCTCGCCATCGCTGGCACCATTGAGAATTTCATCGATATATTGCGGTTTACCACGGGCGCACCAATCGGCAACGACGCGGTGAACTTCATGGTCATCAACAAAGGCACCATGGACACGGTTTGGAACTGCAGTACCCGGTGGCAGGAATAACATATCCCCCATACCGAGCAAGGTTTCAGCACCCTGTTGATCTAAAATGGTGCGCGAATCGATACGCGATGACACTTGGAATGCCATACGTGTCGGAATGTTGGCTTTAATCAAGCCAGTAATCACATCCACTGACGGTCTTTGGGTTGCCAGAATCAAATGTATGCCTGCTGCACGGGCCTTTTGCGCGATACGGGCAATCAACTCTTCCACTTTTTTACCGACAATCATCATCATGTCGGCAAATTCATCGACCACGACAACAATCGATGGCAGCTTATCTAACGCAGGCGCTTCAGGCTCCATACTGTCGGATGACTTCCACATAGGATCTAAAATCACTTCGCCATTGGCTTTCGCCTCGGCAATTTTGGCGTTATAGCCCTTAATATTACGCACACCCATCATAGACATTAGCTTGTAGCGACGTTCCATCTCGCCCACACACCAGCGCAGTGCATTGGCGGCTTCTTTCATGTCGGTGACGACTTCACAGAGCAAATGCGGAATACCTTCATAGACAGACAATTCCAACATTTTGGGATCGATCATGATAAAGCGCACATCTTCTGGGCCCGACTTATACAGTAAGCTGGTGATCATCACGTTTACGCCCACTGACTTACCCGAACCTGTGGTACCCGCAACTAACAAATGCGGCATTTTTCCCAGGTCGACCACGACTGGATCGCCGGCGATATCTTGGCCTAACACCATAGTTAAATTGGATTTACTGTCGGTAAAGGCGGCGCAATCTAACACATCGCGCATAAACACGGTTTCACGGAATTTATTCGGCAATTCGAGTCCGACATAAGCCTTACCCGGAATAACTTCAACCACGCGCACACTTTCAGCTAGCAGTGAACGGGCTAAATCCTTTGACAGATTAGAGATTTTTGACGCTTTAACGCCAGGCGCTAATTCCAATTCGAAGCGGGTGATCACAGGCCCTGGGTACACACCCACCACATTGGCGATAATGTTGAAATCGGCCAACTTCACTTCAACTAGACGAGCGACTTGATCTAACTCTTCAGGGCTAATCGGGTTTTTCTTACGATCTGGCACATCAAGCAAATTGATACTTGGTAAGGGGTCCATGGGCTTTTTCGGTGCGGGTTTATCATCTTGCCCGGGTAGCACCACTATGCCATCCACAATTTTCGCTTTTTGATCTTGCTGCTTACGCTGGGCTTGATTCACAGCGCCCGTTGAGGCTTTTGTATCAAAATCAATGACGTCATCATCGGTAAAGCCTAAGCTTTCATCATCATCTTCCGCAAAGTTTTGGCTGTTAAAAACTGGCTCATTGTCGTCGTGATCGAATGCCTGCGAATTGAAATCGGCGCTTTCTTGTTCATCATGTCTTGCATCTTGGGCTTCGGTTAACCAAGGCGGCGCTTCAAAATTGCCATGGGCGGCCAAATCATCATGATCGATTTGAGGTTCAACCCTTTGTGTATTTTTGCTTTTACTGCCATTCAAACTCAAAATTTTTGCGAGTGCCGATAGCTTGTTTTTTTGCGGCGCAGCTTCTTCAGTATTGATGCTTTCGGTAATAAACCCTTCATCTGCGGCAGTAGACAGGGTTGGAGTTATTTCGGCTCTGCGGCCAATATGACGTTCACGCACCTTTGGCGTGGCAACGACTGGCGGCTTTTCAAGCACGTATTGTGATTCGCGGCGCTGTTTAAACTTGTCGACCACAGACATAAAACCACGGGTATCTTCGGTTTCACGCTCACGTTTCATCGCTTGCGGTAATAATTTAAGTTTCTTATAAATCCAAATAGAGATTAAGCCGATTTTCTCGACCACGGTCAGCCAGCTGATCCCCGTCAACAGGGTAAAGCCAGAACCTAAGAAGCACAGCAGCAATAAGGTGGTGCCGAGTTTATTAAAATACGGCAGCATGGCTTGGCCGATCACATCGCCCGCCACCCCGCCTGCCGAAAACTCGTAGATATTGTTGGCGTTCATACTCGCCAGCGCAGAAAACCCAAGGATGATCAGTAAAAATCCAATCAATCTCAGGGCCACTGAAAAGTAATCAACTTCGAGCAAATGATGGGCGCGTTTGAACAGCAGCCAGCCGGTCGACGCAACAATGATTGGCATGATGTAAGCCGTGACGCCGAAGAAATATAACAGAATATCGGCTATCCAAGCCCCTACTGCTCCGGTCCAGTTTTTAATATCGCCTTGAAAATGCGACTGACTCCAACCAGGATCAGACGGACTAAAACTCGTCAATGCGAGCAAAATATAAGTGGCGAGGACACAACAAATGATGAGTCCGCCTTCCAGCAGACGTTGCAGGCCAGTGAGCGTGCGTACACTATTTCCTTGAGACAAACGACGTAATCCATAAAAAGTGAAAACAGGTGGCCTAACGATACCAGAATCCCACTAAATGTGGAGCACATTAGCCTGTTTTTCTGTGCAGAATTGGCCATGATTGGCAAAAATTAACCTATTGGGGTGTTTAAGTGTGCTTTTGGAGAGGAATGAGTTATTACACAAACACTTCCGTTAACAACTCTGCTTAAAAATGCCACAAAAATAAGCCCCTAAGTTGGCGAACTTAAGGGCTATAACAAGGTTAATCGTCGTAGGTGTTAAACGGGATAGTTGTGCTGACTTGACCAATAAATAAGGGGCCTAAGCCCCTTATTGTAAAACCAAACAATCAGGGTAATTTAGATATCTGAGAGTAGATGATTTATCGCTACGCGACTGGTGTGTTTAACTTCTTCCATCACGACATAAGTCCGCGTGTCGGAAACAGAAGGTAATTTCAACAAGGTTTCACCTAACAAGCGACGATAAGCCGACATATCTGAAACACGAGTTTTCAGTAAGTAGTCAAAATCGCCTGAAACCAGATGACACTCTTGAATGTCGTCGAGTAACTGCACTGCACGGTTAAACTTATCAAACACTTCGGGAGTATCACGGCTTAAGGTGATTTCCACGAATACCAGTAGGGATGCACCCAGGAAATGAGGATTGACCAATGCAGTATAGCCATTGATATAACCTTGCTTTTCGAGTCGTTTCACTCTTTCTAAACACGGAGTTGGACTAAGTCCGACTCTTTTTGATAATTCCACATTAGAAATGCGGCCATCAAGTTGTAATTCATTAAGAATGTTGCGATCGATGCGATCCAAGTCTTTTACAGGACTCTTTTTATTATATGCCATTTATTTAACCTTGCTTTATCACTAAAACAACATTTTATTCTACGTATGCCGAAAGTTCAGCAGCATAAACTGCGTCGCCGATACTATACTAGATATCCCTGAATTAATCACGTTCAGGTCACGATAAAATAACAATTATGCCCATTAAAAGTGGGTTTTCAGGCAATTGAGGCTCAAAGATGATTATTGGTGTTCCCAAGGAAATTAAAAACCACGAATATCGTGTCGGTATGGTTCCTTCTAGTGTTCGCGAGTTAGCGATCAAAGGTCACGAAGTTTTTGTAGAAACAAATGCTGGCACAGGTATTGGTTTTTCAGATCAAGATTATATTGATGCTGGCGCCACAATTTTAGCGACTGCTGCTGAAGTTTTCGCTAAAGCGCAGATGATTGTAAAAGTAAAAGAGCCTCAAGCAGTTGAACGCGCTATGTTGCGTCACGATCAGATTTTATTTACTTATCTGCATCTTGCGCCAGATTTACCGCAAACTGAAGATTTAATTAAAAGTGGTGCCGTATGTATCGCTTACGAAACTGTGACTGATGACCGTGGTGGCCTGCCCCTACTTGCCCCAATGTCAGAAGTCGCTGGCCGTATGTCTATCCAAGCTGGCGCTATGGCATTAGAGAAATCTTCTGGTGGTCGCGGTATGTTACTGGGCGGCGTACCAGGGGTTGAACCTGCTAAAGTCGTTATCATTGGCGGCGGTATGGTCGGTACTAACGCTGCACAAATGGCGGTTGGTATGGGTGCAGATGTGGTTGTACTTGACCGTAGCATTGATGCACTGCGTCGCTTAAATGTGCAATTCGGCTCTGCCGTAAAAGCCATTTACTCTACTGCTGATGCGATTGAACGTCATGTTATTGAAGCCGATCTTGTGATCGGTGGCGTACTGATCCCAGGTGCTGCGGCACCTAAATTGGTTACCCGTAGCATGATTTCACGTATGAAGCCGGGCAGTGCCATCGTTGACGTAGCAATCGATCAGGGCGGCTGTGTTGAAACTTCACACGCAACCACTCACCAAGATCCGACTTATATCGTTGACGATGTTGTGCATTACTGTGTGGCGAACATGCCAGGTGCGGTTGCTCGCACTTCCACTTTCGCCCTTAACAATGCAACGCTACCGTATATTCTTAAGTTAGCTAACTTAGGCTATAAAGAAGCGCTGTTGCAAGACAAGCACTTACTCAATGGCTTAAACGTGATGCACGGTAAAGTAGTCTGTAAGGAAGTGGCTCACGCCCTGAACTTAGCGTTCACCTCTCCAGTTTCATTACTGGCATAAGCGTTGAATTAGCTTAAGCTTTCGGTGGAACATTGCGTTTGTTTTACCTAGCTAATGATCCAAATCGGCCTCGACTCTGTTGAGGCCGATTTTTTATTGGCCAGAACCAAAGCTCAAGCATGAGAATCGATAATCTCTCCCGTATGCAAACTTGTCCCGTGCTTTCGCTAGTGATGCCCTCTCAAGGTGTTTATTTCGCCACAGTAAAGTAAAACTGACACTCTGAATACCAAAGCGCACTGACTCGATTAGCGCAATCTAAAAGAATCACCCTTCAACACTTTACCCCCACAGGTAAATTCCCTACAATCCTTGCAATTTGCTAAAGGCACGGAGATAAACATGAGCCAGATCAGACATTGTAACTTATTGATTTTGGGTTCAGGCCCAGCAGGATATACCGCAGCTGTTTATGCTGCGCGTGCGAATTTAAAACCTGTGATGATCACAGGTATGCAGCAAGGTGGTCAATTGACCACTACGACTGAAGTTGAAAACTGGCCAGGTGACGCGGATGACTTAACCGGTCCAGCGTTAATGGAACGTATGCAAAAGCATGCAGAAAAGTTCGATACTGAAATCTTGTTCGATCACATCAACGAAGTGACCTTAACCGAGCGCCCTTTCCGTTTGAAAGGCGATAACGGTGAGTACACCTGTGATGCGCTGATCATCGCAACTGGCGCTTCAGCCCGTTATTTAGGATTAGAGTCAGAAGAAGCGTTCAAGGGCCGCGGCGTATCAGCCTGTGCGACCTGTGATGGTTTCTTCTATCGTAATCAAAAAGTCGCTGTGATCGGTGGCGGTAACACAGCTGTTGAAGAAGCATTGTACTTAAGTAATATCGCCGCTGAAGTGCATCTGATCCACCGTCGTGACACTTTCCGCTCAGAAAAAATCTTAATCGACCGTCTGATGGACAAAGTCGCTAATGGCAACATCATCCTTCATTTAGACCAAACTATGGATGAAGTCGTTGGTGATGCTATGGGTGTGACAGGTCTTAAGATGAAGAGCACTAAAGATGGCTCAATTACTGACTTAGCCGTTGCAGGTGTGTTCGTCGCTATTGGCCATAGCCCTAATACTGGAATTTTTGAAGGCCAGTTAGAAATGAATCACGGTTATTTAAAAGTACAAAGCGGCTTGCAAGGTAACGCCACACAAACCAGTATCGAAGGTGTTTATGCTTGTGGTGATGTGATGGACCAACATTATCGTCAAGCGATTACTTCTGCGGGCACAGGCTGTATGGCCGCACTCGATGCAGAGCGTTATTTAGACGCTAAAAAGTAATTAAACTCTAAACTTTTTTCAACCAATAGCAGGCTTGGCCTGCTATTTTTTTAGCTAAAAATGACACATAAAAAAAGGGACCAAATGGTCCCTTCTCTACAGCAACAAACTAATTTCTTAGTTTAACGCTTCTTTTGCTTTTTCAACTAAAGTTGCAAATACAACTTTATCGAATACAGCGATGTCAGCCAAAATCTTACGATCGATTTCGATAGACGCCTTTTTCAGACCGTTGATGAAACGGCTGTAAGACAGACCATTTTGACGAGCAGCAGCATTAATACGTGCAATCCAAAGTTGACGGAATTGACGTTTTTTCTGACGACGGTCACGGTAAGCATATTGACCAGCTTTAGTTACTGCTTGAACAGCAACACGGTAAGTACGGCTACGAGCGCCATAATAACCTTTAGCTAGTTTTAAAACTTTCTTGTGACGAGCACGAGCGGTTACACCACGCTTAACTCTTGGCATTTTCTAATCTCCTAAATTAAGCGTAAGGTAATTGACGCGCGATTGCTGGAACGTCAGCTTTTGCAACTAAACATTTAGCACGTAAATGACGTTTACGTTTAGTGCTTTTTTTCGTCAAAATGTGACGTAAGTGTGCTTGCTTGCGCTTGAAACCATTAGCGGTTTTCTTAAAACGCTTCGCTACACCCTTGTCTGTTTTCATTTTAGGCATTTCTAAAACTCCGCATTGGGATGTTTAATAAAAAGCAAGGCGAGCAAAGGCCATAGACCTTCGCTACTTTAAGTTTTGCCCTACTTATTTCTTTTTAGGCGCTAGCACCATAATTGCTTGTCGGCCTTCCATTTTCGGGAAAGATTCAACAACCGCATACTCGTCCAAATCAGCCTTGATACGGTTCAATAGATCCATACCTAGGTTTTGGTGTGCCATTTCGCGACCTCGGAAACGAAGCGTAATCTTCGCTTTGTCCCCGTCTTCCAGAAAACGTATCAGGTTGCGTAGTTTTACCTGATAGTCGTTTTCGTCAGTTCCAGGACGGAATTTAATTTCCTTGACCTGAACCTGCTTTTGCTTCTTCTTTTGTTCCTTGGCTGACTTAGCCTTATCAAAAAGGAACTTACCGTAGTCCATAATGCGACATACTGGAGGTTCAGCATTTGGGCTGATTTCTACCAGGTCTACACCTGCTTCATCTGCCAAATTCTGAGCATCTCTGATGCTTACCACACCAATAGCTTCACCATCAATGCCTGTTAAACGTACTTCAGGTACGCCTGTGATTTCTTCATTGATTCTATTAGGGGCCGGCTGACGCCCTGCTGTTTTTTTGATCTTTATGACCTATTCCTCCAACAATTTGAGACTACGGAGCGAAATCTGTTGATGGATTTTAGTGGCGAAATCTTCAAGTCGCATCTTACCTAAATCGATACCATCACGGGTACGCACCGCTACTTCCTTATTTTCCATTTCTTGATCGCCAACGACCAACAAATAAGGGACACGCCTTAAGGTGTGCTCGCGTATTTTAAAGCCTATTTTCTCATTCCTCAAGTCAAAAGACGCTCGAATACCTTGTTCTTTGAAGAATTTTACGACTTCTTCAACATAATCAGCCTGTTTATCGGTGATATTCATCACGACAACTTGCATTGGGGCTAACCAAGTTGGGAAACGTCCTGCATATTCTTCTATCAAGATACCCAAGAATCGTTCCAAAGAGCCTAAAATGGCACGATGGATCATCACTGGGGTCTGACGGCTATTATCTTCGGCAACGTAAGTTGCACCAAGACGGCTTGGCAACGCATAATCGAGCTGCACAGTACCACATTGCCACGCACGGTCCAAACAATCGTGTAAAGTAAATTCGATTTTTGGTCCGTAGAAGGCGCCTTCACCTGGCAAAATGGTGAATTCAATATTATTGTCACGCAGAGCTTGCTTAAGCGCTTCTTCCGCTCTGTCCCACATCGCATCGTCACCGATACGTTTTTCTGGGCGAGTTGACAGTTTTACCACGATATTTTCAAAGCCGAAGGTGGCGTATGTATCGTAAACCATCTGGATACAGGCACTCACTTCTTCTTGAACTTGGCTGTCAGTACAGAAAATATGGGCGTCATCTTGGGTAAAGCCACGTACGCGCATTAATCCGTGTAACGAACCAGAAGGTTCATTACGGTGACAGCAACCAAACTCAGCCATACGTAATGGCAGGTCGCGGTAAGATTTCAACCCTTGGTTGAAGATCTGCACGTGGCCTGGGCAGTTCATTGGCTTGATAGCATATTCGCGGTTTTCACTGCTGGTCGTGAACATGGCTTCTGAGTATTTATCCCAGTGACCAGAACGTTCCCACAACACGCGGTCCATCATTAATGGGCCTTTCACTTCTTGGTAAGTGTATTGGTTTAACTTACGGCGAATGAATCTTTCTAATTCGAGGAAGATGCTCCAACCGTCGTTATGCCAGAACACCATACCCGGTGCTTCTTCTTGCATGTGATACAAGTCGAGCTGCTTACCGATTTTACGGTGGTCACGCTTAGCCGCTTCTTCAAGACGGGTTAAGTGTGTGCTCAAGGCTTTTTTGTCAGCCCAAGCAGTACCATAGATACGTTGCAACATCTTGTTTTCTGAGTTGCCACGCCAGTAAGCGCCAGCAATGCTCATTAATTTGAAATGTTGGCAGAAACGCATGTTAGGCACGTGCGGTCCACGACACATGTCTGTGTATTCTTCGTGATGATACAGCGCAGGCGTCGCGTCTTTGCTGATGTTCTCATCCAGAATGGCAATCTTATAATCTTCGCCGCGCGCAGCGAATGTATCGCGCGCTTCTTGCCAGCTAACCACACGTTTTACAACGTCATAGTTAGTTTTTGCCAGTTGAAGCATGCGCTTTTCTAAGGCGTCGATGTCATCTTGAGTCAACTTGTGCTCAAGGTCGATATCATAGTAGAAGCCGTTATCGATAACTGGACCAATCGCCATCTTGGTTTCTGGCCACATTTGCTTAATCGCGTGACCTAATAAATGTGCGCAAGAATGGCGAAGAATTTCAACACCTTCTTCGTCTTTGGCGGTAATGATTGATAGCTCTGCATCGGTTTCAATGAGATCGCAAGCATCTTTTAATTCGCCATTAACACGGCCAGCGATACAAGCTTTCGCTAAACCTGGGCCAATATCGGCGGCAACATCGAGAGTCGATACAGCATGAGCAAACTCGCGTTTGCTACCATCGGGAAGTGTAATTACAGGCATGAAATGTCCTTTCCAGTGGTGACCCACACGTAGGGCCACTTGGTTTTAGTTAATGTAAGAGAAATGCTCGCTAGGTTAAGACAGTACAGGAGTCTTAGCCGCCTTGCGTAGCAGGGCGTTTATTCTAAGGGATTGTAGCTAAAAGGCGCAAGCATATTGGCCAGAATTGGGATTGAAAGCAAAAAGCAAATTCATGATTTTGCAGTGTCTTGGTAACTTAGCGGTCATCTAACTCCCCTATTCTGGCGCCAGTTTATTAGCCATCACTGAAAACATGACAAGGGAGTTGATATGTTGAACTGCATTCTACTGGCTGTAGCACTCACGAACACAGCCACCGCTTTACCTGAGCCGCAGCATATAAGTACAAACGAACCTCAGATCGATACTCAAGTATTACTCGTTGATATTAAAAGTGAGCTTGAGCTACAGATGCAGCGTTTAACGCTGGATATTACCCAAAATGCCCGCGATGGCGTGTTACACAGTAGCGAAATGGAAGGGTTAGTCACGGTTAAGGACTAAATCTAAAAGGGTTATTTATCCACTAAGCAAAGCATTTAACCATAAGGTCTATCATGCTGCGTTTTGAGGCCTACTTCATCTAAGTATGCGCACAGCACTCTGTTGTATACTCAAATAGGAAGCCCTTAAATAGATGGCGCTCGAATAGACACCACTCGAATGATGATGCACATAATGAATTCTTAAGATTGAACAAAATCAAGGCGCTAAACAATAGGCGCGATACGCGACTAAGTGTTAGCTGTGCTGATTGAACTGAATGATTCGCTCTATTCTATTGTGGCTTTCTTCTATTAGGTATAAGGAGTTGCATTATGAGAGTCATGAACAAAGTGATTGCTTGTCCCCACTGCGGGCACCACCAACATATCAGTATTGATGCCAGCTGCGGAGATCAAGATTATTACGATGATTGCCGAATTTGTTGTAATCCCATTCACTTACGCTTACATATCGACGAATTGAGACGTACCGTTGAGCTGTATATCGACTCAGACGACGAGCAAATTTATTAAACGAGATTGCACTAAAGGCTGCGATGTCATGAAACTAACGTGCTTGTTCGTTAAAACGCCTGGCCAGCACGCGCTCGACTGTGTCGACGATAACTTGTGTTTGGCTATCGATCTCAATGTTGAGTTCATCACCCACTTTACACTGACTTAAATTGGTCAGCTTTAGGGTTTCGGGAATTAAGTGCAACTTAAAACCGGAGTCACTCACCTCGCCAACCGTTAAACTACAGCCATTAACGCCAACAAAACCTTTATAAAAAATGTAATCCATCCATTTAGGCTCAATGCCCAGTGTCAGATCATAATGCTGTTCTGTATGGCTAATATCGACGACTTTAGCCTTGGTATGAATATGGCCAGAGAGAATGTGACCACCAATCTCACTACCAAAAGTTAACGAACGCTCAACATTAACGCTTTGACCTATAGACAAATTAGCCAGATTCGTCAGTCGCAAGGTCTCTTCCACTACGTCGAAAAATACCCTATCATCAACAACCTGAGTCACAGTAAGACATACCCCGTTATTTGCCACACTTGCACCAATCGCAAGTCCCTCATGCAAATCAGGTTCGAACGCTACCTCAAGGGTATTTAGGCCATCTTTCTTATGTACTGCAACCACCTCGCAGGTGGCTTGAACTATACCTGTAAACATTTTCTGCTCGCTTAATCGTTAAAGGCTGTATTTATGAATAATTCAGGCTATCAAGCCAAACGTTTAATCCAATTGGCGCTGCCGGTGCTAATAGCTCAGGTCACTCAGACCATGATGGGCTTTATTGATACCGTTATGGCGGGCCGTGTTAGCGCGGTTGATATGGCCGCTGTTGCGGTAGGCACTAGCCTTTGGTTGCCCGCTATTCTATTCGTCCAAGGTTTACTGATGGCTTTTACGCCTTTATTTGCCCACTATAATGGGGCGAATAATCAAAAAGCCATCCAACCTTTGGCCTTTCAAGGTGCCTATCTTGCCATCATTGGTGGCATTGGCGTGATGATTTTCCTCGCATCAGCGCCCTTTGTGCTTGGCCATATGGATTTAGAACCAGAATTATACCGCTTAACCATTGGATATCTCGACGGTATTTTATGGGGCGCACCCGCATTTGTGCTTTATCAAGTGCTGCGCGGCTGTAGTGAAGGGATTTCATACACGTTACCTACTATGGTCATTGGCTTTGTCGGCTTAGCAGTGAACATCCCCGCCAACTACATCTTTATTTACGGACACTTTGGCGTACCTCCGATGGGTGGCGCTGGCTGCGGTATTGCCACCGCCTTGGTTTTTTGGGCCATGCTGATTGCTATGACGATTTATATGCAACTGCATAAGAAATTCGCGGCCTTGGCTCCTTTCAGTAAATTTCATCGTCCTGACTTTGAAACGATGAAAAAAATGACCAAACTCGGCATGCCGATAGCAATGGCGCTGTTTTTTGAAGTGAGTTTATTTGCCATTAT
This sequence comes from Shewanella scandinavica, assembly GCF_031932065.1. Classification (NCBI taxonomy): domain Bacteria; kingdom Pseudomonadati; phylum Pseudomonadota; class Gammaproteobacteria; order Alteromonadales; family Shewanellaceae; genus Shewanella; species Shewanella scandinavica. The sequence goes on from NZ_JAUOES010000008.1 coordinate 197,246, forward strand.
CGCGCTGTTACTCGCCCCATTAGGCGCAACTGTGGTGGCAAGTCACCAGATAGCACTGAACTTTTCTGCCATCGTATTTATGCTGCCTTTATCTATTGGTATCGCGGTATCGATTCGAATTGGTTACTACTTAGGCCGTGATCGCGCCGATATTTCCGCAGTGGTTACCAAAGTGGGTTTATGGCTGGCGCTGTCCCTTGCATTATCAACTGCAGTCTTGACCGTCATATTTAGATTCCAGATTGCAGAGCTTTATAATGGTGATCCTGAAGTTGTCGCTTTAGCCGGCAGCTTGATGTTGATGGCGGCACTGTATCAATTATCAGATTCAGTCCAAGTGGTTGCCGCCGGAGCCCTACGTGGTTATAAAGATACTCGCAGTGCCTTTTATATCACGCTGTTTTCCTATTGGGGCATAGGGATGTCACTCGGTTATACCTTGGCTTATACGGATCATATCGCTCCTGCCATGGGCGCACACGGTTTTTGGACCGGATTGATTGCAGGTCTCACCTCGGCGGCGCTGCTATTTTTCATTCGACTGCGTTACATCCAAAAACATGGTGTGCATTTAAGCCTGATTGAAGGCGACAGTTTGCATCACTAATCGGATAGGCAAGATTTAAAGCAACGGCGAGCATTAAGCTCGCCGTTTTGTTTATGTCTTAGTGGTTTGACGTGCTCAGTAAGTCTAACTTGCCGTTATATCAACAACTTTGTTGAAACACTGGACAAGTTGCACAGCAATTCACCATTTGACGACAAATTTGATTTTTTTGCTTGCCAGCCCTGCGCTATGCCCCTAATATAGCGCTCGTTCCAAGGCGCAACGCTTTTGAATAGCAAGTTAATATTTACGATGCACCCGTAGCTCAGTTGGTTAGAGCACTACCTTGACATGGTAGGGGTCGGTGGTTCGAGTCCACTCGGGTGTACCACTCTCTTCACAGAGTCTAAAAAGTGAAATTCAAACAGTGCACCCGTAGCTCAGTTGGTTAGAGCACTACCTTGACATGGTAGGGGTCGGTGGTTCGAGTCCACTCGGGTGTACCATTTCTTGCTTTATCTCCATTTGTCCTAATTCCTATATAATTACTAAAAACTAATGATTCTCCGTTCTTGAGCAAGTTGTCTCTCTTCATCTTTAAAATTTCTTTTTAAATTTAAAAATGTTGTTAATGCCGATTTGTGTTGGCGGATTAAGCCTTTGGGCTCAGGGAGATATCTATTACAATGAAGTCCATTTAAAACCCGTGAAACAGATGTTCAGCCTATGCCTAAGTCTCATACCCATATGCACCAGCATTTACAGATGCCATATTCGCGGGTCGATCTTCACACGTTGGCGCATCAACTTGCCCTCAAGCAAGTGACCATTATTGGGAATGCTTCTGGCAATTGGCAGCCAGCGACTGCAGGTACGACATTTATCTTTAACGGCACGCAATGGCATGAGAAAAGTACTCAAAATAATCTGATAGTGAATATCGCTAACGGCGGTTTTGCTGAGTCAAAATATGCCTTTGTGGTACAAGGTCACCCGCAAAGTGATTTGCTTACCCAAGCGTTGACACAGGTTGCGATTGAATTAACGCCCAAACTTGGCTGTTGGCCTTCATCTGGCCTAACCACAATAATGCTGATGCAGCAGTTATCTCAGCATGTGCAAGTGCAGCGGATGTCGCTGTTTCCGAGTTTAGCAAGGCCCAATGATTTACCGCCTGAAGACCACTTACCTTGTATGGTGCATAACTGGTTAGGCGAACGGCGGATTGCGCAGACGCTCGCGCCCACACTTGACTGGCCGGAGTTCACCTTGCCAGCAGTTTGTTTAGCAAACTTAGCGGCAGTCAATAAAGCGCGTGGTTCCCAAACTTCAATGATGATGAAAACGGGCAATCCTTTTGATTTACTTGCGCGTTTACAAGAATCAACCCCATCAGCAGATATGCCACATTCCGCAAAACACATACAACTCGATTGGTTGATTACGCTGGCTCATACGCCTATCGACGTTTGGCTGAAATATGCGGATTTAAAACAAGTCATCAATGCCGAAGCATTATTTTTTAATCACATGCCAGAATCAAAACCCAGCTACTGGTATTTAATGGATACTCAAGCGTCCCAATATCTCGATGCTATCCGCCACAGTTTGGCCTATTGCTGGCAAACACATTCGGCTTAGACAAGGACTGACTCACACCTCCACTAATCATTAACAGTTAGACTTGCCAACTAAGCTTGTACTCGCATCACACTGCCATTTACCGTATTTTGACGTACTTTCTAAAGATTATAATCAGCCAAACGGACGTTTACTCAATGCCATTCCTAGTGGCTCGAAGTAATTGATCAAAGCGTTAAAAATCACTTTTCTGTGGGCTTCATCGGGATAAGCGCCCTCCTTTGCCATTGCTGAAAAGCGTGTCCCAGAGACTAAATACGGATTCGAAATCGCATCATAGGATTCAATACAGGCTTCAAATGCCCGCGCCATCATTTCAGTTGGCCGTGCGAAGTACTGCATGCCATGTTTTTTGTCTAAGGCAATCGCTCGGCGCACATAATCATGGGGCTCATCGCCATTATCACTCAAAAACGTCACCTTGAAGATCTCCGATAATCGTGCATTCAGTGGATGTTCTATGATGTGCAGATCCGATAACCAAAGATCGCTCGCGCATTGAAACCGCTTAGACAAAGATTTGAAGGACTTGGCGGCAATATAGTGGTCAAACGCATGCCAAAACTCATGGGCTAAAGCGCCAGCACCGGCATTTTTTGCCAAGGCCAATTCCCGAGTCGCGGGCGCATAATGGGCCTGAACGCCTTTTTGACCGCCATGACCAAAAGCCAGACTCACGGTTTCGCGCAGCCCTAACGTCAAAGGTGGCAACTTTAAGATAAAGGCCAGATCGGCGAGCGAATCAAACACCAGATCCGCAGCAAGGCGCGATTCATCCCGCGTAACCCAGCGGCCAACGCGCACATGACTAAAACCAAAGGTTTGTTTAACATCAAGAAATGTCACCTGCTCACCAAATCGATAATCGGGTCCATGGCGGGTATATTGCTGATTGATTAACACAGTTTCCCTTGAGTACTAATGCACTGAATGTCGAATGCTTTGTTTAGCTGGGCTTGTGGCGAGGTAACATCACCTCATCCCATATCACCACGCGATTTCGCCCGAGGGTTTTAGCTTGATAGAGCGCTTTATCCGCCTCGGCCACCAGCTTTTCAGCATCAGAGCGACACTGACTTCCGGTTCCCACGGGCAATGCAACCTGCTCCACATCTGCAATATCAGTACTGTTATCAATTCTATGGCGAATAATCACAGGGGTTAAGGCGCTGACCCCTGCTGAAAATTGATATTGAAAATCAGCCACGATTGCAGAAATGTCCTCATTGGCAAGGGATGACATCATACGCATTACGATTTTTTGAGCTGTATCAACCGTGGTTTCTGGCAGTAGTAGTGCAAACTCTTCACCGCCGAGGCGGCCAAAAATATCGTAGGGACGCGTTCGAGTGCTGATGAATTGGGTAAAATGTTGCAATATCTTGTCACCGACTTGATGGCCGTAGCGATCATTAACCAGTTTAAAATTATCGATGTCCATCATCACTAGGCATAATGGCAACTGTAAGCGACTCAAGCGTTTGATTTCATGTTCTAACTGCTGAAAAAAGTGACGCCGATTGGCAATCCCCGTTAACTCATCGGTGAGCGCGAGGCGATTTAATTCAGTCTGCGCATTCCTAAGGGCAAATTCGACCTGTTTTAACTGGGTGATATCCGTGCAAACAATCACCATATCGCCATTGTGATAAACCTGTTCAGAGAGTTGTAACCAGCAGCCATCCACCAGATCCACTTCAAAACGTCTAAAAGCCGATTTACGTTGATGCGCATGAATAAGCTCGAGCCATTCCTCTATGGTTTCATGCTCAATTTTCGGTCCCTGTTTATGGGTAAAGGCAAAGCGCATCATGTCGTCAAAATGCTTGCCGACCATGTCTTGATCAACAAAACCAAACATTTTCGCAAAGGTATTATTATAAAAGATAAAATGATTATGTTTGTCTAACACTGCTAGACCATTCTCGCTCAGCCGCAAAGCTTCCGTTAAAAATGGGTAAACCAATTCAAGGGGTTTCTTATCCATCGGCCTTCCTAGCAGTGACACATTTAAAAAATAACTTAGATATGTTTAGCGTAGCAGTGTTCTAAGCAGTTCACCGCGCTTATACCTTGGATAACACATTAACTGCAAAGATATTTGCAGTATTTCAGTACCAATTAGATGAAGCCAGTAAATCGTATTTAAATATAACATTCAATATGTTGATGATTTAGTCTTTTATCGCTAATTTGCTGAGAAAGACTTCGGCACTAAAAGGTTTCTGCATGAAATGCACCTCAGGAAATGACGCTAACTCGGGAATATCATCGCAGTCATTCGCGGAGAGCAAAAAGAAACGACACTGATGTTCAATAGGGCTATTACTCTCCAGGCTTTGTAATACTTGCTGCATCAGCCTGACCAATTGTAAACCGTTCATTCCTTGTAAACGGTAATCCACAATGACAATGTGTGGCAAATGGTTAACCAACATCTTCAGTGCTTGCTCTGTATTATCAGTACTGAAGGTTTGAAAATGATAGTGCTCCAGCATGGCGCGACAAATTTCAAGATTAAACAGATTGTCATCTATGATCAGCACCTTTTGTTGATCATATTGAAGTGTTAATCGTTCTTTCACAGCGCTGAGCTGACAGGGGAAATGCAGTAACACTGTGGTGCCTTTGCCCTTTTGACTGCGTAGCCTAAAGCGACCGCCAATTTGCTCAAGCAATCGATTGCACGTATAGAGGCCGAGTCCCATACCCGATGTCGCAGCAATGTGTGAGTTAGCGGCGTGCATAAAAGGATCGACTAAAGCGCGCTGCGCCTCCTTTGACATACCATCACCAAAATCGCGGATCAGCACCCTAAGCACAGGGCGCTGATTTTTAGCATTCGCTTTAAGGTGTAAATCCATATAGCAATGCACTTCGCTACCCGTACTGTATTTGAACGCATTATTGATAATGTTGGTCATGAGTTGGAATAACTTAGTCCCATCGAGTTCAATAAACTGCGGCAAAGACTCACTTACTACAATGTGTAAACGTTTGCCGGAGGTTGCACTAAATGCACGATAATAGTCCTGAATATTGCCCACATACTCGTGTAAGTTCACCGAATGTAAATTCAGTTTTAACTGCCCAGCTTCTGCCTTACTGTAATTTAAGGTATTTTCGGCAACCGAATAGAGTAAGTTGGCAGACCAAGCCATTTTATCGACGATTTTATCCAGTTCCTGTGGTTGTGAGAGGTTTTTTTTTAGCATGCGACTATAGCCAAGAATGGCATTGATTGGGGTGCGGATCTCATGATTAATACTCGAAATCACGGCTAATTTAGCGCGATTATCGAGCTTAATTTGCTCCACAATCTGCTGATTTTTAGACTTAAAGTACAAAAGGAAGGACAACACTATGCCAAGGGCTGCAATCAGTAGGATGATCACGATAAGCTCGATAATTTCTTTTTGCGGCACTTGATATTGTACCTGTAAACTCACTCGGGTTTGATATTCAGGGATCGCTAAGGTTTGGCTATCAGAGTAATTAAATAATGAAAATAGGCCGCTGGCTAACTTAAGATTACAGGATGAGTTTTGCAGTAACGACTGCTCAAATGACTGTTCAAATTGATAGGTAATGCAAACGCCCTGCTCTTGTTCGATTCGCGCGTGTATCCGCTGATGAGAAACGGCATAAACGAGATAAGGCATATTTGGCTCATCAATGGCCACCACAGCCAAAGTGTAATTGGCAAGGCTCGCCTTAAGCTCCCCTTTAGGATCCTTGACTAACTCAAGCTGTTGAAGCTCAGTTGCCATCGTTTTATCTGAGATATAGGCCAGTTCAAGACTGGGGGTCAGCGTAAAAGCGACGGCAGATTTGATTTTAAGTAAATCCTTGGCAAAAATCTCAAACTCCTGTGACGTCACCTCGCTCGATGCGTGGAAAAATGATTTAAGCGAATCCAACATGATCTTATGTTGTAAAAACATATCCCGAGAGGAAGTAAAAACCGCCTGCGCTTTTTTATCGTAAATAGTGTCAAACTCATAAAGTGAGTGAGACACTGTAAGCCACAGCACTAATATTGTGACCCATAAGCCACTGAACATATGGACGCAAGCACTGTATTTAACGCTCATTATCGTCATCCATTACGGCATTGAGTAAATCATTTAGCTGATGCTTAAGCTGTTCTCGCTCACAAGAATAAGTCTTAGACAAGGTGTGACTAAGCTGTAGGTAGCGAACAATCCCCACGAATTGATGTGTTAAGCCCTCGATACTGCTATTTGACTCACATTGTTCTAGCTCAAGTCGCATACGCTGCAATTCTGCGATAAGTGTTACGCGCAGCCGCAATTGCTGTTCTTGGCTGTATTGCTCAAAGAATACCGACAAGGCCAGTGTTAACTCATTATTGATTATTGACTTAGTATCCATGGGTTAGGCATTCCCTATTGTATTGCGCAATCCAATCAATAAGATAACGACCTTCAACTGGCGGGCTATATAAATAACCTTGAGCAACATCACAACCTAGTTCAGAAAGAATCGCTTCTATTGCGCTTGTCTCAACGCCTTCGGCAACCACCTTTACGTGCATCTTCTGCGCAAGTGCTATGGTGGACTCCACAATGAGATAATGTTGATGATTAATATCCATATCGGAGACAAAACTTTTATCAATTTTGATTTCTTTAAAGGGAATGGCATCGAGGCGATCATAAGTGGAATAACTTTTTCCGAAATCATCGAGGGAAATATCTATATTGTTGATGATCAGCCGTGCAATTGAGTTAAGCACTCTATCTTGATTGATGATCTCCTGCGATTCAGTGAGCTCCAAAATCAAATGGATATGTTTATGCTCATGGCCACATTCGATGATGTATTCAATCAGTTCATCGCAAGTCAAATCATCCGCGGTAATGTTAATGGACAGCGCAAACGCCGTCAGTAAAGGTTGGCGCGACCAACATTGTAATGCCTGGGAAATGACCATCCGCGAGAACAGGCTATTCAGTCCCTGTTGATTAACCAGTGGCAAAAAAACGTCGGGATAAATATAGCCATTGGATTGATCGCAAAGCCGCGATAGCACTTCAAAACCCATGATTTCCTTGGTCCTGAGGTTAATCTTAGGTTGATAGCACAGAATTAATTGTTCATCTTTAAGCAATTGCCGCACATTGATATTGGCCGCCCTGTTTTGCACGACCAACTGATGTTGATGTGAATGATGTCTATCCGAAGAAACGTCTAACAAAGGCGTTAAAATATCATTCACATTGATAGGCTTAGCAAATACCCCCAGTAAGTTGAGTCTGAGGCCTGTGATGATATTGTCCACCAGCTCTAGAGTCCGCTTATCCGAGGAGCTGATAACCGCGATCGGTATAGCGGCAAAACGGGGCTCAGAGGCCAACATATTGATCACTGCGATCCCATCTCCTTGGTCCATCTTGAGATCTATGATGATTAAATCAAGCACCACTTCGATGCCGATGAGCAGTTCAATACCTTGATTACCGTTACAGGCTTCAAAAATCTGCACATTATCCTCAGCTAAATACTTATGGATATCGGCTTTCATGGTTTCTCGAATAAAGCGCTGATCATCTATGATGAGAATATTCATATCGTAGTCTCTAACTGCATGAAAAAAATGGGATCGATCGTTTGGGATTTTGATGAAGGTATGACGGAAAGCTTGAGCAGATTGCGATTCGCCATCACCTCTGTGCGACTGCAGAAAAACGAATAGTTTTTTATCGGTTTCGAGCGACCTTCTATCGTTCTCACTTTGAAAATGGGTAACTTAAATTGCGTTAGCTTTCGTTTTAATGACTCATCACAGATATTAAAACTTAAAAACTTGAGTGAGCGACTCGTCGCCAATTCATTGAGATAAACAGACATCATGTAGTTTTCAATATAGGGAGTCACACCAAAGGAGGAGAACACCATCAAGGTGTCTGGTAAGGCTTGGCTGTTATGATTAATCACTTCGAATAAGTCCACCTCATCATTCATAAATTCGAGAGCAATTTTGCCCTGAGTGCGACAAAAAAGACTATGTCCGACAATCTGCTCACCTAAGCTAAACGCAACGACTAGAGAAAGACCGTGGAAAAAAGGTTGAGATAACTTACGGCTCACAAAGGATAAACGCGGATTACTTTCATAAACCAAACTGAGTTGCAGCAAAGCCATGAAGTTATGATGGTGGCTCTCGATAAATTCGACTCGATAAGGCGTGTTGCGGTAGTACGGATGATCACTGCGTTCTATGTTGGACTCAAAAAGGTTAATCAAGGCTAAGCCTTCGTTGATAAACTTTTTATCCTCCCGATAAATATCAAAGAGTTCAGAACCAAATATTTCAACAATTTCAGACTGTTTTGCAAGGGATGGGATGTTAACCCCTCGCTCCCAACGGCTAATCGTGATGGAGTCTAAGGTATCGAACAGACAGCTTTTCTGCCTAAGCAAACCACATAAATCTTCTTGGGAAAGGCTATTTTCAGTGCGGGTGTGTTTTAAGAAATTGGAGAATGTCTGTGCACTGGTTTTGTTTTGATAGGAGATAGGTGTACAAATCATATCGCGTTCCATCTGTTTTTTTTACTTTATCTAGCAGCTCCATATATGTCGTATGGTCGATGTCATCTATTGGCTCTGGATGCCTATATGTATAAGTAATCCAAATGCGCTTAAGTCCTTCGATGAAATAAAGTCCAGTGATTTTTTCGTCACTCACCACTCAGTTGCTCCATTTCAGCTTAATGTTCACCACGATTTTGCAATAGGAAAGTGAGTATAAATGGCATTGTTTATCTGAGACCATGGCACAGTCAAAATAGCGACAATAAAAAAGTGTCTAGTCATTCATCCGGTAAAATCATTACCATAATCACTCGCCACTCACTCAGCGGAATCACAGTTCAGCCAGCATAACGCTTATGAGCCTTGCGCAATAACCATTAATGGTGAAATTGATTGGTTATGCGTTAAGTATTCAATTATGAACATATAATGCCGACAAATTTCTCACCTAACTTCACTTTTAAGGCATAAAAATTCACGCTTTGAATAAATAAAAACAAAAAATACGCTTGAAAATACAGGCAGGACATCTTGTTACTCGCTTATGACTTAAGCCAGCCAGCTGCGAAAATAGATGGGTAATTGGCCCGTCCAGCGTTTAAAAGAACGCCTGAAATTACTGGCGTCGCTGAAGGACAGTGAATTGGCAATACTGTGAGCGTCCTGCGAAGGTGTGGCTAAATAATACAGGGCTTTGATTAAACGTGTTTCATCGGCGAGTTGGCCAAAGCTTAGATCCATTTCAGCCAAGCGGCGCTTTAAGGTAGCTGGGCTCATCGATAGTTTTTCTGCCATCTCTGGCAAACTTACGTTATCCCGCATCAGCGACAAACGAATGCCCGCCGCCAGTCCGAGTCTATATTCACTGGCAAACAGTGTGTAGCGCGGCGATTGAAAGTGACTTTGGCGCGAAATGACAGCATGAGTCACAGCATGGCGTGTAGCTTGTGATTCAACGCTGCTGGCGATCTGCTGCGCATATAACAGCGGTTGCTGCATAAAGGCTTTTGCCATCGAGACTCGACACAGCGGCGCATCGAAACTAATGTCTGTGCCGAAGTACTTATAATATTGGGCGATATTCTGTGGCGTCTCGTAGGGAAAGCTCATGCTGCCATGCCAACCCTGCCCCATCAATTGCTTACAACTGGCGACTAATGACGACAGACTTAACTCAATAAAGAATTGTGTATGTTGTTGCGTGCCTAAATCGAGACTCAGTAAAAAATGCCATTCCTTATCCCCCTGCCAACGCCAACACTGTAACCAAGGCTGAGTGAGCCAATGAAATTGATACCAAAATAACCCAAGTTCATTGAGATCCCGCGCGCATAACATCCCCGCAGTTAGCGCGCCGCTTTGGGATGGCAGCCATAATTGCCCGAGTAAAAAACTTAAGTCGCCACTTGGCCACAGTGATAAACCATTATCCACCAGTCTGAGCAATTGTTTCGGGCTAATGCTATGGCCAGGTTTGCGGATATCTGCACTGAAAATCCCCGTACCACGCAGCAATTTGTCGCAATCCAGTCCCCTTTGCTTAAATAAGCCGACAAGGCTCGCCACCAGCAGTTGGCTGTCGATACACTTATCTTGCCAAGTGGCCAGGGCTCTCATTTATCGCGGCTCACTAAACGCGCTGACTGTCGTGGTTTGCGGGTTTAATGGCTGACGGTTTAATTTTTGCTGTGACATTTTTTCATTGAGAAATTTGAGTAATGTCTGTGCTTCATCCTTAAGCGGTCGTTTTGCTGATTCACTCTGCTGTTTATCCACAACCATCTTGGGAGATGGCAAAGCCCATACCACTGAAACCTCGCAGCCCAGTGCTGTAATGCCATACTGTAGCTGCTCCGCCATGGTACTGACCAATGGTGCGATTGCACCATTGAGCAAAATGATAAAACGATCACCGGCATAACGGCAGACCAAATCTTGGCTTCTTAGCTGGGTACTTAACCACTGGGCGACATCGGATAACAGTTTATCGCCCTCTTTTGCACCTTGAAGTTGGTTATATTGATGAAAATAATCGATATCAAGCATGATCAGCCCAAAAGGTTGCTGCTGCGGTAGTTGCTTCACTAAATGGTGTTCAAAGGCTTTCGCATCGTTCAGTAAGGTTAAGCCATCAGTTAGATGATGCTGGCGATAAAATTGCTCGCGGGTTTGTAACTGGCGATTTACTACGGTTTGCTCGTCACGCCACAGCCAAAGCCCGCAGGTTAGAATGAGTAAACCAATCGGAGTTGGCATCTTTTCAAACCAGTTATACACGGGCAGCGTTTTAACGATAAAAACTTCATCGAGTAAATCTAAATAACAACCTAAACAATAACTTGACAGACCGACCACCAGTAAGTTGGTTACGCGTCCCGATGGGCGGGCCGAGACAATCACCATCAACCAGCACATGCTCAGCACGAATAATGCACCCTCGGAGGCAATATCGAGCCAATCGACTTGAGGAATGGCTTTAGCAGGCGTGTTCTGCCACAGTAATAGCGGCACGATAAAGATGATCAACAGACTCAAGCCATACACACTGGCCAGTCGCAGCGATTTCACGGGATAATGCAAGGTTTCACCTTTTAATTTTGTTATGCAGAACGGAGTGGGAATTCACCCTATTGGCATCGCAAGCTAACCCAGTTTTATGACAGAAAGGTGACGTACGGTTTAGCGTGATTGCGGCAAATTAGCTCAACCACTTCGGAATTTTACGGCTATTTGTCGGACATAAAGATGGCAACACTTGCTCACCTTTGCCTAGCTCCTCTCTATAAATATCCACAAGCGATTGTTTTTAAATGCTTTAAAATCCATAAGCCTCATTTTAATACACAAGCCCTTCTTCTATTTTCTTGCTGCTAAGCCCACTCTGATAAGCGTCTTTTTAGCTCACGCTCTCGCAAAAAGTGGCTATTAAGCGGCGTTTGAGGGCAAGTTTGCCCCGTTTACAAAATCCCGTCACAAATCTGACATTAACCTGCCCTAACGTTGCCGCTATTGAATGTTTCCAGTGACTAAAAACACAGATTCAAATCCGTGATGCCATGTCGCAACTCATGTCGCGATGTAGCGATGTAGCGATGTAGCGATGTAGCGATGTAGCGATGTAGCGACCGAGGGTAACTGGCCGTCACGGATAACACTCGCGTACCAACAAACTAATAGGAAGTTAATATGCAATTTCGCACGCCGTTATCGGCTATCACCCTTGCCATTGTGGCCGCCGGATTTAGCGCCAATGTCCTCGCCGTGGGCAAACTCGAAGGTCAGGTTCGTGACAAAAATAGCCAGCAGCCCTTAGCTGGCGCAAGTGTCACTATCAAAGAGCTTAATCTGAGCCAACAGGCTGGCCGTGATGGTCGCTACTTCTTTGTCGGCATTAATGACGGCGATTACACTCTGGTGGTCAACTACCTCGGCGCTACGCCTATGGAGCACAAGGTCCAGATTGCCGATAAGCAAACGACCCAGCAGGATGTCAGCCTCAGCAGCAAAGATGTTGAACACATTATGGTGGTCGGCCAGCAAGGCGCCTTGAGCAAATCCATGAACCGTCAACGTGGTGCGGATAACGTGCTCAATGTGGTCAGCGCCGATGTGCTGGGCAATTTCCCCGACAGCAATATCAGCGAATCACTGCAACGCGTGCCGGGGCTTTCTATTGAACGTGACCAAGGCGAAGGCCGTTTTGTGCGGGTACGCGGAATGGCGCCGGATTATAACTCAGTGTCGATGAACGGCACGCGTCTGCCATCCCCTGAAAGTGATCGCCGCGCCGTGGCGCTCGACGTTGTACCATCAGATTTATTGCAATCGGTTGAAGTCAGTAAAACCTTAACTCCAGATATGGATGCCGATGCGTTGGGTGGCGCGATTGAAGTCAAAAGTCTATCAGCGTTCGATCGAGAAGATACCTACGTTAACCTGAGCGCTGAAGCCAGCCAAGATTCACTGACCGACAATACCAATCCCAAACTTGCCGCCAGCTACAGCGATGTCATTGGTGAAAAGTTAGGTATCGCCATAGGGGCTAGTTGGTATAACCGCGACTTTGGCTCGGATAACGTCGAAACTGGCGGCAACTGGGATTTCACCGATGACACAGGTTACGGCAATGCAGCGCTTGAGTCTGTCGATCAACGTGACTACGAAATCAATCGTGAGCGTTTAGGCATAGGCGTGAACTTTGATTATCGCCCGAGCGATGATACAGATTTATACCTGCGCACGCTTTACAGTGAGTTTGACGACACCGAAACCCGCAATAGCGCCAAGACGAAGTGGAAATCGCCGCTACAAGCAGGCGAACTCAGCCAAGGCAAAACGACTCGCTCACTGAAATCCCGTTCCGAGAACCAAAACATCACCTCCTATGTCCTTGGCGGTGAAACCCGTTTTGAGCGCTGGACCCTCGATTATCAAGCAAGTCACAGTACGGCTAGCGCCGACAAGCCACGGGATATTGCCGGCGCGGACTTTGTTGCCAAAATCGATGACACAGGTTTTAGCGACAGTCAGCAGCCGCAGATCATAGCGCCCGAAAGCTATTATCAAACCGACAATTTTGAGCTGGACGAAATCGAGTTAGCCGAATCGAAAGCCAAAGATACCATTAACAGCGCCCAATTCGACCTCAGCCGCCAACTGAGTCTGGGTGACTATCCTGCCGAAGTGAAAACAGGGGTAAAACTCAGCCGCCGTGATAAAACTAATCGTGAAGAAGTGTGGATTTACAGTGACTTTGCCGACCAAGGCGTTAGCGATGATGCCCTGTTACTGAGCCAATACTCAGGTAATGAAGTGGATTACAGTCTCGGTCGCTTTGGCACGGGTATTAACGCTTCACCCGTGTGGGATTTAGTGGACAGCTTAGATGCCAACAGTAACCGAGATGAAATCGAATCGACCATCAACGACTTTGATATTACTGAAGATGTTAACGCCGCATATCTTATGGGTCACCTAGATATCGGCAAACTGCGGATACTCACAGGGCTAAGGTTCGAGCAAAACAAATGGGACTCCCAAGGCCACGGTTTTGATGGTGTCAGCGGCGAGTTTATCGATATTAATAACACTAGCGACGAAGACCACTGGCTGCCTGGCTTGCATCTCACCTACCGTTATTCTGACAATTCCGTGCTGCGCGGCGCGTGGACCAACACTTTAGTGCGCCCGACGTTTGGTCAATTAGCGCCAGGCTATTTGCGTGAAGAAGATGACGGCGATATCGATTTAACCTTCGGTAATCCAAATCTTAAGTCGCTGGAATCAATGAACTTAGATCTGAGCATTGAGCACTACTTTGGCAATATTGGCCTAGTGTCGGCGGGATTGTTTTACAAGGACATTGATAACTTTATCTACAAAGCAGACTTAGCTGGACGGGGTGATTATGTCGATGCCCATAGCGCAGTGACTTATATTAACGGTAACAGTGCCCACATTTCAGGGATTGAGCTCAGTTATGTGCAGGAATTTAGCTTTTTACCCGAACCCTTTAATGGACTCGTACTCAATTCTAACCTGACCTATACAGATTCCGTCGCCAGCATCAGTTGGTTGGATGACGGCACAGAGACCAGCCGCGATATTCCGATGCCAAGTCAGTCGGATATCACCGCAAACCTGTCCTTAGGTTATGAGAACACTTACGCCAGTGTGTGGTTATCTGCTGCCTATAAATCGGAATACTTGCAAGAAGTATCTGAACTTGATGATGAACGCCTCGATCTCTATGAAGACGCTCACTTGCAATGGGATTTTGTGGCAAAGGCGCATATTACCACCAGCCTTACACTGTATTTTAAAGGCGTGAATCTCACCGATGAGCCCTATTACAGCTACGCAGGTCACAGCGACTATAACGCCCAGTACGAAGCCTATGGCCGCACTTTCCAATTAGGCGTGCAATACACTAACTATTAACGCGCTCATCGGCACTTAGGTTATTAACAAGCTTGTGAGTAGACTTTTTTGGCTAAAAATGGGCTGAGAAATGTACTGCGAAGTTTGCTGACAAGTGTCGATGATAAATTTAATAAAAATCTGATAAAACAGAATACTAGCGAATCAAAATATGAAAAAAACTCTACTATCATCCGCCGTATTGCTCGGCCTTATCGCCAGTCATACGCCCTTGACTGCCATGGCAAACACCATCAGCGTCGCTGTTCAAACCATAGCGGGCCATAAGGGCAGCCAAGCACAGCCACTCATCTTTAATCAAGACAAACAAAGCGATAACACTCTGTCTCACTGGCTATTTACCAGCGAACAGCAAGGACTGATGTTACAAACCGTTTTGGTGACAGAAATGCAACAAGGAATGCAAACCACGGTGGCAGAAGCGCCCTTGCCTGCTTCGAGTTTACTGGTGAAAGGTGACTTTGAATTACTCGCCTTTAGCGATCCTTATGCATTAACGCTCGATCGCAAAGCCGATCGCGTTCGTCCCATCATGCTTAAAGAAATCAATGGCAAACCGACAACTAATGTCTTGCCCTTGCTGCCCATGGGTAATTTCGAGATCAATTGGATTTGTATTCAGCCCCGGACTCAGGATGGCAATATCTACGCTTGGTTTGGCGGTGAAAGTGGCAAGAGTGAGCAGTGGTTACTGGGTAATGCCGAGCATTTCTCACCTAAGCTGATGCGCAGCCAATCGATTCCGGTTAATAGCACGGATTGCGCTATTAATGGCGACACGCTTTATGTCAGTGAGCCCGAAGCGGGTGTATGGCAGTTTGATGCCAGCCCCTTCGCGGATACCAGTGCTAAGCTCATCTTCCCCGCGATCTATAATCAAATCACCGGCTTAAACTTGTTGAACGGTCAATTGCTGCTCAGTGATAAAAACGGCAAGGTGATGGACGACAAAGGCACTGAAATACTGAGTTTTAGCGCGCCATCTTCAAAAACCACGGATAAGACCGAAGCCAAAGCGGTAACCAAGGCCCAGCGCTTAAGCCTCGCCATAAACGCGAGCACATCAGCCCAAGCAAAAAGTGCGACGTTTGCTATCTATGATGATAAAAACGATCGTTATCTTTTTACTGAGCAAGCATTGCCACAATTCTTTCCACAAAAGTTACTCGCCACATCGTTGCCGAGCGCCCAAAACGTGGGCGATGAACAAGCTACACTAGAAATGATAGTAGAAATCCCCGCTTGGGTTGAGAGCGCACCATCCGATAGACCGGGCGATACCATGGACGATCCCGCCATTTGGGTACATCCCACTGAACCCGAAAAAAGCCTTGTGCTTGGCACCAACAAACGTTGGGGATTATTGAGTTTTAATATGCGCGGCGAGCAAGTTCAAGCGTTGCCATCGGGCAGGATCAACAACGTCGATTTGCGCCAACAGGTACTATTGGGCGGTAAAAAGCGCGATATCGCAGTCGCAACCCAACGCGAACACGACAGTCTCGCCTTTTATGAAATCGACGCAGCAGGCAAGATCACTGAATACCCGAATCAGGCGACCAACATGACGGATATTTACGGCATGTGTTTGTATCAAGACGAGCAAACCTTATACGTGTTCGCTAATGAAAAGTCTGGCCGCATCGCCCAATATCGTGTCGACTGGCAGCAAAATGGCCCCAGTATCACACTAGTGCGGGATATTCATACCCCAAGCCAAGTTGAAGGTTGTGTGGTCGATGAAGCGCAACATGCGCTGTTTATCGGTGAAGAGGATAAAGGCATTTGGCGCTTTAATGCCAAAGCAGATGCCAGTACAGAGGGCAAATTGATCATCAAGGCCGAAGGTGATTTAGTCGCCGATGTTGAAGGGATATCGCTTTACCAAGGCGCCACAATTAAAGGCAAAAAACAAGATTTGCTGGTGGTCTCGAGCCAAGGTAATAACAGTTATTTGCTTTATCAAGCAAGCGCGCCTTATACCCAAGTGGGTCGTTTTCGCATCGGTGTGAACTTAAACGGCATGGAGAATGGCCACGAAACCAGCATCGACGGCAGCGCCGAAACTGATGGGCTGGCTGTCACGCATTTGCCCGTCGGCCATGGTGTTTGGCAACAGGGAATGCTGGTGGTACAGGATGGTCACAACCACTTACCCGATGCCAACCAAGCGTTTAAATGGTTACCTTGGAGCAGCATAGTCAAACAACTCGACATGCAATAGGGCCAATTTACTGCTTGAAATGCCACTGCGGATAATGCGTTATGCAGGTAACGATTTGCACTTAGCGCAACGCGAACAAAAATTGAAGGGGTTAACTATTTATGCAGGGAATATGCAAATTCAAAATAATAACCCCCGATAATTTGCTAACTAGCATTCAATAAATTGAATTATTAATCAAAAAAAGAGGTTAGCCGAGAACTACGGCTACCCTCTTTCGTTTTCACCCGCCTAAATCGTCTATCACACAGTTAAAACAATAACTTCATCCAGGGCGACTAACATCGAATTAACTGCGCTTAGTACCCCAAGGATCGTTATCATCCGTCGATGGGCTTGGTCCTGAACGCTCAGTCATTCTTGAATCATTTCTTGAATCATGTCTGGGTTCGCTGCGACGCTGTGAGCTGCTATTGGACGAACCATAGCCAGAACTAGTTCCCCGTCCACCCGCAGGTTTTTTGCCAGCGCCTTTACCCACGTCATTACCGAAGCGCTTGCCAGAATTTGGACGACGGTTGCCCGCTTCGTACTCGGCGCTGGCTTTGGCTTGCATTTCAGCGATAGAGGCTAATGTTAGCTCCATCGGTTTACGCGGGACAATACCCGAGGCAAAACCACGTTCACGTGGCTTAAGATCAAACTGCTCACCGACGGCTTTAGGCATACGCTTGAATCGGTATAAGTAGAAGTTTTCCACTTTCTCCCGCGCCCATTCGGTCTTTTTGAGGAAAATGATACAGGCCTCAATGGTCGGGTTAGTGTTAAAGCAGCCTAGCTTTAATGCCGCGTATAAAATTTTCCAACCATAAAAATCGACTAACTCAGTGATCATTGTCTCGAGTTTAAGGCCGTGTAATGGGTTGTTCTGTTGCTCTTCTATCATGGGAATTCCAAATCCAGCCCAATTGGCTGATTTTAAGGTATTAGTTTACGGTATTGAGTGGTTAAACGAGTGACTTAATTCGCTACAAAACTCGCGACATTTAGGTCTTACAGTCCTAAAGCCTTCAAACTGAGCCATTAAATTTTAGCCGTAAAATCTGCTGCTCGACAAAACTGCTGGAATAATAACGGTAAATACGCTAAACGCCTTCTTTTATTTGCGCTAGCAAGGTTTGGCGTTGGCTTTAGTACAAAGAAATATTACCGTAAGCTGGCAGTTTAGCTCGGCATATCTGCGATATCATGCAAACAGCTATAAACTCACGCCTTCACCGATCCGCAAATAAACGCAACTGAAACGGCTCGATTTATGGCTACGCATCACATACTTGCTCGCATCTTTAGCCCTTAGTCTGTATACTCCGCGACCTTATTATCCCAACTTTAATGTTTTGGCTTAGAGTGGGTGAAGCGCATGTTTCATTTTGAGGCTTGTTTATCACAATCCCCGTTAGCAAATACCTAGGAAAGCTCCTTTGATCTCTACCGCGAACATCACGATGCAGTTTGGCCCAGAGCCATTGTTTGAAAACATTTCAGCGAAATTTGGCAATGGTCACCGCTATGGTTTGATCGGCGCGAATGGCTGTGGCAAATCGACCTTTATGAAGATCCTCAGCGGAGCGTTAGCGCCAACCTCTGGCAATGTGTCCATCACGCCCGGCTTAAAAGTCGGTACCCTAAGCCAAGATCAGTTCGCGTTTGAACAATACAGCGTTATCGATGCGGTGATCATGGGGGATGTTGCCCTGTGGAAAGTCAAACAGGAACGCGATGCCATTTACGCCAATCCGAATATGACTGAAGAAGATGGCATGCGCGTTGGCGATCTTGAAAGTGAATTTGCCGAAATGGATGGTTACAGCGCTGAAAGTCGCGCCGGTGAAATCCTGCTCGAAGCGGGTATTGAAGAATCTTTCCATTACGGCCTAATGCAACAAGTGGCACCGGGCTGGAAATTGCGGGTCTTGTTAGCCCAAGCGCTATTTGCCAACCCAGATATTCTGCTGCTCGACGAACCAACCAACAACTTGGATATCCATACCATTAGCTGGTTAGAAACCGAGTTGAACAAACGTAAATGCACCATGATCATTATTTCCCATGATAGGCACTTCTTAAATGCCGTCTGTACCCACATGGCGGATATCGATTATGGCGAATTGCGCATTTACCCAGGTAACTACGAATACTTCCTCGCACAATCGGCATTACTGCGCGAACAATTATTGTCAGGTAACGCCAAGAAAAGTGCTGAAATCGAAGAGCTGCAAGACTTCGTTAACCGCTTCGGTGCCAACGCATCTAAGGCAAAACAAGCCAGCTCGCGCGCGAAGAAAATGGACAAAATCAAGCTTGATGAAGTCAAATCCTCTAGCCGTATCCACCCTTCTATTCGTTTCGATGCTGGCAAGAAAATGCATCGCCAAGCACTGATCCTCGAAGATTTGGCCCACGGGTTTGATGGTGAGCTGCTATTCGAAGGCGGCGACTTAATCCTCGAAGCCGGTGCAAAATTAGCGATTATCGGCGAAAATGGCGTGGGTAAAACCACTTTCCTACGCTGCTTAGTCAATGATCTAGAACACAATAAAGGCGTGATCAAGTGGTCAGAAAACGCATCAATCGGCTACTGTCCACAAGACAGCAGTGACGAATTTGATAATGACTACACGTTAATGGATTGGATGTCACAGTGGCGCCAACCTAAGCATAACGATCTTATGGTACGCGCCATGTTAGGCCGTTTGCTGTTCACCGAAGACGACGCTAACAAGAAAGCGCGTAACTGTTCAGGCGGAGAGAAAAACCGCTTGTTATTCGGCAAGTTAATGATGCAAGACATCAATGTGCTGATCATGGACGAACCGACAAACCACATGGACATGGAAGCCATCGAAGCACTTAATAATGCGTTGAAAGACTTTGAAGGCACTTTGATATTCGTCAGCCATGACCGTGAGTTTGTATCGTCGCTCGCAACACGTATCATTGATATTAAAGATAAAAAAGTGATTAACTTCCAAGGTACCTTCGATGAGTACCTTTCAAGCCAAGCTGAAATGGAAGCGAGAAAAAGCGCGTAATGTTGTGCTTTGATAAACCTTAATCGGCTATGTCAGCTTGATTAAAAGAGTCGTCATTGGAGAACCTACTGACGACTTTTTATCGATATCTAAAGAGCGATATGATTGGTAAAACATGAAGTATTGCTGCTTTGGGCCTTGGATACACAGCTGTCTATTCGTTATCTAGAGTGCTATAATTCATGCACTTAATTGAGGTTGATCCTATGAAAACTAAATCAAAAAACACACAAGTGACTCAAAATCGACTCTATCGCGCTGTGGCCAGTTCAACCGCTATTGAGACGGGTAAAACTACGGCTGAAGTTGAAGCAAAATTGAAGGCCAAAAAAAGCCGTTTCAGTCATTTGACCTTAGCCTAAACTTCATTCGTTTTTAGCGCTGAGCACATCGTTTACCAAACGAGCCATATGTTGATAATCCCCACCCAACCCTGCTTGAATTGACTTAAAATAAAAATCTCTATTTTGTTCCCAAATCCCATAATCAAGTGGGAGATAACCCGCCTTTACTGCCATCACATCGAGTATCAAACGTGACAAACGTCCATTTCCCTCTCTAAATGGGTGAATTAGGATAAATTCCACATGACTTTCAGCCAAGTAACTCACAACTTCGTCTCTAGAAAATGAATTTAAACCATTGAACTTGCTTAAATATTCCTTTTCAAACTGAGTGAGACACTTAAGTATTTGAGCCGCTGCCGTAAATTCGAAACCACCTGACTGTACGCCGCTCACCAGCCCAGTAATAAACATTACCGAGCCATTTTCGATGCCACTCAAAGAGCATACCAACCGATAGATGCTCGCTTTCAATAACACCAGATTGAAACACGTACTCATAAAGCTTTAATAACAACTGTGTCTCTACCTCTGCCATATCCTCTTCATCGGTTATCGCGAGTTTGTTACGAAGTATATGGCCGCCAGAACCGGGTTCGAATTCATCTTCGGTAGTGCCAATATGATATTTCGACATGATAATAGACCCGCTAACTGTAATAACTAATAGAAAAGCAAATATCCGAGTCACAGACAACTTAACACAACTACTCGATGAGATTGACCACACAAGTCTTTGAAATTGGTATGTAGAAACTATGGGCTATAAATTAGCTTATTAATTTTTTTAACCAATATCTCGCGATTTTTAGCCAGTTTAAAAATTGTCGGCAAATGTCGAATGACTATCGGCTCTGACTCGAATACCGCATTGCGATCTTTAGCCTGAATGTAATCACGGATCTGAAGCATCATCTGTTTATTAAATGCCCAAAGTGAATGACCTTTAAACTCAAGGGAATAAAATGCGTCATTGGGCCATTCAAGTCGATGTTTCTGTTTTGCCATACACTGATAACAACAAATAAGACCAAGATCTGTACCATCTGTAAAAGCACTGTTCGCCCTATGTTCCCAAGTCGAAGTACCTTGGTATTTTTCTGGCAATTTTTCCTGCCAAGAAGCATCCAATAGCGGAGGGAAAAACAGCACACCAGGCCATTTATGGGCAAATCTTTGATTAAACTGCTTGATCTCAAACTGCCGACCCTCAAATAAATGCACATCTTTTTTCTCTAAACGAAAAACATGGGCAAAGGTAAAAATGGCGCAGCCAGCACAATGGGGACAAGTAACCTCAACTCCGTTTGGCAGGCTAAAAAACTCATAAAATCCTGTCATTGATACGACATTCCAAGTGATTTAGAGACTAATTTGGAGCTCATCAATTTTCCAACCACCTTCATTTATCATACTAATTCTTTGTTTTTCATTCGCCTCCGATGCATTACCACAAAGATCTTTTTGTGCATATTCAAGGACGGCCGTATCCCCATCTATCACCTGCGACACTAAGGTGAGTGCTTTGCACTTGGCAGCCGCTTTTGAAAATGAAAGATAAGATGCGATCACTTCATCGCGGGACTGCTTCATCTGCTGCATAT